>JAGRMO010000070.1:9618-43511 GCA_020441205.1 Maritimibacter sp.
GATCGCGCGGTCGATCACGTCCTTCGGGCAGGATTGCGATTTCGCCTCCTTCACCGCGAGGCGCAGGCGCGGGTTCTTGTCGGGGTCGGGGTCGCCCATCTTCGCCGCCACGGTGATCTCCTTGGCGAGCTTCGAGAAGAGTTTCGACCGCGCGGCGTCCTGGCGCCCCTTGCGGTGCTGGATGTTCGCCCATTTGGAATGGCCGGCCATGGGATGCTCCGAGCTTGTTACGCGTATCGCGCCGCTATATCGCAAGCCCGGCCTTGGGAGCAAGGGGCCGCACGGGCGCGCCTCAGCGCTTGGTGGGCTTGGGCTTGAGCTGCCTTGCATGGTCGAGGCAGGCGGCGAACAGTGCTTGGAGCCGCGCGGTATCCGCGATCACCGCCTCCGGCAGGGCCACGTAGCCCCGCATCACCGCACCGTATTGCTCGACCGGCCCGGTACCGAACTCGGCTGCCAGCTGCGCCCGCTCGGCCTCGGAAAACCGCAGGCACAGCGCACCCTCGGGATCGGCGAAGGCGAACATGTTCCCGTTCACGGCGAGATAGGGCATCGCCTTGCCCTTCACCTGCAGCCCTGGCACCGCCGCGGCGAGCCGTTCGAGAACCGTCCGTGTTTCGTCCCTGTCCATGCGACCAGCCTATCAGTCTCACGCCCCTGGGTCGCCCTTCATCTTGGCGCAAATACTCCGGGGTGCGGGGCGGCGCCCCGTCGTTCTGCTTCGTGTGGTCACGGCGCGACGAGACGAGCGAAGAGGGCCGCGCCCGACCCAGGGGGGGGGGGCGGCCGGGTCAACGCGGGCGTGGCCCGGGCTTTCACCCCCTGCCAAGGGGCGAGCGGCGCAGGCGTGGTCCGACGAATCCTTCGGTCCGTCGGGTCTGGAATCGGTCGCAAGATCGGGCTCGGCCGCCGTTCTCGCCACCCGAGCCAGCACGGCTTGGGCCAGCGCCCCCGCGCCCGCCCGCCGCAGGCGGGAGCGTCAGCCCCTTTCGTCCTTCGGGCTGTCCATCACCACATGGGTGGTGAGCTGGCGCACCCCGTCGACGGTGCCGATCTTGTCGGTGTGGAACGCCTTGTAGGCGGCGAGGTCTTCGGTCTCGACCCTGAGCAGGTATTCGATCGTCCCGGTGATGTTGTGGCACTCGCGCACCTCGTCCATCCCCGCCACCGCGCGCTCGAACCGCGCCTGCCCTTCCTTCGAATGGTCCGACAGCCCGACGGTCAGATAGGCCACGAACCCCCGCCCCATCGCCGCCGGGTTCAGGATCGCCCGGTAGCCGGCGATCACCCCGGACCGTTCCAGCTCCTGCACCCGGCGCAGGCAGGCCGAGGCCGACAGCCCGACCCGCTCGGCGAGCTGGGTATTGGCGATCCGCCCGTCGCGAGACAATTCGCGCAATATTTTATGATCTATCCTATCCAACTACCGAACTCCATTGCGCAATGAGCCCTTGCCTTAGCAATAATTGACCGAAAATTGCAGCATGTCCATGCAATCATTGCGTCATGACACCTGATCTTCTCCTCGCCCTTTACGGCTTCGTCGCCATCATGTGCTTCACCCCTGGGCCCAACAACCTGATGCTGATGGCCTCGGGCACCAACTACGGCTTCCCGCGCTCGGTGCCGCATCTCCTGGGCGTCGTGCTGGGCTTTTCGCTGATGGTGGTCCTCGTCGGCCTGGGCCTCGCCGCGATGTTCACCCGCTATCCCGAGGCGCGCACCGCGCTCAAGATCGCCTCGGTCGCCTATCTGCTCTACCTCGCCTGGAAGATCGCCCGCGCCGCGCCGCCCGAAAGCGCCGCCGCCACCGGGCGTCCGCTCACCTTCCTCCAGGCCTCCGCCTTCCAGTGGGTGAACCCCAAGGGCTGGACCATGGCACTGACCAGCATCGCCGCCTATGCCCCCGACCAGAGCCTCTGGGCGGTGCTCGTCGTCGCCTTCGCCTTTCTCCTGGTCAACAGCGTCTCGGGCAGCCTCTGGGTACTGATCGGTCAGCAGATCCGCCGCTTCCTCACCAACCGCACCCGGCTTGCCGTCTTCAACGGCACGATGGCGATCCTGCTCGTCGCCACGCTGATCCCGGTTCTCTTTGCCTGACCCGGCGGGTCGCGCTATCCCTGGGCCATGAGCGCCCTGACCTCCGACCAGATCACCCTGTTCGCGATCTTCGCCGCCGTCTTCGGCCTCCTGCTCTGGGGCAGGTTCCGCTACGATCTCGTGGCCTTCTCGGCCCTGATGGTCGCCGTCGTGCTCGGTGCGGTCGAGACCGAGCACGCCTTCGACGGTTTCGGCCATTCCGCCACCCTGATCGTCGCCCTCGTCCTGATCGTCTCGGCCGGCCTCGTGCGCTCGGGGGCCGTCTTTCTCATCACCCGCACCCTGATCGACGCAAACCGCGCCATCGGCGCCCATATTGCCATCATGGGGGTGATCGGCGGCGCGCTGTCGGCCTTCATGAACAACGTCGCCGCCCTTGCCCTGCTCATGCCGGTCGACATCCAGACCGCGCGCAAGGCGGGCCGCGCCCCCGGGCTCACGCTGATGCCGCTCTCCTTTGCCACCATCCTCGGCGGCATGGCCACGCTGATCGGGACGCCCCCCAACATCATCATCTCGACGATCCGCGAAGACAGCCTCGGCGCGCCGTTCCGCATGTTCGACTTCGCCCCCGTGGGCGCGCTCACCGCCATCGCCGGCATCGCCTTCGTCGCGCTGGGCGGCTGGCGGCTGATCCCGCGCCCCGAAAGCGGCGGCGCCAAACCCGACCCGATGGAGCTCTACTCCGACT
This sequence comes from Maritimibacter sp., assembly GCA_020441205.1. Lineage (GTDB taxonomy): Bacteria > Pseudomonadota > Alphaproteobacteria > Rhodobacterales > Rhodobacteraceae > Sinisalibacter. Next base: position 12,410 of record JAGRMO010000070.1, read on the forward strand.
ACGTCTCTGAACTCGCGGTGCCCGAAGGCTCGAAGCTGATCGGCCAGAGGGTGCAGGACCTCTACGACGAGGCCGAGAAAAACGACGTCGCGATCCTCGGCCTGGTGCGCGACGGCCAGCGGCGCTACGGCTCTGCGCGCACCGCCCGACTCCTCGCCCAGGACGCGCTGGTGATCGAAGCCACCCCGGAGGCGCTCGACGAGTTCCGCGCCGCGCTGAAACTCGATGTCGCCGACCGCACCCGCGCCGAACGGCTCCGCGCCGAGGGCGAGGGTCTGTCGAAGATCGAGGTGGTGGTGCCCGAAGGCGCCCGGATCGCCGGCAAGACCGCCCAGGCCATCGGGCTCAACTGGCGTAGGCGCGCGGTGCTGCTCGGCATCCAGCGTGGCGGCAAGCCGACCCGCTCGGCGATCCGCAAGACCGTGGTCCACCCCGGCGACATCCTGCTCCTGCTCGTCCCGCAAGGCAGCGAGGCCGACGTGACCGAATGGCTGGGCTGCCTGCCGCTCGCCGCCCGTGGCCTCACGGTGACCCAGAACCACAAGGTCTGGCTCGCCATCGGCCTGTTCGGCGCGGCGGTGGCGGCGGCGAGCTTTGGCCTCGTCTATCTGCCGGTGGCGCTCGGGCTCGTCGTCGTCGGCTACGTGCTCAGCGGCATCCTCTCGCTCGCCGAACTCTACGACCACGTCGAATTGCCGGTGGTGGTCCTGCTCGGCTCGATGATCCCGCTCGGCGCCGCGCTCGAGACCTCGGGCGGCACCGGGCTGATCGCCGGCGGGCTGGTCAGCGTCACCGAGGGCCTGCCCGCCTGGGCGGTGCTCACCATCGTGATGGTGGTGACGATGACGCTCTCGGACGTGCTCAACAACACCGCGACCGCCATTGTCGCCGCCCCCATCGGCATCGAGATGGCAGGCAGGCTCGGCGCCAGCCCCGACCCCTTCCTGATGGCCGTCGCCATCGCCGCCTCCTGCGCCTTCCTCACCCCCATCGGGCACAAGAACAACACACTCATCCTCGGCCCCGGCGGCTACCGCTTCGGCGATTACTGGCGGATGGGACTGCCTTTGGAAGTCCTCGTCGTCGCGGTGTCGATCCCGCTCATCCTGATCTTCTGGCCTTTGTGAGCGGGAAGGCGTTTCGAAACGCCTTCGCACGCGGTTTCGAAACCGCGTGGCAACGCCGTTCGAACGGCGTTCGCCCCGCTCAATCCTCGCCGAACGGATCGGGCCTGTCGTGCGCCGCCAGCCAGTCCGAACAGATCTCGACCAGCCGGGCCTTCCAGTTCTCCCGCGTCAGCCCCGCGACATGCCCCTGCACCCCGTTCGCCTCGACCTCGCGGATCGCGTGTTTGAGATCGTAGAAGATCCGCAGATCCTCGGTCTCGTGGTCGAACCAGAGCCGCGAGACGAGCTTCAGCGAGGTGAAATCCTCGCCCCCCGCCGCGACGATATCCTCAACATGGCCGAAGGCGAGCCAGCGCGTCGCCTCGTCCTGGTTGCGCGGCTCGGCAAGCCCCTGTTCGCGCACGATCTGGCCGACCAGATCCACCATTTCCGACCAGTGGTAGGGCGGCGTCAGCGCGGTGAGCGCCCAGATCCCGTCGGAATAGCGCTCGCCGTCGACCATCGCCCAGCCCCAGGCGATCGCCGGATCCGCCATCTCGATGGTCAGCGCCTTGAGCGCGAGAATGTCGGCGGTCTTGCGGCGCAGGTCATGGGTCATCTGTCGGTCTCCCGGGGGCGTCTGTCGCGGCGATGTGGGCATCGGCGCCCGGCGCGGCAATGCGGCGGTTTGGCACGGTGCGCGCGCGGGCGCGACGTCGGCCGGCGTTCGGACGGTGGCGTCACGCCCCGACGTCGCCGGAACCAAGCGCGAGCGGCGCGTTGACCGGGTGCGGCAGCCCCCGCTCCGGCCGGTCGAAATGCTGCGGATAGGCCGCCTCGATCTCCGGCAGATCCGCGAGGATCGCGCGCAGATGAAGCCGGATCGCCGCATTCGCCCCGCCGATGTCGCCCGCGGCGATCCGCTCGACCACGGCGCTGTGCTGTTCGATCAGCTTCTCGACCCGGAACCGGTCGAGCGAGAGAAACCGCACCCGGTCCATCTGGCTTTTGAGCCCCTCGATCAGCTTCCAGGCGCCGCGCTTGCCGGCGGCGTCGGCGAGGGTGCGGTGAAAGCCTTCGTCGAGCCGGGTGAAGGCGCGCGCGTCGCCGGCTGCGCGCTGGGCCTCGATCTGGCGCCTGAGATCCGCCACCACCACCTCGTCCGCCGCTTCGGCGAGGATCTTGACGATATCGGCCTCGATCGCCTCGCGCAGAAACCGCGCATCGAGCACGGCGGCATAGTCGATCCGGGTGACGACGGTGCCGCGCTGCGGCCGGACGACGAGCAAGCCTTCGCCCGCGAGCCGGATGAACGCCTCGCGCACCGGCTGCCGGCTGACCCGGCAGGCCTGAGCAATCTCGCTTTCCGAAATCCGGTCGCCGGGCGCCAGTTCGGCCCGAATGATCGCCTCGCGCAGCAGCGCATAGACCTGGGGCACGATGGCGCCGCCCGGGTCGAGGGTCCATGCCGCGATGGTCTCGGCCTTCATGCATCTACCCTCCGTCTGCGTTGTACCATACTTCCATACTAGCTCCCGGCTCCGGCGAATGCTATGACCTGGTACGGGCGCGAAGACCGGAGGAGTGCATGCGACAGACCTGGCGTTGGTTCGGCCCGACCGACCTCGTCTCGATCGACGCCGTGGCCCAGGCCGGGGCCGAGAGCATCGTCTCGGCGTTACACCATGTGCCCACCGGCGCAGTCTGGACCCCCTCCGAGATCGCGAAACGGCAGGACGACGTGAGCCGGTTCCGCGATGGCCGCCCGTCGGGCCTCGGCTGGGAGGTGGTCGAGAGCCTGCCGGTCTCGGAAGACATCAAGAAGCAGAAGGGCGACTGGCGCGCGCATCTCGCCAATTACAAGACCAGCCTGCGCAACCTCGCCGAAGCCGGGATCGAGGTGGTCTGCTACAATTTCATGCCGGTCCTCGACTGGACCCGAACCGACCTCGCCTTTCCCCTGCCGAACGGCGCCACCTGCATGCGCTTCGACCTGGTCGATTTCGCCGCCTTCGACATTCACATCCTCGCCCGCCCGGGCGCAGCGGGGGATTTTGCCGATGAGCTGCGCGAAGAGGCGGCCGAGCGCTTCGCGGGGATGAGCGACGCGCGCCGCGGCCAGCTCGCGAAGAACGTGGTCTTCGGCCTGCCCGGCGCGGCCGAGAACTTCTCGCTCGACGACGTGCGCCGCCACCTCGCCGAATACGCGGGCCTCGGCGAAGACAAGCTGCGCGGCCATCTCGTCGACTTTCTCTCCGAGGTCGCCCCCCTCGCCGCAGACCTTGGCCTCAGGCTCTGCTGCCACCCCGACGACCCGCCGGTGCCGCTCCTCGGCCTGCCCCGGGTGATGTCGACCGAGGCCGACTACGCCCGCACGATGGCAGCCGTCGACATCCCGGCGAACGGCATCACGCTGTGTTCGGGCTCGCTCGGCGCAAGGCCCGACAACGACCTGCCCGGCATGATGGCGCGGCTCGGCGACAGAGTGCATTTCCTCCACCTGCGCAACGTCACCCGCGAGACCCCGGGCGTGCTTTGCTCGTTCCACGAGGCCGAACACCTCGGCGGCGACACCGACATGGCCGCGCTGATGGAGGCCGCGCTGACGGAAGAGGCGCGGCGCCGCGCCGAAGGCCGCGCCGATTGGTCGATCCCGATGCGGCCCGACCATGGCCAGGACATTCTCGACGATCTTGGCCGGCAGGCCCAGCCGGGCTATCCGGCGATCGGCCGGCTCAAGGGCCTCGCGGAACTCCGCGGACTGATGGTCGCGCTCGAACCGCGCATCGCGGCCGGCGCGTGAGGCCCGGCCCGGTTCAGAGCCAGTCCGGCACGTTGTCGCGCGCGAGCATCTCGGCGTAGCTCGGCCGCGCCCGGATCACCGCGAAGCGGTCGCCGTCCACCAGCACTTCGGGGATCAACGGCCTTGCGTTGTATTCCGACGCCATCACCGCGCCGTAGGCCCCCGCCGACCGGAAGGCGACGAGATCGTCCTCCGCCAGCATCGGCATCTCCCGCGCGCGCGCAAACGTGTCGCCGGTCTCGCAGACCGGGCCGACGATATCGATGGGCTCGGTCGGCGCGCCCACCGGCGGGGCAATCACCGGGATGATGTCGTGATGCGCGTCATACATCGCCGGGCGGACCAGATCGTTCATCGCCGCGTCGAGAATGAGGAACCGCCGCCCCTCGCCCTGTTTCACATAGACCACCCGCGCCACCATCAGCCCGGCATTGCCGGCGATGAGCCGTCCGGGCTCGATCTCGATCTCGCAGCCGAGATGGCCCACCGTCTCGCGCACCACCTGGCCGTAGTCGACCGGCAAGGGTGGCGCCGCGTTGGAGCGCACGTAGGGAATGCCCAGCCCCCCGCCGAGATCGAGCCGCGAGATCCTGTGCCCGTCCGCCCGCAACACCTCGGTGAGCTCGGCCACCTTGGAATAGGCAGCCCGGAACGGTTCGAGATCGGTGAGCTGCGAGCCGATATGCACGTCGATCCCCACCACCTCGAGATGGGGATGCGTCGCCACCTGGGCATAGGCTTCGCGCGCCTTGGCGATCGGGATGCCGAACTTGTTCTCGCTCTTGCCGGTGGCGATCTTCGCATGGGTCTTCGCGTCGACATCGGGGTTGACCCGGATCGTGACCGGCACGGTCACCCCCATCGCCTTCGCCACCTCGGCAAGCGCGAGCATCTCGGGCTCGCTCTCGAGATTGACCTGCCGGATGCCGCCTTCGAGCGCGATCCGCATCTCCTCGCGGGTCTTGCCGACGCCCGAGAACACGATCCGCTCGCCCGGAATGCCGGCGGCCTTCGCCCGCAGGTATTCGCCGGCCGAAACCACGTCCATCCCCGCGCCGAGATCGCCGAGCAGCTTCAGCACCGCGAGATTGCCGTTGGCCTTCACCGCGTAGCAAACGAGGTGGTCCATCCCGGCGAGCGCCTCGTCGAACACCTGGTAATGGCGGCGGAACGTGGCGGCGGAATAGACGTAGAACGGCGAGCCGACCTCTGCGGCGATCTCGGGGATCGCCACGTCTTCGGCATGGAGGATGCCGGCGCGATAGTCGAAATGGTCCATGGCGGCCTCGGAACTGCGGTCTGAGCCTCATAGCACAGGGCAGAGAGGGCGCAACGCCTCGCTGCAGGCCCATGCCGGATGGACGGCGGGCGAGCCGATAGGCCAAGACCGGCCGACCGGATCATCCGACGCCGTTGGTCCCACCTTGCCGGCCGCGGACCCCGGGACTAGAATTCGTGCCAGCTGTGGTCGCACGGGAGGCGGGTATGGCGAACATCCGGACATTCGGCGGCTGGGCCGCCTTCTACATGGCGGCGACCTATGCGGCCATGATCGTTCTGTTCCTCGGGGTTCTGGACTATCTCAACATCGTCGACCCTGCGCAGAAGCTGGACCTGCTGGTGGAGCGGCAGGGTCTGCTGACGGTCACGAACCTCGCCGCCTACGTGGTCTTCGCGATGGCGCTCATCGTCTTCGTTCTCGTGCTCCGCGACCGGCTTGCGCCCGGTGACCCCTTCGCGCGGATCGGCACCGCGACCGGCCTGGTCTGGGCCGGCCTCGTCATGGCCAGCGGGCTGGTGGCAAACGCTGGGCTCGACCGGGTCGTCGCGCTTGCTTCCGCCGATCGGGAAGCCGCGATGGCCTATTGGGCGTCCGTCGAAACGATCAGCGACGCACTGGGCGGCGCGGCCGGCGAGTTCGCCGGCGGAACCACCGCCCTGCTGCTGGGCTGGGCGTCGATCCGCGCCGGCTTCGCGCGCTGGGCGGGCTGGCTCGGGGTCGTGGTCGGACTGATCGGCCTCGCCTCGACATGGCCCGCGCTCTACGATCTCGGCGGCCTTTTCGGCATTGCCCAGATCGTCTGGTTCGCCTGGACCGGCATGGCGCTCCTGCGCTCAGTCAGCTGACCGGCCGGCTGCGCAGGAACAGATAGAGCGGCAGACCGAAGGAGACCCCGACGAGGAAGGTGGCGGGGATCGCGAGGAGCGCCACCCAGTTCCGCCGCACCCTTGTCTCGGCGACGATCCAGACCGTGAGCGCGACGCCGGAGATCACCAGATCCATCGCCGCGCCCTTGGTCGCCCCGTTGGCGCGCCAGGCGTCGATCATCAGCCCGAGCGACCAGCCCTCGGCCTGGAAAAAGCCGAAGATATAGGCGAGCGGCACGAGGGCGCCGAGGATCGCGAGCACGAAGTAGGTGAGGCGCAGGCCGGACATGCGGCATTCTGGCCGGAACCGCCCGGCGGATGCAAGCCGCCCCGGTTCAGGCCCGCCCGTCAGTGAACTCGACCAGATCCCACAGATTGCCATAGAGGTCTTCGAACACCGCGACCACCCCGTAATCGGCCCGTTTCGGCGGCCGGACGAAGCGTACTCCCTTCGCCGTGAGCGCGGCGAAGTCGCCCGCGAAATCGTCGGTCCGCAGGAACAGGAACACCCGCCCCCCGGCCTGGTCGCCCACATAGCCGCGCTGGTGGTCGTCGGAGGCGCGCGCGAGCAGGATCGAGGCGCTGCCCGGCCCTTTCGGCTTCACCACCACCCAGCGCTTGTCCTGCTCCGGCTGATAGGTGTCCTCGACCAGCTCGAAGCCGAGGAGACCGACATAGAAGCCGAGCGCCTCGTCATAGTCGCGCACCACGAGGGCGACATGGGCGAGGCTCTGTCCCATCCCGGCCCTGTCAGCCGAGGAGCCCGCGCCAGCGCGCGATCTGTTCGCGCACCCGCACCGGCGCGGTGCCGCCGTAGCTCTGGCGCGAGGCGACCGAGGCCTCGACCGTGAGCACGTCGAAGACGCCCGCGGTGATCTCGCCGTTCACCCCCTGCATCTCGGCAAGCGGCAGATCGGCGAGGTCGCAGCCCTTCTTCTCCGCCAGCGCCACCAGCGCGCCGGTGACGTGATGGGCATCGCGGAACGGCAGGTTCAGCTCGCGCACCAGCCAGTCGGCGAGGTCGGTCGCGGTCGAGAAGCCCGAGCCCGCGGCGGCCGCCAGATTGGCGCGGTTGGCGTTCATGTCGGAAACCATCCCGGTCATCGCCGCCAGCGCCAGCATCAGCGAATCGGCCGCGTCAAACACCTGTTCCTTGTCTTCCTGCATGTCCTTCGAATAGGCCAGCGGCAGGCCCTTCATCACCGTGAACAGCGCCACCGTCGCCCCGAGGATGCGGCCGATCTTGGCCCGGATCAGTTCGGCGGCGTCGGGGTTCTTCTTCTGCGGCNNTGCGGCATGATCGACGAGCCGGTCGAGAAGCTGTCAGACAGGGTGACGAAGCGGAACTGCGCCGACGACCAGATCACCAGCTCTTCGGCGAAGCGCGACAGATGCATCGCCGTGATCGTGCTCGCCGAGAGAAACTCCAAAGCGAAATCGCGGTCCGACACCGCGTCGAGCGAATTGGCCATCGGCCGGTCGAACCCGAGCGCCTCCGCCGTCATGTGGCGGTCGATCCCGAACCCCGTGCCGGCGAGCGCCGCGGCGCCCAACGGGCTTTCGTTCATCCGCGCGCGCCCATCGCGAAACCGCCCCATGTCGCGGGCGAACATCTCGACATAGGCCATCATGTGATGGCCCCAGGTCACCGGCTGGGCGGTCTGCAAATGGGTGAATCCCGGCATCACCCAATCCGCCCCGGCCTCGGCTTGATCCAGCAAAGCCCGGATCAGCGCCTCGAGCCCGTCGACGGCGGCATCGGCCTGGTCGCGCACCCACATCCGGAAATCCACCGCCACCTGGTCGTTGCGCGAGCGCGCGGTGTGCAGCCGCCCGGCCGGTTCGCCGATGATCTCTTTCAGCCGGTTCTCGACATTCATGTGGATGTCTTCGAGCGCGGTGGAAAACGCGAAGGTTCCTGCCTCGATCTCTGACAACACCGTGAGCAGACCTTCCCGGATCGCGCCGGCTTCGTTATCGGTGAGGATGCCCTGCGCCGCGAGCATCGCGGCATGGGCGCGCGAGCCTGCGATGTCCTGGGCCGCGAGGCGCTTGTCGAACCCGATCGAGGCGTTGATCGCCTCCATGATCGCGTCGACACCTTTGGAAAAGCGCCCGCCCCACATGGCGTTGGCTTGCGGATTGTCACTCATGGGCTTCGGCCTCGGGAGATGGAAATGGTGCGTTCCGCCCTGCTATACGCGGCCCTTCTGGTCGGCGCAAACCTGGTCTGTCCGAACTCGGCCGCCGCCGCCGACCCCGCCGCGCTCGAGGCGCTGAAGACCGGCGCGATGAAGGCGCTCGCGGTCCATGCCGAGCCGAAGCCCGCGGGCGAGGCCGGTTTCACCGATCCCGATGGCGGCGCCCATGCGCTGGCCGACTGGCGCGGCAAGGTGGTGCTGTTGAACTTCTGGGCCGTCTCCTGCGTGCCCTGCCGCGAAGAGATGCCGAGCCTCAACACGCTCGAGAAGGAGATGGGCGGCGACGATTTCGCCGTCGTCCCGGTGGCCTTCGGCTACAACCACCCGGGCGGCCTCGCGCGCTTCATCGACAAATACCGGATCGACGCCCTGCCGGTGCTGCTCGACCCCGACCGCGCGCTGTCGGCCCAGATGGCGGTCGTCGCCCCGCCGGTCACGGTGATCCTCGACCGGGACGGCCGGGAAGTCGCCCGGCTGATCGGCGCGGCCGACTGGGCCTCGGACGAGGCGAAGGCGGTGTTGCAGGCGGTGATCGACGGCTAGCGGGGGTTTTGCACCCCCGCACCCCCGCAGAGTATTTGCGCCAAGAAGAAGGATCAGGTGCGCCGGGCCGGACAGCCGAGGAGATGGTCGTTGACCAGCCCGCAGGCCTGCATCCAGGCATAGACGATGGTGGGCCCGACGAAGCGGAACCCCGCCTTGCGCAGATCCTTCGAGATCCGCTCGCTGACTGGCGTCGAGGCCGGCACCTCGGCGAGCGTCGCGAAGTGGCTCACCAGCGGCGCGCCGTCGACATAGGCCCACATCCGTTCGGCAAAGGCCTCGGCCCCGCCCATGTCGAGATAGGACCGCGCATTGCCGATGGTGGCTTCGATCTTGCCGCGATGGCGCACGATGCCCGGGTCGGCGAGCAGGCGGACCACCTCGGCCTCGCCCCACCCGGCGATCACCTCGGGCTCGAACCCCGCGAACGCGGTGCGAAACGCCTCGCGCTTGCGCAGGATCGTGATCCACGCGAGCCCGGCCTGGAACCCGTCGAGGATGAGCTTCTCCCACAGCGCGCGGCCGTCGTATTCGGGCACCCCCCATTCCTCGTCGTGATAGGCCACATAGAGCGGATCCTCTCCGCACCAGCCGCACCTGTCTCCCATCGCCACGCCTCCCGCCGCCTGAACTTCGTGAAAATTAACAGTAAAAGCAAAGTTTTACAGCTTTTTCATCGGTTCGGCGTCTTATCGGCACGAATCCGGTGAGGTGGCCATGCACGATCCCAGCATTCTCGATCCCGTCGCGCCCGAGGCCCAGCTCGGCAGCCCGCTCTCGGTGGCCGTCGCCCAGCGCGACCGCGACACCATGCAGATGGTGCGCCGTGCGGTGGAGACCGGCCAGGTGATGCTGGCGTTCCAGCCGATCGTGCGCGCCGCCAATCCCGAGGTGCCCGCCTATTACGAGGGCCTCGTGCGGGTTCTCGACCACACCGGGCGAATCATCCCGGCCGGCGAATTCATCGACGTGGTCGAAGCGCAGGAGATCGGCCGCCAGCTCGACACCTGGGCGCTCGACCTCGGCTTTCAGGCGATGGCCGAACAGCCCTCGCTGCGCCTCGCACTCAACATGTCGGCCCGCTCCATCGGCTATCCGCGCTGGATGAGCGCGCTGAAGCGCGGCCTCGAACGCGACCCGACGGCAGGCGAACGGCTGATCCTCGAGATCACCGAGCGCACCGCCATCGTCATGCCCGATCTGGTCCAGGTCTTCATGTCGGAGATGCAGGGCCACGGCATCTCCTTCGCTCTCGACGATTTCGGCGCCGGCTACACCGCCTTTCGCTACCTGCGCGACTTCTATTTCGACATCCTCAAGATCGACGGCGAGTTCATCAAGGACATCGCGAACAACCCCGACAACCAGGTCATCACCCAGGCGATGCTGTCGATGGCGCAGCATTTCGACATGATGACCGTCGCGGAATACGTCGAATCATGGGAGGACGCCGAGTTTCTCATCGACGCCGGCTGCGATCTCCTGCAGGGCCATTTCTTCGGCGCCGCCACCGTGCGGCCGCCCTGGCGTTCGGATGCGGCGCCGGGACCGCGCGTCCGCGCCGCCCGCCGCCGTGCCGGCTGACGCATGTCGCCAACGACGCGCCCCGGCAGTTTCGCCCGCAAGACACCGCCCGCACCCGCAGAGACCGACCCGCCCCGCCCTGCCCCCGCGCGCCGTGGCGAGGCGCAGCCCGGCCCGTGAGTACCGGCTAATTCCTTGAGTTCGGCCGCGAATCCCCCCGCCCCGCACGGCCGGCTTCGCCGCACGGGGCGGCCCGCGCCGCCCGGCGGGCGACCGGCCCGCGGCAATTTCGCGCTCGCAGAATCGATTTTGCGGCCCTCTTCGCGCGATTTCCGGCCCGCGCCCCCGCGCCGGGCCGAGCATCTGGTTGCCCTGAGGCCGGCCAGCCAGTAGCTTTTTGTTTGGCCGTATGCAAAAACGCGCCCGAAGAAGGCCCGTGGCAAGCGCGGAGCACCAGGAGAGGATACCATGACCAACGTCGTAATCGTTTCTGCCGCGCGTACGCCGGTGGGCAGCTTCAACGGCTCCTTTGCGAGCACCCCGGCGCACGATCTCGGCCGCGCCGCGCTGGAAGCCGCGGTCGAGCGCGCCGGCATCGACAAGGCGGAGGTGTCGGAAACCATCCTCGGCCAGGTCCTCACCGGCGGCCAGGGCCAGAACCCGGCCCGTCAGGCTCATCTCAACGCCGGCCTGCCGACCGAAAGCGCCGCCTGGGGGATCAACCAGGTTTGCGGCTCGGGCCTGCGCGCCATCGCGCTCGGCGCCCAGCACATCCAGCTCGGCGATGCCAAGGTCGTCGCCGCGGGCGGTCAGGAGAATATGACGCTCTCGCCCCACGTCGCGCATCTGCGCGCCGGTCACAAGATGGGCGACACCAAGTTCATCGACTCGATGATCAAGGACGGGCTGTGGGACGCCTTCAACGGCTACCACATGGGCCAGACCGCCGAAAACGTGGCCCAGCAGTTCCAGATCACCCGCGACGATCAGGACGCCTTCGCGGTGGCCAGCCAGCACAAGGCCGAGGCCGCCCAGAAGGAAGGCCGCTTCGCCGACGAGATCGTGCCCTTCACGATCCACACCCGCAAAGGCGACATCGTCGTCGATCAGGACGAATACATCCGCCACGGCGCCAGCATCGAACAGATGCAGAAGCTCCGCCCCGCCTTCGCCAAGGAAGGCACCGTGACCGCCGGCAACGCGTCGGGCATCAACGACGGCGCCGCCGCGATGATCCTGATGAGCGCCGACGAGGCCGAGGCCCGCGGCCTCACCCCGCTTGCCCGCATCGCCTCCTGGGCCACGGCTGGCGTCGATCCGTCGATCATGGGCACCGGCCCGATCCCAGCCTCGCGCAAGGCGCTGGAAAAGGCCGGCTGGAACATCGGCGATCTCGACCTGGTCGAATCGAACGAGGCCTTCGCCGCCCAGGCCCTCGCGGTGACCAAGGAACTCGGCTGGAACCCCGAGATCGTCAACGTGAACGGCGGCGCCATCGCCATCGGCCACCCGATCGGGGCCTCCGGCGCGCGCATCCTCACCACCCTGCTCTACGGCATGAAGGCCCGCGACGCCAAGAAGGGCCTCGCCACGCTCTGCATTGGCGGCGGCATGGGCGTCGCCATGTGCCTCGAACGGCCGTAAGCCGCGGACCGCAGGCAAAGGATCAGGGCGCCGCGGCGCCCTTTTCTTTGCCCGCAAACATTCAGTATTTTGCACATGCAGAAAAGCCTTGCGCAACAATATTTCGCATGATGTAACTCACCCGAAACAGTCTTGCCGACATCGAATCCAGACAGGGAGGAATACATGGCACGGGTTGCATTGGTCACCGGCGGCACGCGCGGCATTGGCGCGGCGATTTCTAAGGCGCTGAAAGCCGCCGGCTACGACGTGGCGGCGAGCTACGCCGGCAACGACGCCGCGGCGGCCGCTTTCACCGACGAGACCGGGATCAAGACCTACAAATGGAACGTGGGCGATTACGCCTCCTCCGCCGAGGGCCTGGCCCGGGTCGAGGCCGATCTCGGACCCATCGACGTGGTCGTCGCCAACGCCGGCATCACCCGCGACGCGCCGTTCCACAAGATGACCCCGGAACAATGGCACGAGGTGATCGACACCAACCTCACGGGCGTGTTCAACACGGTCCACCCGATCTGGCCCGGGATGCGCGAGCGCAAGTTCGGCCGCGTCATCGTGATTTCGTCGGTCAACGGCCAGAAGGGCCAGTTCGGCCAGGTCAACTACGCCGCGACCAAGGCGGGCGACCTCGGCATCGTCAAGTCGCTGGCCCAGGAAGGCGCCCGCGCCGGCATCACCGCCAACGCGATCTGCCCGGGCTACATCGCCACCGAGATGGTGATGGCCGTGCCCGAGAAGGTGCGCGAGAGCATCATCGCCCAGATCCCGACCGGCCGCCTCGGCGAGCCCGAGGAGATCGCCCGGTGCGTGGTCTTCCTCGCGTCCGACGAGGCCACCTTCATCAACGGCTCGACGATCTCGGCGAACGGCGGCCAGTTCTTCGTCTGACCCGGACCCTCAGCAGGTCTGCAGCCCCGCGCCCCGGCGCGGGGCTTTTTCGTGGCTCCGACCGAGGCCGGCGAACCAGCCCATCACTGCCCGGAAGACCGCCGCACGCGCCTGGTGTGCCCTGGCATAATGCGCCGCATAATCCGTCGTCGTCGCGGTTTCCAACATGTCGGCCTCCAGATACGAAATTCTTGTCTGGTAGAGCATGCCGCCTATGGAATAGGCTGACAAACGAGACTTCCTGCGAGTTCACTTAAGAATATCTGATCTGAATGCCAGACCGCCTGCCACCGCTCACCGCGTTGCGCGCCTTCGACGCCGCGGCCCGGCACATGTCGTTCCAGGCCGCCGCCGCCGAGCTCGGCGTGACCCCGGCGGCGCTCTCGTTCCAGATCAAGACACTGGAAGAGCACCTCGGGCAGAAGTTGTTCCGACGGCTCAACCGGGCGGTCGAGCTCACCGAAGCCGGCCGCGCCCTCGCCCCCGGCACCCGCGACGGGTTCGAGGCCCTCGGCGCCGCCTGGCGTCAGGCCAAGACCGTGGGCGCTGGCCAGGTGCTGAACGTGACAGCCGGCCCCGCCTTCACCTCGAAATGGCTGGCGCCGCGGATGTTCCGCTTCGCCCAGCTTCATCCGGAGATCGAACTGCGCTTCGTCGCCAACCTGCGTCTGCTCGACATCGAGCGCGACGAGATCGACGTGGCGATCCGTTTCGGCTACCCCGATGATGCCGGGCTCTTGTCGATCCCGCTGATGCACGAATGGTTCTCGCCGATGATGACGCCCGACCTCGCCGCCCGCTACCCCGAGCCGTCGATGCTGCCGGCGAGCGTCCTGATGCATCAGGACGACATCGCCTTCCTCGATCCGCCCTGCGACTGGCCGAGCTGGTTCCGCGCCGCCGGGCTCGCGATGCCCGCGGGCCGCGGCCCCCATTTCAGCCATGCCGACCATGCGCTCGACGCGGCCCTCAGCGGGGCCGGTGTGATCCTCGGGCGCGCCTCGCTGGCCGCCGGCACCATCGCCGACGGCGCCCTCGTCGCGCCCTACGACGTGGCGCTGACCACCGAGGCGCATTACCGGCTGCTGGCCAAGTCCGGCGCCGACCAGCGCCCCGAGATCCGCGCCTTCATCGACTGGATCGTGGGCGAGATCGAAGGCGCCCGCCCCGCCGCCCCGGATTTTCGCTATGTCCCCGCCGCCGAGGTCGCAAGATGAGCCGCGCCACCGCCACCCTGATCGGCTTCAGCGCCGTCGCGCTCTGGGCGATGCTCGCGTTGCTGACCGTCGCCACCGCCCCGGTGCCGCCCTTCCAGCTCAATGCGATGACCTTTGCCCTTGGCGGCACGGTCGGGCTCGTCTGGCTCGCGGCCACCGGCGGCTACCGCCAGCTTGCGCAGGTCGGCTGGCGGGTCTACGCCTTCGGCACGCTCGGGCTGTTCGGATACCATGCGTTCTACTTCTCCGCCCTGCGCCTCGCGCCCCCGGCCGAGGCCGGGCTCATCGCCTATCTCTGGCCGCTGCTGATCGTGCTGCTCTCGGGCCTGCTCCCGGGCGAACGCCTGCGCGCGGGCCATGTCGCCGGCGCCGTGATGAGCTTCGCCGGCGCCGCGCTGATCCTCGGCGGGGCACTCGGCGCCGAGACCGGTGGCCAGCTCGCGGGCTACGGTTTCGCGCTCGCCTGCGCGCTCACCTGGTCGGGTTATTCCGTGCTGTCGCGAAGGCTGGGCGCGACGCCCACCGCCTCGGTCACGATCTTCTGCCTCGCGACCGCGGCGCTCTCGGCGCTCGCGCATCTGGCCTTCGAGACCACCGCCTGGCCCGAGGGGGCGCGTGGCTGGGCCGCGATCCTCGGCCTCGGCCTCGGCCCGGTCGGCCTCGCCTTCTACACCTGGGACGTGGGGGTGAAACGCGGCGACATTCAGCTTCTCGGCACCGCCTCATACGCGGCACCGCTGCTGTCGACGCTGGCGCTGATCCTCGCCGGGATGGCCGAGCCGCGGCGCGAAATCCTCGCGGCCGCGTTGCTCATTACCTTCGGCGCAGTGCTTGCGGCCCGGGCGAGCCGAAAACACCGCCCAACGCCTGCACGCTGAGCGCCGGCACGCATCATGGTTGCCGCGCCTCCCGGAAAGACTTGCGCCCCGGGAGGTCGGTCGCATTCGGTACTGCTTTGTTTCCCGTAGCTCCCCGCAGTCGGGGTCACGGGAACGCCCCGGGGGCAGGCCCCCGAATTCGGCTCAGCCGTGCGCCAGCCGCTCGATCTCTTCCTTCAGCCGGAGTTTTTCCTTCTTCATCGCCACGATATCAAGATCGTCCACAGCCAGACTGGCCTGGGCCTTCTCGACCTTCTCGGACAGCGCCGTGTGCTTCTTACGAAGTTCATCGAGATGTGCGGCAAGATTCATGACGGTCTCCTGTTTTTGGTTATGTCGTCGCCCCTTCAGTCGAACACAGATTTTGAGTCGTGTCACGAAAACGTTGCAAACGTCCGCGTGATCCCGCCCGGGCGATTTACCAAATGTATTCTAGTGCTTACCAGAGCGGCAATTGCGCGCCTTCGCGCAGGATCGCGGCCACGTCGGGCCGGTAGCTCTCCTTGTCGCCGAGGTGTTCGGCGCCTTCGTGCAGCACCAGCGGCGCGGCCATGCGGAACGCCCCGCGCCCGCCCTTGCGCGCCTGCACCAGCACCAGCACCGCCGCCCGCCCCTCGCGCGGACTGAGCGGTTTGACCAGCACCGAACCAAGCCTGTCGTCCATGCCCGCGAGGATTTCCGGCAGCCTCTCGGCCTTCTGGATCAACGTGAGATGGCCCCGGGGCTTCAGCCGCCGCGTGGCGGCGTCGATCCAGGCCGCAAGCGGCGTATCCTCGAACAGCGCCGCCTCGCGCCCGGCATCGGCGCTGGTCGTCGACCGCTCGCGCAGGTGATAGGGCGGGTTCATGATCACATGGTCGAAACTGTCTTCCTTCACCTCGGCGGGCAGTTGGGCGAGGTCGGCGGTGTAGACATCGAGGTCGATCTCGTTGTCGAAGGCGTTCATCCGCGCGAGCTCCGCATAATCGGGCTGGCGCTCGACGCCCACCAGCCGCAGCCCCGCGACCCGGCGCCCGAGACAGAGCGCCGCCGCCCCCGCCCCGCAGCCGAGATCGAGCACGCTCTCGTCCGCGCGGGCGGCGACGGAGGCGGCGAGAAACACCGGATCGACCCCGGCCCGGTAGCCTTCGCGCGGCTGCATCAGCGAAACCTGCCCGCCCAGAAACAGGTCTTCCGTCACCTCGCCGCGGGCAAACCCCATGTCAGCTCTCCGTGCACTCGATGCCATTGTCCGCCATAACGCGCGCGGCCCTTGCGTGGTCGTCGGGTGCGACCATAAGGCGACGGGGTAAAATTCCTATTGATCCCTCCAGCGTGCTCATATGGACGTCTATGGCAAAGGCCGTTATACCTTCGCCGTCGAGAAGTGCCGTTGCGAAGGCGATGACCGTCGGGTCGGTGGTTCTCAGAAGCTCTTTCATCCTCAGAGACTTAACCGCGCGGGCGGTAAAGTCGAGAGGCTCCGGACGGGTGACGGGACACGGGATACGGTGACGATGCGCGACGAGATAGCCCACCAGCCCCACGAGAGGTTGGCCAAGCACCTGGCCGCCGACCTCGCCGCGGTCAACGATCTGATTCGGGCGCGGATGATCTCGGAACACGCCCCCCGCATTCCGGAAGTGACCGCCCATCTCATCGAGGCCGGCGGCAAGCGCCTGCGCCCGATGCTCACGCTCGCCGCCGCCCGGCTCATGGGCTACCCGGGGCCCTACCACATCCACCTCGCCGCCACCGTCGAGTTCATCCACACCGCGACGCTCCTGCATGACGACGTGGTCGACGGTTCCGAGAAGCGCCGCGGGCGACCGACCGCCAACCTGTTGTGGGACAACAAGTCTTCCGTGCTTGTGGGCGATTACCTCTTCGCCCGCTCGTTCCAGCTGATGACCGAGACCGGCAATCTCGAGGTTCTCTCGATCCTGTCGCGCGCGGCCGCCACCATCGCCGAGGGCGAGGTGCTGCAACTGACCGCCGCCACCGACATTACCACCGACGAAAGCGTCTACCTCAAGGTCGTACGCGGCAAGACCGCGGCGCTGTTCTCGGCCGCCTGCGAAGTGGGCGGGGTGATCGCCGACGCCGAGGCCGCCAAGGTCGACGCTCTCGCCGCCTATGGCGACGCGATGGGCATCGCCTTCCAGATCGCCGACGATCTTCTCGATTTCTGGGGCGACGACGGCACCGGCAAGAACCGGGGCGACGATTTCCGCGACCGCAAGCTCACTCTGCCGATGATCAAGGCCATCGCCGCCGCGGATGCCGACGAACGCGCCTTCTGGGACCGCACCATCGCCAAGGGCCGCCAGGAGCCGGGCGATCTCGAACAGGCGCTGCATCTCATGGAAGCCCATGACGCGCTGGAAGCGACCCGCGCCGAGGCCAGGGGCTGGGCCGACCGCGCCAAGGCCGCGCTCGACATCCTGCCGGACGATCCGATCCGCGAAATGCTGTCCGATATCGCCGACTACGTGGTGGCGCGCCTCAACTGAACCGCTGACATTCCGGGCCGGGCGAAGCGGGTTCGAACCCGCCGCCGATCCCATGGGAATGGGCTTGGTTCAGCGCAGAGTGGCGGCCGTCACCCACCAGTCGGGTTGTGCCTCGGCGAGCTGGCCGGCGGCGTAATCGGCCTCGGCGCGATCCTCAAACAGCGCGAAACAGCTCGCTCCCGAACCCGACATCCGCGCGAACCGCGCACCGGGCAGTGCCCGCAGCGCCGCCAGAACCTCGGCGATCACCGGCGCGATCGCGATCGCCGGCCCTTCGAGATCGTTGCGCTGCTTGGCGATCCAGTCGATCGCCGACCAGCCGGCGCGCCAGCGCGGGATGCGCTTGGGCATCGCCATGCCATCCTTGTCGACCAGCGCCTTGAACACCTCCGGCGTCGAGACCGCGACGCCCGGGTTGGCGAGCACCGCGTAAAGCTCCGGCATCCCCTCAACCGGCTCGACGATCTCGCCGATGCCGCGCATCCGGGCCGCCTGCCGCGCAAGGCAGACCCGCACATCGGCGCCGAGCGCGGTCGCCCCTTCGGGGATCTCGTTGCTGCCGACGAGATCGGCCATCGCATAGAGCGTCGCTGCCGCGTCGGACGACCCGCCGCCGAGCCCCGCCGCCATCGGCAGGTGCTTGTCGAGCGTGATCGCCACCGGCAAATCGTAGAGCCGGGCGGCGCGCAGGGCGAGGTTGGTCTCGTCCACCGGCACGCCGGCGGCCATCGGCCCGGTGACCTCCAGCGTCGTCGTGTCGGCCGGCATCACCCGCACCCGGTCGCCGACATCGGCGAACGCGACGAGACTGTCGAGCAGGTGATACCCGTCCGCGCGTTGGCCGGTGACATGGAGGGTGAGGTTGATCTTGGCCGGGGCGAAGGTGCGCGTCATCATTGGGCGAGACCCTCGCCGCCTTCCGCCGCCAGCACCGCGTCGAGCCCGACCTCGAGCTTCTGGCGGATCCGGTCGGGGTTGAGCTCGTCGAGATCGGTATCGCCGTCGACGAAGGACAGCGCACGCCGCCATTGAAACCGCGCCTCGCGGGTCCGGCCGACCGCCCAGAACGTATCGCCCAGATGGTCGTTCAGCACCGGTTCGAGCGGCAGAAGTTCGACCGCCCGCTCCATCTCCTCGACCGCCTCCTGATAGCGCCCCAGACGGTAATAGGCCCAGCCGAGACTGTCGCGGATATAGCCATCATAGGGCCGCGCCGCGACCGCGCGCTTGATCATGTCGAGCGCCTCGTCGAAATTCTCGCGCTTCTCGACATAGGAATAGCCGAGATAGTTGAGCACCGAGGGCTGGTCCGGGCTAAGTTCCAGCGCCTTGCGGAAATCGGCCTCGGCCTTGTCCCACATGTCCTGCCGTTCGAAAGTGATGCCGCGGGCGAAATACACCCGCCATTGCGCGGCGCGGTCGGCATCGTAGAGCGCGACCGCGGCGTCGTAATAGGGCGTGGCCTCGGCATAGCGCTGCTCGCCGCGCAGCGCGTCGCCGATCGCCGCCTGCAGAACCGCGAAGTCGGGATGCGCCTTTGCCGCCGAGGTGAGCACCGCGATGGCGTCGCCGATCCGTCCCATCGCGTCGAGCGCGCCGGCGCGGCCGAGCTGGGCCTGCGGCCAGGTCGGATCGCTCTCCGGCACCGAGGCATAGGCCTGGGCCGCCAGCTCGTGGTTGCCCATCTCGTCGAGCACCTGCGCCGCCACCAGCGTGGCGCCGACCTGGGTCGGGTCGAGGTAGCCCGCGATCCTCGCATAGAGCAGCACGAGGCCCGGGTCGGTCTCGCCCCTGAGCGAATCCCCCACCTCGAAGAACAGCTGTGCGATCGACTCGCGCGGACTGGTCACGGCGGTGAATGGGATCGGCTTGCCCGCGACCAGCTCGTCGTGAAGCGTGATGAGTTCGGGATCGTCGGTCTCGGGATAGGCCTCCTCGAGCAGCGCCGCGGCGTCGGGATTGCGTTCGAGCTGGCTCAGCACCTGGATATAGGCGAGCACCCCTCCTCGATTGAGCCGCATCACCATCTCCGACCCGCCGAGAATCTCGGCCGCGCCCTCGTAATCGCCGACCAGCGCCAGCGCCAACGCCTTCTGCAGCAGCGCCGGCTGGCCGGCCGGGCCATCCTCGATCAGCGCGTCGAACCGCTCGATCGCCTCGTTCATTTGCCCGGCACCCACCGCCGACCAGGCCCGCACCATCTCGTCCATCAACCCGCCGACGGTCACGCCACCTTCGAGGAAAGCGTCGACCGCCCCCCAGTCCTCGGCGCGGATCGCGTCCGCGAGCAGCACGAGCCCGGCGATCTGGTTGCCACCGTCGATCTCGGAAAGATGCCGGGCCGGCGGAATCGCCGCCTCGATCTCGCCGAGCCCGAGATGCGCCATCACCAGACCTTCGAGCAGCCCGGTATTGTCGGGATCGTCTTCCAGCGCCCGCGTGCCGAACTCGACCACCGCCGTGTAATCGCCGGCCTTGTCGGCCGCGCGGGCGGCGAGATAGGCGCCGGCAAGATCCCCGGGGCCCGCGTCCTGGGCCGGGACAGGCAGGGCGACGGTGGCCAGGAGGGCAGCAAGCCCGAACGGGCGAAGGAGGCGGATGGGCAAGGCGGGCTCCAGTGGGATCAATGTTGAACGCAACCTAAGGTCCGGGGGAGGCAGGATCAATGCGCGCCTTGTCCCGATCGTGCCGCCGACGCAGACGTGATGCCCCCGGGCGCGCCCTCAAGACCCTGCGCCCGTGGCGGATGCGGGGCATCGGGGGTTTTCCACCCCCGAACCCCCGGAGGATATTTGAAGACCAAAGACGCCCGCGGTTTCAGCGCGCCACCCGGGTCCAGGTCCAAAGCAGGAGGACGGCGAGGAAGAAGCCGACGACCAGCCAGCGCTTGATCTTCGCGCCAATCGCCTCGCGCAGCTCATGCGGCGGGTAGGACAAGGTCCAGCGCCCCGCCTCGGCGGCGGCGACCAGATCGGCGAGCGTGATCGGACGCATCGGCAGCCGCGCCCCGTCCGGGGCCACCGGGTAGACCCGCGGCCGCCGTTGCCGTGCGTCCTCGACATAGTGAAAATAGGGCAGGAGCCCGCTCAGCTCGACGCCGAAACGATCGGCGAATGCCTCGAGGAACTCGGCGGCATCGTCGCCCTCCATTCCGAAGGCGCCGAGCAGGTCGTCATCGGCGCCAGGCGCGATCTCCTTGCCGCCGTGCTCCCTCGCGAGCGCAAGGATCTCGTCGCGCAGGCCCAATCACATGTTGCCGTAATTCGGCCCGTCGCCGCCCTGCGGCACCGTCCAGGTGATGTTCTGCGCCGGGTCCTTGATATCGCAGGTCTTGCAGTGGACGCAGTTCTGGAAATTGATCTGGAACCGTTTCTCGCCCGCTTCCTCGATCACCTCGTAGACCCCGGCCGGGCAGTAGCGCTGGGCGGGTTCGGCATATTCCGGCAGGCTGAGCTGGATCGGGATCGCCGGATCCTTGAGCTGCAGGTGACAGGGCTGGCTTTCCTCGTGGTTGGTCGCGGCGAAGCTCACGCTGGTCAGCCGGTCAAAGCTCAAGACGCCATCGGGCTTGGGATAGTCGATCGGCGCGAAATCCTTCGCCTTGCCAGTGGCGGCGGCGTCGGATTTGCCGTGCTTCATCGTGCCGAACAGCGACAGGCCGAACAGCGAATTGGTCCACATGTCGAAGCCCGACAGCATCAGCCCGAGCTTGTCGCCGAACCGCGTGGTCAGGGGCTTGACGTTGCGCACGGGCTTGAGGTCTTTCGCCACCGGGCCCGAGCGCAGATCGGCCTCGTAGGCCTCCAGCACGTCGCCCTCGCGGCCCGCCTTGATCGCCGCCGCCGCCGCGTCCGCCGCCGCGATCCCCGACAGCATCGCGTTGTGGTTGCCCTTGATCCGCGCGTAGTTCACGAGGCCCACGCTGTCGCCGAGCAGCGCGCCGCCCGGGAACACCGCGCGCGGCATCGACTGCCAGCCGCCGGCGCTGACCGCCCGCGCGCCGTAGGCCACCCGTTTGCCGCCTTCGAGCAGGGCCGCGAGCTTCGGATGGTGCTTCATCCGCTGGAATTCCATGTACGGGTAGAGATACGGGTTCTCGTAATTGAGATGCACGATCAGCCCGACGAACACCTGGTTGTTCTCGGCGTGGTAGGCGAAGCCGCCGCCATGGGCGTTCTTGCCGAGCGGCCAGCCCATGTAATGGTCGACCCGGCCTTCCTTGTGCTTGGCGGGGTCGATCTCCCAGATTTCCTTCATGCCGATGCCGAATTTCGGCACGTCGCGGCCCTTGCAGAGCTCGAACTTCGAGATGATGCATTTGGCAAGCGAGCCCCGCGCGCCCTCGGCGATCATCACGTATTTGGCGTTGAGCTCCATCCCGGGCTCGTAGGCCGGCCCGGGCGTGCCATCGGCTTCCTTGCCGAATTCGCCCGCGACCACGCCCTTGACCGAGCCGTCCTCGCGCAAAACCAGTTCCGACGCCGCCATGCCCGGATAGATCTCGACCCCCAGCGCCTCGGCCTGCTCGGCCATCCAGCGGGTGACCTGGCCCATCGAGACGACGTATTTGCCGTGGTTCGACATGAACCGGGGCATCGGCCAGCCGGGAATGCGCCAGCCGCCCGTCTCGCTGAGCATGAAGAAATTGTCTTCGCTGACCAGGCTCTTCACCGGCGCGCCCCTGTCCTTCCAGTCGGGGATCAGCGCGTCGAGCCCGATGGGATCGAACACCGCGCCCGAGAGGATATGCGCGCCCACTTCCGAGCCCTTCTCGAGCACCACGACCGCGAGGTCTTCGTCGATCTGCTTGAGCCGGATCGCCGCCGCGAGCCCGGACGGCCCTGCGCCCACGATAACGACATCGACATCCATCGCTTCGCGTTCGATCTCGGCCATCTTGTCCTCCCACAACAGCTCTGACGCCTCGATAGCCCCCCGTCCGGGGCCGGTCAATCGGCGCCCGCCGGGGCAAGGCCGAAAGATCGCCGCAGTGCAGCATAGCCCGCCTTCGGGCGCAACCCCCGAGAGCCCGGACCGCAACAAATGCATTGAGTTTTGCAAGGAATTGCTTTTGTTTGGCCCCAAAGGTCGCGTTTCCGGCGGAACGCGGCCCGTTGGCGTGTTCGAAAATTGCAATCCAGCGCCAGCGAGAGCAGTATGAAACGGCAAAGGACTTTCGAAGCGTTCCATGGAGAAGATCCTCATCACCCGCGTGGGTCACACCGCGCTGAGCGACGAATTGAAGCTGCTGAAATCGGTCGAACGCCCGGCGGTGATCCAGGCGATCGCGGAGGCGCGCGCGCATGGCGATCTGTCGGAAAACGCCGAATACCACGCCGCGCGTGAAAAGCAGGGCTTCATCGAGGGAAGGGTGAAGGAGCTCGAGGCGATCCTCGGCCGCTCCGAGGTGATCGACCCGGCCAGGCTCTCGGGCGCGATCAAGTTCGGCGCCACGGTGAAGCTCGTCGACGAGGACACCGACGAGGAGCGTACCTATCAGATCGTCGGCGAACCGGAGGCCGACATCGAGGCCGGCAAGCTCAACATCAAATCCCCCCTCGCCCGCGCCCTGATCGGCAAGGACGAGGGCGACAGCGTCGAGGTGCGTACGCCCGGCGGCGAGAAGAGCTACGAGATCCTTGCAATCGACTACCTGTAGAAGGCGGCGGGCCGCGCCGCGCGCGGCATGAGGCAATGAACCAAAAACGGCAGGACAAGCAGATGAATCTCGGGGTTTTCGCTGACAAGATCGGCCGTGGCCGCAATCTCACCGAACTCGCGGCGCTCGGGCTCGCGGCGCTCTGGGTGCTGATCTGCGTGATCTTCATCTTTACCGGCTCGGGCCCGTCGAACGGCGAGGGCGTCGGCTTCATCGTCGGCCTCGCCATCGTCATCGTGCCCATCGCCGTGGGCTGGCTCGCCTTCTCGGCCGCACGTTCCGCCCGGATCGTCGCCGACGAAAGCGCCCATCTCCAGGTGGCGCTGAAGGCGATGCGCCAGACCGTGCTCGATGCCCAGCATTCCGGCAGCCTCATCGGCGCCCGTGCCGACGATCTGCCGCGCAAGCTCGAAGACATCGCCGCCAAGCCGCGCCAGAACGCCGAGGCGCCCGCCGTCTTCGCCTCGTCGCGCCATCCCGAAGAGCAGCTGCCGCCGCCCGCATTTCATCATGCCGCACCGCCGGCCCGCCCGATGCGCGACGTGAGCCCGCGCGCCGCCGTCGCCGCCCCGGGCGAGGATCAGCCGAGCCTCGCCCTCGGCACGCCGGCCGGCGTCGCCTCCGGCTCGGTCGCGGTCAAGGATCTGATCCGTGCGATCAACTTCCCCGAGAACGCCGAAGACGAGGCCGGCTTCGACGCGCTGCGCCGCGCGCTCGCCGACCGCACCGTCGCCACCCTGATCCAGGCCTCGCAGGACGTGCTCACGCTGCTCAGCCAGGACGGGATCTACATGGACGATCTGCAGCCCGACCAGGCCCGCCCGGAAGTCTGGCGCCGCTTCGCCGACGGCCAGCGCGGCCGCCCCGTCGCGGCGCTCGGCGGCATCCGCGACCGCTCGTCGCTCGCGCTCACCGCGAACCGGATGCGCTCGGACGCGGTCTTCCGCGATACTTCGATGCATTTCCTGCGCCAGTTCGATCAGGTGCTCACCGCCTTCGCGCCGAAGCTCGATGACGCCCAGATGGCACGCTTCAGTGCCACCCGCACCGCTCGCGCCTTCATGTTGTTGGGTCGGGTGACCGGCACGTTCGACTGAGCCGGCGGGGCTAAACCTCGAAGCCCGAGAACGGCAGGAAACGCACCGGATCGCCCGGCGCGATTTCGCACGCCGCCTCGCCGAACTCGACGAAGCCCTCGCCCCAGACCAGCGACGAGATCATGCCGGAGCTGGCCGAGCGGAACAGCTCGGCCCGTCCGTCGTCGGCGAGCCGGGCACGCAGGAACTCGCGCCGACCTCCGGATTTGGAGAACGAAAACGCCGCCGGCACGTCGAAGCCCCGACGCGCGAGCCACGCGCCGCCCGCGAGCACCGATAGCGCCGGGCGTGCGAACAGGAGCGCCGCGGCGAAGGCAGAGACCGGGTTGCCGGGCAGGCCGAACACCGGCATCCGCCCCCATTGCGCGAGCACCAGGGGCTTGCCGGGCTTCAGCGCCACCCGCCATTGCGCGAGATGGCCTTCTTCCGACAACAGCGCCGAGACATGGTCTTCCTCGCCGGCCGAGGCCCCACCGGAGCTCAGCACCACGTCGACCCGCCGGGCCGCCCCCTCGAACAGGTCGCGCAGCGCCGCCCGGTCGTCGGCAACCGCGCCGAGATCGACCGCCTCATGCCCCCAGCCCGCAACGAGCCCCATGAGCATCGGCCGGTTGGCGTCGTAGGTACGCGCGGGATCGGCGGAGGTG
The DNA here is from genome assembly GCA_020441205.1 of Maritimibacter sp. Lineage (GTDB taxonomy): Bacteria > Pseudomonadota > Alphaproteobacteria > Rhodobacterales > Rhodobacteraceae > Sinisalibacter. Next base: position 37,257 of record JAGRMO010000070.1, read on the forward strand.
CCGGGCGCGGCCAGTTCGTCGCCGGTCGACACCACGCCCACCCTGAGCCGCGCGCGCACCGGCAGCTCGGCCGCGCCAACGGCGGCGGCAAGCCCGATCTCGGCCGGTCCGATGCGCGTGCCGGCGGCGAGCGCCACGGCGCCGGCGGCGATGTCTTCCCCGGCCCGTCGGGTATTGGCGCCGGGTGCGATCCCCGCATCGAATGTGATGGCTCCGGTCTCGCGCGTCACCCGCTCCTGCATCACCACCGTGTCGACCCCCGCGGGCAACAGCGCACCGGTAAGGATACGCAAGGCCGCCCCGGGCGGGACCACACCCGCAAAGGGCGCTCCGGCAGCGGCCCGACCGTCGAGCAGTGCAAGCCGCGCCCGGCCCACCGGCGGCAGGCTCTCATGGGCAAAGCCGTAGCCGTCCATCGCCGAATTGGTCGCCGGCGGGCTTGCCCTTGGCGCGGTCACCTCGGCGGCGAGCACCCGCCCGCGTGCGCGCGCAAGCGGCACCGTCTCGCTCCCGGTCACCGGCCCCAGCGCCGCCCTGAGCATCGCTTCGGTCTCGGCCACGGTCGCGAGTTTGCCCGAGGCCTGAGGCGCGAAACAGCCGTCCGCCAGCACCGCTCCGGCCGCCGCCGCAAGCCCGGTCTCGGCGAGGATGAAATCGGCGATGGTGGCGGTATCGTCGAGATCGAACAGCGGCACCGGCAGATCGGGCAGCGCCGTGTCGGTGGCGATGGCCCGCACCGTCGGGTCGTCCGGCTGGATCAACGCATGCCCCGCCTCGGCGCGAAACACCTCGATCTTGGAATGCGCGTCGCGCTTGTAGCCCTCGACCAGCACCAGATCGGAGGGCGCGAGCTTGGCCACGAGCTCGTCCATCGGCGGCTCCGGCGCCGCGCCCAGCTCGTGCAGCAGCGCCCAGCGCGAATGCGACGCCAGAAGCACCTCGCCCGCCCCGGCGGCGCGGTGCCGGTGGCTGTCCTTGCCCGGCCGGTCGAGATCGAAGGCATGGTGCGCATGTTTGATCGTCGAGACCGCGAAACCCCGCCCGGTGATCTCGGCCACCAGCCGTTCCATCAGCCCGGTCTTGCCCGCGTTCTTCCAGCCGATCACGCCGTAGATCTTCATCTCGCCGCCCCCGCCAGGAGGCGTCCCGCCTCGTCCAGATCGCCCGGCGTGTTCACGTTGAAGAACGGATCGACCGGACGGTCGTCGAACCGCACCCGCACGGCCCCCTGATCCAGCGCCCAGGAAGCGAGCTTGCGGCTGCCTTCCGCGAGCGCCCGGTCGAGCGCGTCGGCCAGAGCCACCGGCCAGAGCCCGAAGGTCGGATGCAGGCCGGAGGCAGTCTCGGCCAGCGCAATCGGCGCGCCGGCACCCACCGCCGCGGCTTCGAGCCGGGGCACGAGATCGTCCGGGAGGAACGGCGTATCCGCCGCCGCGGTCACGATCTGGCTGGCCCCGCGCTCGGCCGCCCAGCGCATCCCCGCGAGAAGGCCGGCGAGCGGCCCGGGCTGGCCCGGCAGCGTGTCGGGCACGACCGGCAGGCCGAAGCCGGAGTAGTGCGCCGGATCGCCATTGGCATTGAGCGCGAGCCCATCGACCTGCGGCGACAGCCGGCGGATCACGTGGGCGACCATCGGCACCGGCCCAAGCGGCACCAGCGCCTTGTCGGCCCCGCCCATCCGCGTGGCCTTGCCCCCTGCGAGGATGACGCCCGCGACGCTCATGCCGCCGCGCCGTGGGCAATTGGGTCTTGCGCCCGATCCGATGTCACCGCGCAAACCCTCCTGCCCCGATGCGGCTCGACCCTAGGACGCGCCACCGCGCGTTTCCAGAGCCCATCGTGCCGCATCGGTCGCGGAAGTCGGCGTCCAGATCGCGCGTGTCAGATGCCGCGCGCGACCAGCGTGCCGCCGTTGTCGGGATCGTTGTCGTGGAACTCGCGGGTGACCACGCCGCGGTAGCCGGCGAACTGGTCCATCAGCTTGTCGGGAAACATCGTGACTTTGACGTTCTCGAAGCCCGGAAGCTCCCGAAGGATGCTCGAGGTGGAATTGGCGCAATAGGCCTTGGGCACCGCGCCGTTGGCCTTCACCATCGCCAGCGCCTGTTCGGCGACGGCGGCGGGCACGACCAGATCCTGGCGCACCACCCGCCAGCTCTCGCGCGAATGGAAATCGGTGTAGAAATCGACCGCCGCGTCGGTCATGCCGTAGACCACGTCGTTCCGCTCGGGCAGGTTCGGGTGGTAGAAGCTGCCGGCCGGGTCGAACAGCACCCGTTCCGACGCGTCGACCAGAAGCGCGGTATGCCCGCCGTTGCCCGACTTCGTGTTGATCATCGAAAACAGCGTGATCGTCGGCGGGTTCGAGGTCGAGACATGGGCCGCGGCCACCGCCTCGTCGGGCGCCCAGACGGGCTCGGCAGAACAGGCGGCGAGCCCGAGGAGCATGGCGAAAAGAAGGGTCAGTCGTTGCATGAGGCCGAGCTATCCCGTGTTTGTGAAACCGTTATGACGCGAACGCGGGCAAGTGAAGGCGGCCCCGTGGCAGATCAGGCGCCGAAGATCGCGAGGATCACCAGAAGCACGAGGATCACGATCACCGAGCGTTCGGTCACCTTGATGAAGCCCTCGAAGGTCTTTTCCTGGGTCCGGATATCCATCGACCCGTGCTTGTATTCGGCCATCGTCACGTCTCCCCGCTGGTTGGCGCATTTTGTTTCGGACGTGAGGCTTAGACGATTTGTCGCGGCCTGTCACCCATCCGCTGCCTGCCCCCGGCACGTCCCCCGGCGCTGTTGCGTTTCGGCCAGTTATGCCTTGCCAGCAGGGGGCTTCTTGCCTATACGGCGCGTTCAACCGCGCGGCCGGCCGATGTGGCATGCCGAGTCGCGTGAACCCACGGGTAACTCGAAGGAGACCGAAATGCCCAAGATGAAGACCAAGTCGAGCTGCAAGAAGCGGTTCAGCATGACGGCCTCGGGCCGGATCAAGATCGGTCAGGCCGGCAAGCGTCACGGCATGATCAAGCGCCATAAGAAGTTCATCCGCCAGGCGCGGGGAACTACGCTGCTGTCGAAGGCTGATGAGCAGATCATCAAGCCGATGATGCCCTATTCGCGCTAAGGAGATCCGGACATGTCCCGCGTTAAAGGTGGAACCACGACCCACGCCCGTCACAAGAAGGTGCTCAAGGCCGCGAAAGGCTATTACGGCGCGCGCTCGCGCAACTTCCGCACCGCGACCCAGGCCGTCGACAAGGCCAACCAATATGCGACCCGCGACCGCAAGGCCCGCAAGCGCAACTTCCGCGCGCTGTGGATCCAGCGGATCAACGCCGCCGTCCGCCTGCACGACGATGCGCTGACCTACTCGCGCTTCATCAACGGCCTTGCGAAGGCCGGAATCGAGGTCGACCGCAAGGTTCTCGCCGATCTCGCCGTCAACGAGCCCGAGGCTTTCGCCGGCATCGTCGACAAGGCGAAGGCCGCGCTGGCCTGAACCGCCGCCGGACCCTGACCAATTGATTTGCATGCGCCGGCCCTCGGGTCGGCGCATTTCGTTTGTCCCCGGCGCACTGCCGCCGGCTGGCGATTGCGCGTCTCGGACGCCATTGCACCCGACGGGCCGACGCTCCATGTTGCATTCTGCGCGAATGGGCGCGGCAGGCGGGCTTGGTAGCCGATGAACGTCGTGGTTTTCGTCAACGGGGCGGTGATCCTGTTCATGGCCGTGCTCATGGCCCTGGATGCAGCCCTCTTTCCCGCCACCGCCGAAACTTTCGCAACCGCGGCGATCCTCTCGGGCTCGGTCGGCCTGTTCCTGGTCATCGTCGCGCGCGGCGCCCAGGCGAATTTCGACCGGCTCCATGCCTTCATCATGACCTCGGTGGTCTGGCTGCTCTCGGCGCTGTGCGGCGCCCTGCCGCTCTGGTTCTGGGGGCTCACCGGGGTCGACGCCGTGTTCGAGGCGATGTCGGGCATCACCACCACCGGCGCGACGGTGATGACCGGGCTCGACGCCACCCCGCGCGGCATCCTGTTCTGGCGCGCCGTCCTGCAGCTCCTGGGCGGCGTCGGCTTCGTCGTCACCGCCATGGCGCTCCTGCCGATGCTGCGCGTCGGCGGCATGCAGCTCTACCGCACCGAAAGCTCCGAAAAGGGCGAGAAGGAGCTCAGCACCGCCACCGGCTACGCGCTGGCCACGCTCGCGATCTACCTCGGCCTCGTCTTCCTTGCGACCGTCACATACTGGGCCGGCGGCATGGGCGGATTCGACGCGCTCACCCATGCGATGACCACGCTCTCGACCGGCGGCTATTCCAACTACGACGCCTCCTTCGGCCATTTCACCCAGCCCTTCCTGCATTGGGCGGCGACGCTGTTCATGATCGCCGGCGCCCTGCCCTTCACCTGGTACATCCGCCTCTTCACCCGCAAGACCGCCCGCTCCGAACAGGTGGCGGGCTTCCTGAAAAGCATCTCTCTGGTGATCCTCGGCCTCGCCTTCTGGCTCTCGGTCTCGCGCGAGGTGCCGCCGCTCGAGGCGCTGCGGCTGGTGGCCTTCAACGTCGTTTCGGTCGTCACCACCACCGGCTACGCCACCACCGACTACCTGCTTTGGGGGCCGGTCTTCGCGGTCGCCTTCTTCCTGCTGACCGCCGTCGGCGGCTGCACCGGCTCGACCGCGGGCGGCGCAAAGGCGATGCGCTGGATCATCCTGTTCCGCTCGCTCGGCAACCGGATCCGCTCCATCGGCCATCCCCATGGCATCTTCGTCATCCGTTACAACGGCCGCGCGGTGTCGGACGATGTCGTCGCCGGTGTGATGTCGTTCCTGTTCTTCTACGCGCTCACCGTCGGCCTCGTCGCCATGGCGCTCGATTTCGACGGGCTCGACAATGCCACCGCGCTCTCCGCCTCGCTCACCGCGGTCGCCAATGTCGGCCCCGGCGTCGGCCCCATCGTCGGCCCGGCCGGCAACTTCGCCACCCTGTCGGATTTCGCCAAATCCATGCTCGCCTTCGCCATGTACGCCGGCCGCCTCGAGATGCTCACCCTCTTCGTGCTGCTCATGCCCTCGTTCTGGCGCGCGCTCTGACCGCCTACCGGCGAGACCCAAGCCTTGTGACGCCGGGCGGCTTGCGCTAACCGTGCGGGCGAGTTCTGAGGGATGCGAGATGGACGATCTGAGGCAGAAATACCTGGACGCGATTGCCAGCGCCGGCACCGAGGCCGCGCTGGAGGAGATCCGCGTCGCCGCCGTCGGCAAGAAGGGCGAAGTGGCGCTCATGATGCGCGAGCTGGGCAGGATGACACCCGAGGAGCGCCAGCTCATGGGCCCCAAGCTCAACGCGCTGAAGGACGAGATCAATTCGGCGTTGGCGGCCAAGAAAGAGGCGCTGGGCGATGCCGCGCTGGACGAGCGGCTGCGGGGCGAGTGGCTCGACGTGACGCTGCCGGCGCGCGATGGCCGGGTGGGGACGNNAACGCGCTGAAGGACGAGATCAACGCGGCCCTCGCCGCCAAGAAGGACGCGCTCGGCGACGCCGCCCTCGACGAACGGCTGAAGGCCGAATGGCTCGACGTCACCCTGCCCGCCCGGCCGCGTCCGGCCGGCACCATCCACCCGGTGAGCCAGGTCACCGAGGAAGTCACCACGATCTTCGCCGACATGGGCTTCTCGGTCGCCGAAGGCCCCCAGATCGAGACCGACTGGCACAATTTCGACGCCCTCAACATCCCGGCCGAGCACCCGACCCGCACCGAGATGGACACCTTCTACATGTCGGTGCCCGAAGGCGCGAACCGCCCGCCGCATGTGCTGCGCACCCACACCTCGCCGGTGCAGATCCGCGCGATGCTGGCCCAGGGCGCGCCGATCCGGGTGATCGCGCCCGGCCGCGTCTACCGCGCCGATTACGACCNNACCCACACGCCGATGTTCCACCAGATCGAGGGCCTCGCCATCGGCAAGGACATCTCGATGGCCAACCTCAAGTGGACGCTGGAAGAGTTCTGCCGCGCCTTCTTCGAGGTGGACGAGGTGGAGCTTCGTTTCCGCGCCTCCCACTTCCCATTCACCGAACCCTCGGCCGAGGTCGACCTGCGCTGCTCCTGGGAGGGCGGCAAACTCCACGTCGGCGAAGGCGACGACTGGATGGAAATCCTCGGGAGCGGCATGGTCCACCCGAAGGTGCTCAAGGCCGCCGGCGTCGACCCCAACGAATGGCAGGGCTTCGCCTTCGGCATCGGCATC
>JAGRMO010000070.1:43531-69126 GCA_020441205.1 Maritimibacter sp.
GAAATACGGCATCCCGGATTTGCGGGCGTTCTTCGACTCGGACCTGCGGTGGCTGAGGCATTACGGATTCAGCGCGCTGGACATGCCGACGATGCGGGGTGGGTTGTCGCGGTGAATTGGGCAGTAATAATTGCCGCATTGGTCACGCTGATTGGCGGTGTCTTCGTTTATCGCTGGCAAAAGGAAACCGACCGGCTTGCCGAGTTGGCAAAAGAAAGACGCGAAACGTACCGTGATTTCATTGAAGCGATCGATGTCTACATGCTGGTCTTCTTCAACGGCGAACTTGAAGCGAAACGTCAGGCGTTTTCACGTTACCGAGTTGCTAAGCGAAAGGTCTTCCTGATTGGCAGCTCGTGGGTTCTGAGTGCGATCAATGCCCACGCCAATGCCTTGAATGAATGCGAACAAGTTATGACTGGTGCTAGAATGGGTGTCGCAGAGGAGCTTAACGACGCCATCGTGAAGGCCGAAGACGAGATCATAGTCCAAATGCGAAACGACTTTGCCTATGGCGTGGGGGTTGGCCTCGCCAACATCGTGCCGCTGCGGAGGGAAATCAGAAAATGAAATTCACACTCTCCTGGCTGAAAGACCACCTCGACACCACGGCCTCCGTGGACGAGATCGCCGACGCCCTCACCGATCTCGGGCTCGAGGTCGAAGGCATCGAGAACCCGGCCGAGACCCTCGCCAACTTCACCCTCGGCCGCGTGAAACATGCCGAGCAGCACCCCGACGCCGACCGGCTCCGGGTCTGCATCGTCGAGACCGACGAGGGCGACAAGCAGATCGTCTGCGGCGCGCCCAATGCCCGCGAGGGCATCACCGTGGTCGTCGCCAAGCCCGGCGTCTACGTCCCCGGCATCGACGTGACCCTCAGCGTGGGCAAGATCCGCGGCGTCGAGAGCCACGGCATGATGGCCTCCGAACGCGAGCTGGAGCTTTCCGACGAGCATGACGGCATCATCGAACTGCCCTCCGGCGAGGTCGGCCAGAGCTTCGCCGACTGGATGGCGCAGAACCGGCCCGAGAAGGTCGACCCGGTGATCGAGATCGCGATCACCCCCAACCGCCCCGACGCGCTCGGCGTGCGTGGCATTGCCCGCGACCTCGCCGCCCGCGGCCTCGGCACGCTGAAACCCGCGAAAACCGCCGAGGTGAAGGGCAGCTTCCCCTGCCCGATCGCCGTCACCATCGACGACGACACCCGTGAAGGCGGCTGCGAGGTCTTCATGGGCCGGCTCATCAAGGGCGTGACCAACGGCCCCTCGCCCGCCTGGCTCCAGCAGCGCCTGCGCGCCATCGGGCTGCGGCCGATCTCGGCGCTGGTCGATGTCACCAACTTCTTCACCTACGACATGAACCGCCCGCTCCACGTCTTCGACGCAGGCAAGGTGCGCGGCAACCTCCGCGTCCACCGGGCCAAGGCGGGCGAGACCCTCGTGGGCCTCGACGAAAAGACCTACACCTTCCCCGAAGGCGCGGTGGTGATCTCCGACGACCACGAGATCGAGTCCGTCGCCGGTATCATGGGGGGCTTGCGCACCGGCTGCACCCCCGAGACCACCGACGTTTTCCTCGAAGCCGCGGTCTGGGACACCACCCAGATCGCCCGCACCGGCCGCGCGCTCAAGATCAATTCCGACGCCCGCTACCGCAACGAGCGCGGCATCGACCCCGCGTTCAACGCCCCCGCCATCGAGCTGGCGACGCAGATGATCCTCGATCTCTGCGGCGGTGAGGCCTCCGACGTGGTCACCGCCGGCCGGGTGCCCGACACCGACCGCGCCTACAGGCTCGACACCGACCGGGTGCAATCGCTCGTCGGCATGGACATCCCGGCCGACGAACAGCGCCGCACGCTGACCGCGCTCGGCTTCCGCATCGAAGGCGACATGGCCTATGTCCCCTCCTGGCGGCCCGACGTGATGGGCGAGGCCGATCTGGTCGAGGAAGTCGCCCGCATCGCCTCGCTGACCAAGCTCAAGGGCAGGCCCCTGCCGCGCCTCGGCACCGGCGTGCCAAAGCCGGTGCTCACGCCGATGCAGAAGCGCGAGAACGCCGCCCGCCGCACCATGGCCGCGCTCGGCTACAACGAATGCGTCACCTATTCCTTCATCGACAAGGCCTCGGCCGAACTGTTCGCCGGCGGCGAAGACGCGACGATGCTGGAAAACCCGATTTCGTCCGAGATGAGCCACATGCGGCCCGACCTGCTGCCGGGCCTCCTGCAAGCCGCCGCCCGCAACCAGGCCCGCGGCTTCATGGATCTCGCCCTTTTCGAGGTCGGCCCCGCCTTCCACGGCGGCGAACCGGAAGACAGCCACCTCCAGGTCGCGGGCCTGCTCGTGGGCGGCTCAGCCCCGCGCGATCCCTGGGGCTCGCGCCGCCCGGTCGATCTCTACGACGCCAAGGCCGATGCCGAGGCGGTGCTCGCCACCATCGGCGCGCCTGCGAAGCAGATGATCCTGCGCGACGCCCCCGCCTGGTGGCACCCGGGCCGCTCCGGCCGCTTCGGGCTCGGGCCGAAGAACATCCTCGGCACTTTCGGTGAGCTCCACCCCAAGGTGCTCGACCGGATGGGCATCCGTGGCCCCGCCGTCGCCTTCACCCTCTGGCCCGAACGGGTGCCCTTCCCGAAGGGCGCGACCGCGACCCGCGCGGCGCTCACCGCCTCCGACCTGCAGACCGTCGAGCGCGATTTCGCCTTCGTCGTCGATGCGGGGGTCGAGGCGCTGACGCTGGTCAACGCCGCCCTGGGCGCCGACAAGGCGCTGATCGCGAACGTCGCGGTGTTCGACGAATTCCACGGCGCGAAGGCCGAGGCGCAGATGGGGGCGGGGAAGAAATCCCTCGCCATCACCGTGCGGCTGCAGCCGACCGAGAAGACCCTCACCGACGCCGAGATCGAGGCGGTCGGGCAGAAGATCGTCGACAAGGTCGCGAAGGCCACGGGCGGGGTTCTGCGCGGCTGATCTGGAGCCCGGGACGCGCGCCCCGGGCGAAGCTTGGGCGAACTCGGACACGGGGCTAACCCGTTGGCTTCACTTGCGGTAGCGCTAACTCTCCGTGCTCGGACGAACCGCCCCGCGCGGCTGCGCCGCGTTGGCCTGCGCCGGACGTAATGCTATACTCACACCCATGTTCCGCGACCGCACAGAAGCCGGAGAACGGCTGGCCGACGCGCTCGACACGCTGGCGCCGGCCGCCCCGGTGGTGCTCGCCCTGCCTCGTGGCGGGGTGCCCGTCGCCCTGCCCGTCGCCCGGCGTCTGGGCGCGCCGCTCGATCTTCTGCTGGTGCGCAAGATCGGCATGCCCGGCAACCCCGAGCTGGCGGCGGGCGCAATCGTCGACGACGGCGAACCTGTGTTCAACCTCGGCCTGATCGCGGCCTACGGGCTCACGCCGCAAGACTTCGCCGCCCAGATCGCCGACAAACGCGCCGAGATCGCCGCCCGCCGCGCCGCCTGGCTCACAGGCCGTGCACCGATCGACCTGGCCGGCAAGACCGCCATCGTGGTCGACGACGGCATCGCCACCGGGGCAACGGTGAAGGCCGCGCTCGCCGGGCTCGCCACACGCCACCCCGCCCACACCATCCTCGCCGTGCCGGTGGCCCCCGCCGACAGCCTCGCCGAGCTCGCCCCGCTCTGCGACCGCGTCCTCTGCCTCGAAACCCCCGCGACGTTCCGCGCCGTCGGCGCACACTACCGGAGTTTCGACCAGGTGCCCGACGCGGCGGTAACGCAGATGCTCAAGGCCGCGACATTGTTGCCGAAGGGGAGCCAATCAGACGAATTCCCATGATATTGATCCCGTTTCGCGCTATTTTGCCGCGTGCCACACTCGGCGCGAACAAGGGACACAGATCATGCTCAAAGAGTTCAGGGACTTCATCGCCAAGGGCAATGTCATGGACATGGCCGTCGGCATCATCATCGGCGCGGCCTTCACCGCCATCGTCACCTCGCTGGTCGACGACCTCATCAACCCGATCATCTCGCTGTTCACCGGCGGGCTCGATTTCTCCGGCCTCAAGGTCGCCCTCGGCGAGGGCCCCGACGCCGCCTCGTTCAATTACGGCAGCTTCATCAACGCCGTGATCAACTTCCTCATCATCGCTTTCGTGGTGTTCCTGCTGGTGCGCTACGTCAACAAGATCAAGAACATGGCGATCAAGAAGGAAGAAGCCGCCCCCTCCGGGCCGAGCGAGATCGACCTTCTGAAAGAAATCCGGGACTCGCTGAAACGCGCCTGAGCGCCGCCCGCGAAACCCCGACGAAAGGGCGCCCCCGGGCGCCCTTTTCATTTGCACGCCCGCCCGCCGCCGGTTTCAAGCCCCGCCCCCGCCGCCCCGCAGCTTCCCGCCGACCCGACAGCGCCATTTCGGCAGGCTTTGGCTCGGACGCAGGGACCGGCCTGCGCACGCATTGCGACGCAAGCACCCGCAACCTACGTCAGCTTCGCAGCCGTTTTCGCCGCGGCGGGATCGGTGTATAATGTGAGCATGGACTCACACAGAAAGGTTGGGAGTGAATCATGAAGACCTATCTTCTTGCGACCACAGCCGCAGTCCTGATGGCCGGGCCGCTGATGGCCGGCGGGCTGGTGCAGCCCACGGTCGAACCCGTGATCGCCACGCCGGCCCCGGTGGTCGCGCCGGTCTATGACTGGAGCGGCGCCTATGTCGGTGCCACCGGCGGCTGGCAGTTCGGCAGCTCGACCCTCGATCCGGGCGCGACCGTCGATGTCGACGGCGCGGCGAGCTATGGCGCCTTCGCCGGCTACAATTTCCAGAACGGCAACATGGTCTATGGTGGCGAACTGGCCGCCGGACTCTACAATGGCTTCCCGGTCGGGTCGCCGACGGCGAGCTATGACTATGTGATCGACGCCAAGGCGCGCGCCGGTATCGCGATGGACAACGTGCTGCTCTACGGCTTCGCCGGCCCGAGCCTCGCGAGCTTCACCGACGCGGGCGCGAACCAGTACAACCTGCTTGGCGCGAACTTCGGTGTCGGCGGCGAGTACGGCGTGACCGACAACCTGTCGGTCGGTCTCGAGTACATCGGCCACTACCTCACCGGCGACACCGCGGCGCCGGCGACCACCCAGACCGACTGGCTGCACGGCGTGCAGGCCCGCGTCGCGCTGCGGTTCTGAGACCGGCCCTTCAGGGCCTCGCGGGCGCGGACGGGAGACCGGTCGCGCCCGTTTTCCAAGGGCACGCCCACGCCGGCGATTTCAGCGTTGACACCGCAGGCCCCGGCGGCTATCTGCCGCGTCACGGTGCGAGGCGTGGTAGCTCAGCTGGTTAGAGCACAGCACTCATAATGCTGGGGTCGGCGGTTCAAGTCCGCCCCACGCTACCACCGGACCCAACCAGAAATCGTCACGTCACGTCCCGGGCGCCTGACAGGCGCAGCCCGGGCCTTTTCGGCAGGTTTTTTCCCGCGAGATGCAGGCGTCGCCGCAGGCCTGGCCCTTGGTGCAGGTCATGCAGCAGGCGGCATCGAGCGCCGGCGCCTCGGACTGCAGCCCCTCGATCCGCCCGCGCAGATCGCCCGCCGACATCTGGTCGGACGGGAATTGCGGCGACAGGCCCGCGCCCGACGCGGGCCATGCGAAGGCGAGCAGCCCCGCCAGAAGAATGGATTTCATGATGCCCCCCAGCACCGGAAAACCGGTTTCCACGAGGGCAAGGCTCGCAGCTTAATGCGATCCGATCAATTTGAATGAAGTTGGATCTGTGACACAAACTGTTGCCTGTGCCACAGACCGCTCTGATGCGCGGCCTTAGGCCTTGAGCGCGAGCTGCGGGCTCAGCACGTCGATCTCCTGCGCCACACCCACCGGATAGCAGGTCAGATGCCCGGCATGGGTGTTGAGCCCGTTCAGCAGGTGCGGATCGTCTTCGCAGGCCTTCCGCCAGCCCTTGTCGGCCAGCGCAAGCATGAACGGCAGCGTCGCGTTGCCGAGCGCCAGCGTCGAGGTGCGCGGCACCGCGCCAGGCATATTGGCCACGCAGTAATGCATGATCCCGTCGACCTCGTAGATCGGGTCCTGGTGCGTCGTGGCATGCGAGGTCTCGAAGCAACCGCCCTGGTCGATGGCGACGTCGACCAGCGCCGCGCCGGGCTTCATCGTCTTCAGCATCTCGCGCGAGATCACCTTGGGCGCGGCCGCGCCGGGCACCAGCACCGCGCCGATCACCATGTCGGCCTCGGCCACCAGCTCGGCCATCAGCCCGGCCGAGGAATAGCCGGTGCGGAACTCGTGGCGGAACTGGTCGTCGAGCTGGCGTAGCCGCACGAGCGAAGTGTCGAGCACGGTCACGTCGGCGCCCATCCCGGCGGCGACCCGTGCCGCCTGGGTGCCGACCACGCCGCCGCCGATCACCACCACCTTGGCCGGCGCCACGCCCGGCACGCCGCCGAGCAGCACGCCGCGCCCGCCATTGGCCTTCTGCAACGTCCAGGCGCCGGTCTGCGGCGCGAGCTTGCCGGCCACTTCCGACATCGGCGCCAGCAGCGGCAGCCGGCCGGCGGCATCGGTCACCGTCTCGTAGGCGATCGCGGTGACGCCGCTGTCGAGCAGGTCGCGGGTCTGCTCCGGATCGGGCGCGAGGTGAAGATAGGTGAACAGCACCTGGCCTGCGCGCAGCATCTTGCGCTCGACCGCCTGCGGCTCCTTGACCTTGACGATCATCTCGGCCCGCGCGAACACCTCGGCCGCGGTGTCGACCACCTCGGCGCCGACCGCGCGGTAATCCTCGTCCGGGAACCCCGCGCCCGCGCCGGTGCCGGTCTCGACCACCACCTGATGGCCATGCGCGATCGCCTCGACCGCGGCCCGCGGCGTAAGCCCGGTGCGAAATTCCTGTGACTTGATTTCCTTCGGGCATCCGATGAGCATGGCGCGTCCTCCTGTTTGCACCAGACTGCCCGGACCTGCGCGCAATTGCTTTGAAATCGGCGCCGTTGCGGCTAGGTTCGCTGGTGAAATCTTCGAAGGAGCGACGAATTGACGCAAGGATCTTCACCGCTAGACGAAATCGACAACATGGATCGTCGCATCCTGGCGGTTCTGCAGAAGAACGGGCGCATCTCGAATGCCGAGCTCAGCGAGCGGGTGAACCTCTCGCCCTCGGCCTGCCACCGCCGCGTGGGACGACTCGAGAAGGACGGCTTCATCCGCGGCTACGTGGCGATGTGCGACCCGAAGAAGGTGAACAAGGCGACGACGGTTTTCGTCGAGATCACCCTCGCGGGCCAGGCCGACGAACTGCTCGAAGCCTTCGAGCGCGAGGTGGCGCGCGTGCCCGAGGTGCTCGAATGCCACCTGATGGCGGGCAAGTCCGACTACATCCTCAAGGTGGTGGCCGAAGACACCGAGGATTTCGCCCGCGTCCACCGCCAGAAGCTCGCCCGCCTGCCCGGCGTGCTGGGGATGCAATCGTCGTTTGCGCTGAGAACCGTATTCAAGACCACGGCGTTGCCGATCTGACGGAGCTCAGGCGGCAACCGCGCCCGCCGGCGCAACCAGCGGCCGCTCGCGGATCGGCAGATGCACCAGCGCCGAGAACGCGCCGACGCCGACGCCGATCCACCACACCATCGTGTAATCCCCGGTCACGTCATACATCCGCCCGCCGAGCCAGACGCCGAGGAACGAACCGATCTGGTGCGACAGGAACACGAAGCCGTAGAGCGTGCCCATGTACCTCAGCCCGTAGATATGCGCGACCAGCCCCGAGGTGAGCGGCACCGTCGCGAGCCACAGCATGCCCATCGTGAGCGAGAACAGCACCACCGTCGTGGGCGTCATCGGCACCATGATGAAGGCGGCCGCGATCACCGTGCGCAGCGTGTAGATGATCGCGAGCAGGTATTTCTTCGGAAACCGGCTGCCCAGCGCCCCGGCCGCCAAGGTGCCGAAGATATTGGCGAGCCCGATCAGCGAGATCGACAGCGCCCCCAGCGCCGAGGTGGTGGCGATGCCGGCCGAGGCCAGCAGCCCCGACGGGTCGATCGCGCCGCAGACTTCGGTGACGAAGGCGGGAAAATGCGCGGTGACGAAGCTGAGCTGGTAGCCGCAGGCGAAGAAGCCGATGAAGATCATCGTGTAGGACGGATCGCGGAACGCGGTCTTGAGAACCTGCCCCAGACTCTCTTCGATCTCGGCCTTCTTCGCCACCGGCGCCCGCATCATCGGCAACATGAGAAGGCTCGCGAGGATCGCCACGGCGAAGATCACGAACACCTGCTGCCACGGCAGAAAGCCGAGCATCCATTCGGCCAGCGGCGCGCCGAACACCTGGCCGGCCGAGCCCGTCGCGGTCGCGACCGCCAGTGCCATCGACCGGTGCCTGTCGGAAGCGGCGCGGCCGACGACCGCGAGGATCACCCCGAAGCCGGTGCCGGCGATGCCGAAGCCGACGACGATCTCGATCAGCTGGTGCTGGCCCGGCGTGATCGCGAAGGACGAGGCGAGAAGTCCGGCCGCGTAGAACAACGCGCCGAGCACGATCGCCCGCCGGTCGCCCAGCTTCTCGGCCAACGCGCCGAAGGCCGGCTGGCCAAGGCCCCAGGCAAGGTTCTGGATCGCGATTGCGGTGGAGAAATCCGACCGCGCCCAGCCGAATTCGCTCGCGATCGGGATCTGGAACATGCCGAAGCTCGCCCGGATCGCGAAGCTCACGAGCAGGATGAGAGAGCCGGCGACGAGCACCGGCGAAATCAGGCGCGCACGGTCCATGAGATCCTCCGACGGGTGAGGAGTGGCGGCTTGGCGGCCCCGCGTCAATACGTCACGGACGCGCTTTTCATCCACCGCGCCGCGCACTATGCACGGAGGCATGACCGGCAAGCTTCAGGACGTCTACCGCACCCGTGTCGCCGAGGGGCTGCTCAACCCCGATCCGGCGCAGACCGCCGTGCTGCCGATGCTGGAAGACATCCGCCACCACCTCGAATCCACCCATCTCAAGCGCCGAGGCATTCTCGGCGGGCTGTTCCACAAGCCCGAAGACGTGCCGATGGGGCTCTACCTGTGGGGCGGGGTCGGGCGCGGCAAGTCGATGCTGATGGACATGTTCGTGAACCACCTCGGCATCGAGCGCAAACGCCGGGTGCATTTCCACGCCTTCATGCAGGGCGTCCACGAGGGCATGCACAAGGCCCGCCAGGCCGGCGAGGCCGACGCGCTCGCCCCGGTCGCCAAGGCGCTGATCGGCGATCTGCGGATGCTGGCCCTCGACGAGATGCAGATCACCGACATCACCGACGCGATGATCGTCGGAAGACTGTTCGAAAAACTGTTCGAGGCCGGCGTCGTCGTCGTGACCACCTCGAACCGGCCCCCCGAGGGGCTCTATAAGGACGGGCTCAACCGCCAGCTTTTCCTGCCCTTCATCGACATGCTGCGCGACCGCCTGGTGGTGCACGAGCTGGTCAGCCCCACCGATTACCGGCTCGACCGCCTCGTGGCGGCGCAGACCTATTTCACCCCATTGGGCCCCACCGCCCGCGACGGCATCGCGGCGATCTGGCAGAGCTTCGTGGCCCAGGGCCGCGCGCCGCAACCGATGGTGCTGCGGGTCAAGGGCCGCGACGTGGTGCTGCCGCAGGTCTGCTCGGGCGTGGCGCGGGCGAGCTTCTACGATCTCTGCGCCAAGCCGCTCGGCCCCGGCGACTACCTCGCCATCGCCGAGGCCGTGCGGGTGCTGATCCTCGAGAACATCCCCCAGCTCGGCCGCGGCAACTTCAACGAGGCGCGCCGCTTCGTCACGCTGATCGACGCGCTCTACGAGGCCCATGTGAAGCTGATCGCATCGGCCGCCGCCGAACCCGAGTTCCTCTACCTCGAAGGCGAGGGCAGTTTCGAGTTCGAACGCACCGCCTCGCGCCTGCGCGAGATGCAGGCCGCCGACTGGGGCAGCTGAGCGTCACACACCCGCCCGGGACAAAATTCCGCCCCGGCGAGGGACACCGGGGCGGGAAAATGCACCTTTGAACGTTTGGCCGGGACGGGGCGCGCATGCCCACAAGGCCTCGGTTCGGATTGGAGATCGGTCCTGGTTTACTCCGGGCTTGTTGTCGTTGGTTCGGCCAGCACCGGGTCGAGCGCTGGCCGGAACTCCGTGCGCGTCACGGCGGTCTCGGGGTGCGGCGCCGGTCCGACGGGCGGGAACTTCGCGATCATCGCCCGCGCCGCGCGGCGGGTGTCGATCCCGCGCCGGGCCTCCGCCCCGGGATGGGCGGCGATGAATTCGAAGATCACGCGCTCGTCCACCCGGGTGAGCTTGGGGTCGCTCGCCGGGCGCGGCACGCAGAATTCTGGGCATGGCAGCGGCGCCTTGCCGGCGCCGAGGCCGACCGCAAGCACCGGGCTCGGTCCGCGACCGATCATTGTGTTCTGATTGTTCTGATCGGTCGCGGAAAGGCCGGTGGCAAGCGGTTCGGCCGCTTCGGCGGATGCCGGCGCGGCCACACCAATGGCCACATGAAATGCCAAGGCGCAGTAAAGCAGTCGATACATCAACTGTCTCCTGGTCCCTGTCCTGCTCGACAGGCTTTGCTGTTTCCGGGTATGGTCCCGGTTCATTCGCTGGGTCAACATGTAGCCGAAAGTCATTGATTTCGTCAACATAATGGGTTGACGCATAGGATTTTCCGCCCTACCGGCAAAAACCGAGTCGCGCCAAAGGGTTGGGCCGAGAACCGCGGCGAATACGCCCGCATGGCGCAAAACTTTTTTCGCCCTCGCGATGATTTTATTCGGGGCGCACCGGCGAAACGGCGGATTTCAGCCGTTTTCGCGAAGCACCCGACCGGCCAGATAGAGCGAGCCGCAAATCAGGATCCGCGCCGCCGGATCTTCCGCGACGATGGCCCGGATCGCCGTCTCGACATCCGCCGCGGTGGTCGCCTGGAGCCCCGCCGCCCGGGCGATCCTTGCGGTTTCCTCGGCCGGCAGCGTCGCCGCCTCGCCCGGGATCGACACCGCGGTGAGGCTCGTCGCACGGCCTGCGAGCGGGCGCATGAAGCCCGCCACATCCTTGGTCGAGAGCATCCCGCAGACCAGATGCGTGGACCGCGGCGCCAGCCCGTCCAGCACCAGCGCGAGCATCTCGCCCGCCGCGGGATTGTGCCCGCCGTCGAGCCAGAGCTCGGCGGTTCCGGCGGCCGTCACCAGCGGCCCCTGGCGAAGCCGCTGCATCCGCGCGGGCCAGGTGACGTCGCGCATCGCCGCCTCGCAAGCCGCCTCGCCGAATCCGAGACGGCGCAGCGCGGCGAGCGCGGCGCCCGCGTTCTGGATCTGGTGCGGGCCGATCAGCGCGGGCCGCACCAGATCGAGAAGTCCGGTCTCGTCCTGAAACACCAGCCGGCCGCGCTCCTCCCACACCTGCCAGTGCTGCCCGTGCGCGATCATCGGCGCGCCGAGCCGGGCCGCGCACGCCTCGATCACCGCCATCGCCGCCTCGGGCTGCGGCCCCACCACCACCGGCACGCCGGGCTTGATGATCCCGGCCTTCTCGCCGGCGATCTCGGCCAGCGTTTCGCCGAGATACTGGGTATGGTCGATCGACACCGGGGTGATGATCGAGAGCGCCGGCGCGTCGATCACGTTGGTCGCGTCGAGCCGCCCGCCGAGCCCCACTTCGAGCAGGCACCAGTCGGCCGGCGTCTCGGCGAAGGCGAGGAGCGCCGCGACGGTGGTGATCTCGAAATAGGTGATCGGCGCACCGCCATTGGCCGCGTAGCAGTGATCGAGCACCTCGGTCAGGTGATCTTCGGAGATCAGATCGCCCGCGAGCCGGATCCGTTCGTGGAACCGGGCGAGATGCGGGCTGGTATAGGCATGCACCGTCTGCCCCGCCGCTTCGAGCCCTGCGCGGATCATCGCCTGGGTCGAGCCCTTGCCGTTGGTGCCGGCGACATGGATCACCGGCGGCAGGCGTTGCTCGGGATGGTCGAGCGCGCCGAGCAGCCGCCAGACCCGGTCGAGCGTGAGGTCGATCACCTTGGGATGCAGCGACATCATCCGCTCGAGGATGACATCGGAGCCGGGCGCGGCGCTCACCGCAGGCTCACGGCTTGGCGCCGCCGGCGGCGGGGGCGGCCTCGAGCGGCAGCGCCTCGGTCGGCGCCGGCAGATCGCCTTTCACCGCCGGGCTGAGGCCCGTGAGCATCCGGATGATCGTCACCAGCTCGTCCTTCAGCGCCTTGCGGTGGGTCACCCGGTCGAGCATCCCGTGGTCGAGCAGGTACTCGGCCCGCTGGAACCCCTCGGGCAGCTTTTCGCGGATCGTCTGTTCGATCACCCGCGCGCCGGCGAAACCGATGAGCGCATTGGGTTCGGCGATCTGCACGTCGCCCAGCATCGCATAGCTCGCCGTCACCCCGCCGGTGGTCGGATGGGTGAGCACGACAATGTAGGGCAGGCCCGCATCCTTCACCATCTCGACCGCGACCGTGGTGCGCGGCATCTGCATGAGGCCGAGAATCCCCTCCTGCATCCGCGCGCCGCCAGCGGCGGAAAACAGCACGAAGGGCCGCTTCGTCGCCACCGCGCGCTCGGCCGCCGCGAGGATCGCGTTGCCGACATACATCGACATCGATCCGCCCATGAACGAGAAATCCTGCGCCGCCGCGACGATCGGGGTGCGCCCGATCTCGCCCTCGGCCACCAGCATCGCCTCTTTCTCGCCGGTCGCCTTCTGCGCCGCCTTCATCCGCTCGGGATAGCGCTTCTGATCCTTGAAATGCAGGGGATCGGCAAGCGGCGCGGGCACCGGCACCTCGGTGAACTGGCCGCCGTCGAACAAGGTGTGGAACCGGTCGCGCGGGCTGATCGCCATGTGGTGATCGCAATTGCTGCAGACGTTGAGATTGGCCTCAAGCTCGCGGTGGAACAGCATCTGCCCGCATTCGGGACATTTGACCCAGAGGTTCTCGGGCACCTCGCGGCGCGAGAACATCGCGTTGATCCTGGGACGGACGTAGTTCGAGATCCAGTTCATTGGGCTCCCCCGATGCTCGGTCACCTACCTAAGCGGGGGCGGCGGCATTTGCAATCGGACGATGCCGGTTCATCCAGCGCCACCAGAGGCCGAAGATCGCGAGCGCGACGAGCGTCTGGGCGACGATGGAATAGGTCGCGTAGCCGCTCGCCGGGTCCATCGCGACCGAGAACAGCGAAAAGCCTGCAAGCTGCCCGTCGAGCCCCACCAGCACCAGCGAGGCGTTGTTGCCGAAATGCAGCCCGATGGCGGCGCCGAGATTGCCGGTGCGGAGCGTCACGAAGGCGGCGAGCGCGCCCATGATCGTCGCGTTCAGAACATAGGCCGTGGCGTTGACCGGCCCGTAGGTGTCGGGATCGAAATGCAGCGCGCCGAACACCAGCGCCGGGGCGATCGCCCAGACCAGCGGCGAGTGGAACCGCGCCCGCAACTGCTGCAAGAGATAGCCGCGAAATGCCAGCTCTTCGGCCGAGACCTGCAAAAGGATCAGCGCCAGCGCCGGCACCAGCCCCGGCAGCCAGTCGAGCGTGGCGCGCAGCCGGTGGATCGGCGGCGGCACGCCTTCGGGAAGGATCAGGTTTTCGACCCCCATGAAGGCGTAGAGCCCGGTGGCCATCGCCAGCATCACCAGCGCCCCGTTCACCAGGTGGTGCCGGTCGAGCGCATGGCGCGGGCCGAACAGGCTGCTGTAGCCGCGCCCGTGCAGCAGCCTCAGCGCGATGGCGAGCCCGACATGCAGCCCGAGGAAGGTCAGGAAGAACATCGCCGAGCCCGACCAGGTGGTCGCATCCATCGCCATCGCGGGTGGCATGTCGCTCACCTTGGACGCGAGCCAGACCAGCAAGAAGCCGAGCGCGATCCAGACCACGGCGGTGACGACGACGCCGAGCGCGGTGCGCCAGAGTTGCGGCCGGGCTTCGGCCGGCTGCCAGAAGGCTGGATCGGTCATCCCTGTCCCTTTCCTCAAGTCTCAGGGGTTAAACACCGCGAGCGCCTGCGTCCAGCCCGCCGGCGGCAGGAGCGGCGTCCCGGCGGGCCGCGCGGCGCCGGGACGAATTGGAACGGACCGGCGCGAAAGCCCCGTGCCGGCGCCGGACGGCGGCGCGGAACCGGCGCGCGACCCGTTGATATGCATCCGTTTTCCGGCGTGAACGCGTCTCCCGGCCTCCCGGGGCCCGGCCCGGATGTCGGGCTTATGCCGGTTGCACTCCCGCGGTGTGCGGGTACGGTCTGTTTCCACCCCACGCCTCGCCGGAGCCGGCATGTCGCCCCCAAAGTGGTCGACCCGCGGGGGCCCCCACGCGCGGCGACCCGCACGCGCCGGGGCGCCGCGGCGGCACGGTCGAAATCCCCCAAACCGCAACAGTTTGCGCAATCGAATCGTTTTGTTCTAAATACGGCAACAATCGCAGACCCCGGGCGAATCCCAAGACATGGCCAGAGCCACCCCCAGCCTGATCGACCAGCTCCAACACCGCCGCGCACTCCGGCGGTGGGAGCGCGTCGCCGAGCGGGCCGAGGCCCTGCCCCTGCCGGCGCTGCGGGCGCTGCGCCATCGCGCCGCCCAGCTCCGCGCGCGGCTCGACCGGGTGCTGTTCACCGCCGACGCCCGCCTCACCCTGCCCCGGATCGGCTCGAACGCCTTCCACAAGCCCCTGCACAGCGACTGGGCCTGGCGGCCCGGGCTCTGGCGCGGACCGATCAGCCCGCCCGGCGTGGCCGCCGCCGAGACCAAGCAGCGCTTCGGCGACGAGGTGACACTGTTTCACGATTGCCGGATCTCCGAGCTCACCGTGCGCCAGGTCCGCAACACCCGCGAAACCGATCTCGCGCCCTTCGGCCTCAGGATGGACGTGTTCAACTTCGACGGTTCGTTCCTGTCCCTGGTGATCGACCTGCCCGAAGCCGCCGTGCGCGGCCTCAAACGCCGCCACCTCGTGCGGCTGAGCTGCGTGGTCGAGACCGAGCGGCCAATCGAGATCTTCGCGCGCCTCAACGTCCGCCACGGCCCCAACACCGAGCAGATCGTGCGCGAACTGACGCTGGGCGACGAGGGCATCGTGGTCGAGTTCGACCTCGCCTATTCCAATCTCAACGAGAAGCGGGTGGAGCGCGCCTGGGTCGATCTGATTTTCGAACAACCCTCGATGAATCAGGTGGTGCTGCGCGACGTGACCTTCTCGCGCCGCCCCCGGGCCGAGCTCTAGGGGCGCGGGCGATGGCGGTCGAGCTCACCAGAACGAAGGTTCGCGCAGGGGTCTGGGAAGGCATGCTCACCGGCACGGCCAAGCCGCCGCTGCTTTCGGTGACCCATCTCTCGACGCAGGTCGCCGGTGCCGAGATTACCCCGGTGCCCGGCGCGCCCGGCCAGTACCTCGTGCGGGTGCCGATCCCGGTCGAGCTGCTGGCCGATGGGGTGCAGACCTTCGTGATCTCGGACGCCGCCACCGACGAACGGCTCGCGAGCTTCACCGTGGCCACCGGCGCGGCGATGGACGACGATATCCGCGCCGAACTGACACTTCTGCGCGAAGAGCTCGACATGTTGAAGCGCGCCTTCCGCCGCCACTGCGTCGAAACGATGTGACCGCCGGCTACAGCGGCCAGATCAGCGGGATCATCACCGAACAGAGCAGTGCCAGCGACAGGTTGAGCGGGATCCCGACCTTTAGGAAATCGGTAAACTTGTAGCCGCCCGGCCCGTAGACCATCGTGTTGGTCTGGTAGCCGATCGGGGTTGAGAAGCTCGCCGACGCCGCGAACATCACCGCCACCACCAGAGGCCGCGCCTCGAGCCCCATCGCGCCCGCAAGCCCGATGGCGATCGGCGCCATCACCACTGCGACCGCGTTGTTCGAGACCAGTTCGGTCAGCAACATCGTGAGCAGATAGACCGCGAGCACGATCAGGAACGACGGAAGCTGGGCGAGGTAGGGCGCGACCGCGTTGGCGATGAGCTCGACCGCGCCCGAGCTTTCCAGCGCAGCACCAATGGCGAGCATCGCGAAGATCAGCGCGAGCAACGGCCCCTCGACGAATTCGAACGCCTCGTCGGCGTCGATCGCGCGGGTCACCAGCACCACCGCCACTGCCACCACCGCGAGCGCGAGGATCGGCGCGACGCCGAGGCCTGCGAGCACGACGATGCCCACCAGCGCGCCGAGCGCCACCGGCGCGTGGCCGCGGCGGAACGCCCGCGCCGCCGGTTTCGCGACGTCGACCAGGTTCATCTCGGTGGCGAGCCGGCCGATGTCTTCCGGCGCGCCTTCGAGCAGCAGCGTATCGCCGACCCGGATGTTCACCGCGTCGAGCTGGCCGCTGATGTTCTGGTTGCGCCGGTGCACGGCGAGCGGATAGACCCCGAACCGCCGTCTCAGCCGCAATTCGCCGAGCGTCCGGCCGACCATCTTGCAGCCCGGCGTGATCAGCACTTCGACCGTCGCCGTCTCGACCGCGCTCACCTGGTCGACCCGCTTGAGGCTCTTGTCGCGCTGCAGCGACAAAAGCTCGGTCATCTCGGTGCGCAGCACCACCCGGTCGCCCACCTCGAGCGCCACCCCGTCGAGGTTGCGCCGGAGCGAGAGATCGCCGCGGATCACGTCGATGAGCCGCACGCCCTCGCGGCGGAACAATTGCACCCCCAGCACCTCGCGGCCGATCAGGTTCGACTCGGGCGGGATCACCGCCTCGGTGAAGAACTTCTTGCGGCTGCGGTTGCCGAGCAGCGCCGCCATCGAGGTGCGGTCGGGCAGGAGCTTGCGGCCGAACAGCCCGAGATAGCCCATGCCGAAACCGGCGACGACGATGCCGAGCGGCGAGATCTCGAAGATCGAGAACGGCTCGAGCCCGTATTGCCGCGCCACGCCGTCGACCAGCAGGTTGGTCGATGTGCCGATGAGCGTGATCGTGCCGCCGAGGATCGCGGCATAGGACAGCGGGATCAGCACCTTCGATGGCGCGAGCCCGATCCGCTTGGCGAGCTGGGTGATGACCGGGATCATCACCACCACCACCGGCGTATTGGAGACGAAGGCCGAGGCGACGACGACGCCCGCGAGCAGCACCACCAGCGCCATCATCGGCCGGCCCTCGGCCTGGCGCTCGGCGGCATGGGTGAACCAGTCGAGCGCGCCGGTCCGCACCAACGCCCCCATCACGATGAACATCGCCGCGATGGTCCAGGGCGCAGGGTTCGCGAGCACCGCGAGCCCCTCCTCGTAGGGCAAGACGCCGGTCACCAGCAGCACCGCGGCGGCCGCGATGGCCACCACCTCGGTCGGCCAGAGCTCGCGCAGGAAGGCCACGAACATCAGGCCGACCACGGCCAGAGCGATCATCGCCTGGGTATGCTGGGAGAAGTCGAACAGATCCATGGCCATGCCTCGGCTGCGTCGCGGCATTGTCGCCCGCCCGCGCCCGCGCCACAAGGCCCATCGCCGGACGCGCCGCCCTAAGCTCTTCCGATGAGCGGAAAAACGTTCCCCCAGCGCCGGCGGCGCCGGAACCTTCGCCCTAGGGCGCCGAGGCCTGCAGCGCGCCGCCCTCGCGCACCATCGCCACCCGCACCGCCCGCCCGGTGGCGTCGTCGGTCTCGACATAGAGCCCCGACAGCGTGACCGGCCCCATCGCCGGCGAGAACCGCCCCTTGGCCATGCCGGTGACGAACCGGCGCAAGGGCTCGGCCTTCTCCATCCCGATCACCGAATGGTAGTCGCCGCACATGCCCGCGTCGGTCTGATAGGCGGTGCCCTTGGGCAGGATCATCGCGTCGCCGGTCGGCACATGGGTGTGGGTGCCCACCACCATCGAGGCGCGGCCGTCGAGGAACTGGCCCATCGCCATCTTCTCGCTGGTCGCCTCGCAATGCACGTCGACGATCACCGCCTGCGCCTGACCGCCGAGCGGATAGGGCTTGAGCGCGGTCTCGATCGTGCCGAACGGATCGTCGAAGGCGCGCTTCATGAACACCTGGCCCAGCACCTGCGCCACCAGCACCTTGCGCCCGCGCGCATCGGCAAACATCCGCGCCCCGGTGCCGGGCGCGCCCTTCGCGTAGTTGAGCGGCCGGATGATCCGCGGCTCCTGCTCGCAATAGCTCAGCATGTCGCGCTGATCGAAAGCATGGTCGCCGAGCGTGAGCACATCTGCCCCGGCGCCGAGCATTGCCTTCGCGTGCTCGGCCGAAAGCCCCATGCCGCCGGTCGCGTTCTCGCCGTTGACCACGACGAAATCGAGCTTCCAGGCCTCGCGCAACCGCGGCAGGTGCTCCAGCACCGCCTGCCGCCCCGCGCGCCCCACGACATCTCCGAGAAACAGGATTTTCATCCTGATTGACTAGGCCCTCGCGCGTCCGGGCGCAACACCCGCGACGTGCCCGGGCGGGCCGCCGCCGGCCCGCCGACGGCACGGCCGAAAGGCGGGGTTTGCCGGGCCCGCCGATGCCGCTAGCCTGACCCCGGGATTCGCCCGCACGACGGCGCCAGACCTCGATCCTCCGGCACCGGGTGGCCCGCAGGTCTTGGGGCGCCGGCCCCCGCCTTGGCAGTGCATTAAGCCATTGGTTTCCAAAAGAAACACAGTGTTTCAGCGCCAGAAGAAGCAAAAACTGCGCGAAACGCCCTCCCCGCTGACGATAGGCCGGGTTCTTAGGCCGAGAATTCCTTCATCTACGCGGCCTGCGGATGTCAGGGAGCCCGTAAATACTTGATATTCAAATAAAACACTCTGTTTCCTTTTTGGAAACAGTCACCGCGCCGCTGCCGCTCAGAACCGGAGCGTCTCCTGTTCGGTCACGATCGCGTCCAGCGGCTGGTCGGTGGGCTCGAGCGGCAGCTCCTTGGCCTCCTGCGCCGCATAGGCGAAACCGACGGCGAACACCCGTCCGCGCATGCGCAGGTATTCCAGCGTCCGGTCATAGAACCCACCGCCATAGCCGAGCCGCCCGCCCTTCCGGTCGAACGCCACCAGCGGCACGATCACCACCTGGGGAATGATCTCGACCCCGTTCGCCGGCACCGCCGCGCCGAACAACCCCGGCTCCATCGCACAGCCGGGCCGCCAGCGGTGGAAGGCGAGCGGGCTGCCCTTCGCCTCGATCACCGGCACGCCGACCGGCCCGTCGTTCGCCATCGTCGCCATCACCGGCAGCGGGTTGATCTCGGTGCGGATCGGGATGAAGCCCGCAAGCACCTGGCCCCGGTAGCGCGCAAGCTCGCCGATCAGCCGCTCCTGCGCCGCGCCGTCGAGCCCGCGCCCATGCGCCGCCGCCCGCCGCTCGTAAGCCGCCTCCCGCGCCGCCTGCTTGATCTCGGATAGACTCATAGCAACATCGCTCCTGCCAGACCGAGGAAGGCGAAGAAGCCCACCACGTCGGTCACTGTCGTCACGAAGGCGCCCGAGGCGAGCGCCGGGTCGACGCCGATCCTTTCGAGCAGCACCGGCACACCGACGCCGGCAAGCCCCGCCACCACCAGGTTGACCACCATCGCCAGCGCGATCACCACGCCCAGCATCGGCGCCGCGAACCAGGCCCAGCCGACCACGCCCATCACCAGGGCGAACACCACGCCGTTGACCAGCCCCACGAGAATCTCGCGCCGGATCACCCGCCAGACGTTGGCCTCGGTGAGGTCTTTCGTCGCCAGTGCCCGCACCGCGACGGTCAGCGTCTGGGTGCCGGCGTTGCCGCCCATCGAGGCGACGATCGGCATCAGCACCGCCAGCGCCACCATCCCCGCGATCACCGCCTCGAACTGGGCGATCACCAGCGAGGCGAGGATCGCGGTGACCAGGTTGACCCCGAGCCAGGGCACCCGCTGGCGGGTGGTCTCGAACACCCCGTCCGAGATCGCGCTCTCGTCGCCGACGCCGGCGAGACGCAGGATATCTTCCTCGTGTTCCTCGTCGAGGATCGCCATCGCGTCGTCGATGGTGATGACACCGATCAACCGGTCGTCGGCATCGACCACCGGCGCCGAGATCAGGTGATACTGGTTGAACGCGTAGGCTACCTCGCCCTCGTCCTGCAGCACCGGGATGGTGCGGAAGCTGGGCTCGGCCAGATCGGCGAGCCGCGCCGTGCGCGACGACGACATGATACGTCCGAGCGTCACGTAGCCGGTGGGCCGCAGCCGCGGGTCGATCAGGATGACGTGGTAGAACTGCTCCGGCATGTCGTCGGAGCTGCGCATGAAGTCGATCGCCTCGCCCACCGTCCAGTGCTCGGGCGCCACCACCATCTCGCGCTGCATCAGGCGGCCGGCGGAGAACTCGGGATAGGTCAGCGACTGCTCGACCGCCACCCGGTCGGGCGCCTCCAGCGCATCGAGAATCGCCGCCTGCTGCGGCGCCTCGAGGTCTTCGATCAGGTCGACGACATCGTCGGTCTCGAGCTCGCGCACCGCCTCGGTCAGAACCTCGGGGTGCAGCGCCCCGATCACCTCCTCGCGGATGCTCTCGTCGAGCTCCGACAGGATTTCGCCGTCGAACTCGCGCCCGTAGAGCTGCACGAGCTCGACCCGCGTCTCGTCGTCCACCTGTTCGAGCAGGTCGGCGATGTCGGCGGCGTGCAGCGGTTCGAGCAGCGCCACCAGCGCGGGCGCATCCTGTGCCTCGACCGCCGCGCGGACCGGCCGCAAGATCTCGCGGTCGATCTCGTAGTCGCCGTCTTCCGGCGCGCTGTCCTGAAGCTGATCGTCCGCCATGCCCCGTCTCCGTTTGCGCCGGACCATAGGCGAAGCCCGCCACGGGGAACAAGCCCGCGGGCGGGGCGTTTTTCAATCGACGCTCGCCGCCGCCTCCTTCATTCTGTCCCCGATCGCCGCACCGCCGGCACCGCCACGAGAGACAGCCCTTGCACCTCCTCCTCGGACAGACCCTCACCTTCACCGCCGATCCCTTCGACGCCCCGGTCGACGCCTGCGTGCAGCACGAGACAACCGGCGCCGTGGCCATCGAAGCGGGCCGCATCGTCGCCGTGGGCCCGGCCGACGAGATCCGCGCCGCCTGCCCCGACGCGCCGGTGACCGACCACGGCGGGGCCCTGCTCTCGCCCGGCTTCGTCGATGCCCATGTCCACTATCCGCAGACCGCGATCATCGCGAGCTGGGGCAAGCGGCTGATCGACTGGCTCAACACCTACACCTTCCCCGAAGAGGCCCGCTTCGCCGACCCGGCCCATGCCGCCGAGATCGCGGCGCGTTATTTCGACCTGACCCTCGCCGCCGGCACCACCACCACGGTGAGCTTCGCCACGATCCACCCCGAAAGCGTCGACGCCTATTTCACCGAGGCCCGCGCCCGCGGCCTGCGCGCGCTCGCGGGCAAAACCTGCATGGACCGCAACGCCCCCGCGAACCTCTCCGACACTGCCAAGAGCGCCTATGACGACAGCAAGCGCCTGCTGGAGAAGTGGCACGGGGCAGACCGGCTCGGCTACGTCATCACCCCACGCTTCGCCCCCACCTCGACCCCGGAACAGCTCGAGGCGCTGGGCGCGCTCTGGGCCGAGCACCCGGATGTGCTGATGCAGACCCACCTCTCGGAACAGCACGAGGAGATCGCCTGGGTCGCCGAACTCTACCCCGAGGCACGCGACTACACGGACGTCTACGATCGCTTCGGCCTCATCGGCGACGGCGCGCTCATGGGCCATGCGATCCACCTCACCGCGCGCGAGCGCGACCGGCTGAAAGAGGCGGGTGCGAACCTCATCCATTGCCCGACCTCCAACACCTTCATCGGCTCGGGACTGTTCGACATGGCCGGGCTGAAGGCCGCGGGGCACACCATCGGCCTCGCCACCGACACCGGCGGCGGCTCGTCGTTTTCGATGCTGCGCACCATGGCCGCGGCCTACGAAGTGGCGCATCTCAGGGGCACCGTGCTGCACCCGGCGCAGCTCTGGTGGCTCGCGACCCAGGGCTCGGCCCAAAGCCTGCGCCTCGGCGACCGGATCGGCACCCTCGCCCCCGGTTACGAGGCCGACATCATCGCCGTCGATCTCGCCTCCACCCCCGCCATCGCCCAGCGCGCCGCGCGGGCCGACACGCTGTGGGAGGCGCTGTTTCCCACCATCATGATGGGCGACGACCGCGCCATCGCTGCCACCTATGTGGCGGGACGCCGGGTCTGATCCGGCCCCGCCGGTTGACTTGCCCGCCCCCCGGGGTCTTGATGCGCGGCAATCCGGGCGGCGGAACGAGGCCAGGTCGATGCACGCGGAAAGCAAGGACTACATGGAAGCGGCGTTCCGCAAACACGCCGCCGGACGCGCGCCCGGCCTCGTGCTCGACGTCGGCGCCGGCCGCAAGCGCGGCTTCCACCGCAGGCTCTGGGAGGCGGGCGGCTGGACCTATCACGGGCTCGACCTCGCCGAAGGCCCCAATGTCGACGTGATCCCCGACGATCCCTGGCACTTCCCGGTCGACCCCGAGCGCTACGACGCGGTGATCTCCGGCCAGATGCTCGAACACAACGAGTTCTTCTGGCTCACCTTCCTCGAGATGGCCCGGGTGCTGAAACCGGGCGGGCTGATGATCCACATCGCCCCCTCGCGCGGGATCGAACACCGCGACCCGCAGGATTGCTGGCGCTTCTACCGCGACGGCATGACGGCGCTTGCGAAATGGTCGGGGCTCGACTGCATCGAGACCACCACCGACTGGGCGCCCGAACATTTCGCCTTCATCGGCCGCTATCCGCGCCACACCCGCCGGGTGGCGGCGCTGAAACAGACGATGCGCCGCGCGGGCACCGACTGGGGCGACACGCTGGGCGTCTTCGTCAAGACCAAGCCCACGGGCGAGGCGCTCGGCATGGACTACATCCGCCAGTTCGCCGCCCGTTTGCCGCGCGAAGCGACCGGCGGCGAAACCGGTGGCACAGGGCAGAAGTAACGACCGAGCCGCTTGTCGCGCGGCGCAAAGGTTGCCCGAAGGTGAACCGCGGATCGAACCTAAAGTATTGATATATATGTGTTGTCAATGACCAGAGGGAGTCCGGATTCCTGGGATCTGAACCCCTTGTCAGGCGCCACACTCCCAGCAAGACCGCTGGTCTCGCCGCCGAAACGCCCCGTCTCAGCCGATCAGCGCCCGCGCCAGCACATCCTGGCGCGCCACCGCCCGCCCAAGATCGAAGCTCACCACCTGCCCGTCGCGCACCACCGGGCGGCCCTCGACGAACAGATCGCGCACCCGCGTCGGCCCCGCGAGCAACAGCGCCGCCTTGTCCCAGCTCCCGGCGCTTTCCAGCCCCGAGACGTCCCAGATCGCCAGATCGGCCCGCTTGCCGGGCGCGATCTGCCCGATATCGTCGCGCCCCAGCACCTCGGCCCCGCCCCGCGTCGCGATCCTGAGCGCCTCGCGCGCGCTCATCTTGTCGGCGCCATGGGCGACCCGTTGCAGCAGCATCGCCATCCGCGCCTCGGCCACCAGGTTGCCCGCGTCGTTCGAGGCCGACCCGTCGACCCCGAGCCCCACCTTCACGCCGGCATCGCGCATCGCGCGCACCGGGGCGATCCCCGAGCCGAGCCGGCAGTTCGAACAGGGGCAATGCGCAACCCCGGTGCCGCTGCGCGCGAACAGCGCGATCTCGGCCGCGTCGAGCTTCACCGCATGGGCGTGCCAGACGTCGGCCCCGGTCCAGCCCAGCTCCTCGGCATATTGCCCGGGCCGCATCCCGAACTGCGCCTCGCTATAGGCGATGTCCTCGTCGTTCTCGGCCAGATGGGTGTGCAGCATCACCCCCTTGTCGCGGGCGAGCAGGGCTGCGTCGCGCATGAGTTCCCGGCTCACCGAGAACGGCGAACAGGGGGCGACGCCCACCCGCACCATCGCGCCCGCGCGCGCGTCGTGGAAGGCGTCGATCACCCGGATCGTGTCGTCGAGGATCGCGGCTTCGCGCTCGACCAGGCTGTCGGGCGGCAGCCCGCCCGCGCTTTCGCCGATACTCATCGACCCACGGGTGGGATGGAACCTCAGCCCCACCTCCCGCGCCGCCGCGATCGTGTCGTCGAGCCGCGCGCCGTTCGGGTAGAGGTAGAGGTGATCCGACGAGGTGGTGCAGCCCGAGAGCGCGAGCTCGGCAAGCCCCACCTGGGCCGAGACGAACATCTCCTCGGGCCCCATCCGCGCCCAGATCGGGTAGAGCGTCTTAAGCCAGCCGAACAGCAGCGCATCCTGCCCGCCAGGCACGGCGCGGGTGAGAGTCTGGTAGAGATGGTGGTGGGTGTTGACGAGCCCGGGCGTCACCACGCAGCCCTGCGCCAGCACCACCTCGCCCGTTGTCTTGAGCCCCGTCCCGACCGCGACGATCGCCCCGTCGCGCAGCAGGATGTCGGCCCCGGCGAGCTCGGTGCCCGCGTTGTCCATCGTCAGCACCGTCTCGGCGCCCCGGATCAGGATTTCGCCCATCGCCCTTGCCCCGTCCCGCACGATCCCGGCCGCCGCCCGCCGCCTCAGCCCGCCGCCGACCGCAGCACCGCGAGCGCGGCCGCGTGGATCTGGGCATTGGCCGCCGCGAGAATCCGGCCGCCGTCATGCGCCGGCCGGCCCTGCCAATCGGTCACGATGCCGCCCGCGGCCTCGATCACCGCGATCGGCGCCTGGACGTCATAGGCCTGCAGCCCGGCCTCGACCACAAGGTCGATCTGCCCCGCGGCCACCAGCGCATAGGCGTAGCAATCGAGCCCGTAGCGGGTGAGCTTGACCCGGCCCGCCAGCGCCTGGAACGCGGCGCGCTCGGCCTCCGTCCCCACTTCGGGAAAGGTGGTGAACAGGATCGCCGTGTCGAGCCCGGCCGTTGTGCGCGTCGCGAGCCCGTGGCGCCCCATCGGCCCGGTCACCTCGGCCGTGCCGAAACCGCCGACGAACCGCTCGCCGATGAACGGCTGGTCGATCACCCCGAGCTTCGGCCCGCCAGCGTCGCCCACCGCGATCAGCACCCCCCAGGTCGGCGTGCCCGACAGGAACGACCGCGTGCCGTCGACCGGGTCGAGCACCCAGGTGAGCCCGCTGGTGCCCGCCTGCACCCCGTATTCCTCGCCGAGAATCGCGTCGTCCGGCCGTCGTTCGGCGAGGATCGCGCGCATCGCCGCCTCCGCCTCGCGGTCGGCCGCGGTGACCGGATCGAACCCGCCGGCCAGCTTGTTGTCGGCAGCGAGGCCCGGTGTGCGGAAATGTTTGAGCGTCGCCGCCCGCGCGGCTTCGGCCAGCGCATGGGCGGTTTCGATCAGCTCTTGTCGGGTCTGGGCATCATCGAGAGACATGGCACCACCTGGGCTGGGTCACCCCGGCGGTAGCGGCTGGGTCTCAGCGCGTCAAGCGGCGTCCGACAGCACCCGCGCCAGCTCGAACAGGCGGCGGCGCTGGTTTTCCGGGATCGCGTAATACGACCGCACCAGCTCCAGCGCTTCCTTGTCGCCCAGGATATCGCCCGGCAGCGTCGCGTCTTCCGGCTTGGCGCCCGCCTCGAGCCCCTCGAAGAAAAACTCGATCGGCACCGAAAGGGCGCCGGCGATGTCCCAGA
The DNA here is from genome assembly GCA_020441205.1 of Maritimibacter sp. GTDB lineage: Bacteria > Pseudomonadota > Alphaproteobacteria > Rhodobacterales > Rhodobacteraceae > Sinisalibacter. Next base: position 69,087 of record JAGRMO010000070.1, read on the forward strand.
GCCGCGACGCACTGACGCGGTTCATCCCGGTCTCGTATTT
>JAGRMO010000071.1 GCA_020441205.1 Maritimibacter sp.
CGGCAGGAAGGTGCCCGCGCCGACATGCAGCGTGACCTGCGTTGTCTCGATCCCGCGCGCGGCAAGGCCCGCGAGCAGCGCCGCGTCGAAATGCAGCGACGCCGTCGGCGCGGCCACCGCGCCGGGCCGCGCCGCCCAGACGGTCTGATAGTCGTCGCGGTCCTGCGCATCCGCCCGCCGCTTGGACGCGATATAGGGCGGCAGCGGCATCTCGCCCGCCTCGGCCAGCGCCGCGTCGAATTCCGCGCCATCGAGGTTGAACGACAGCCGCGCCTGCCCGTCGGCCTCCCGCCCCGCGAAGACCGCGCTGAGCCCGCCGCCGAAGGCGATCTCCTCGCCGTCGCGGAGCTTGCGCAGGGGCTTCACCAGCGCCGACCAGCCGCCGGCGGCATGGGGTTCGAGCAGCGTCGCCTCGATCCCCGCCTCGGCGCTGCCGCGCCGCCGCACCCCGCGGAGCCGTGCCGGGATCACCCGCGTGTCGTTCAGCACCAGCCGGTCACCGGGATTGAGGAAACCCGGCAGGTCGATCGCCCGTGCATCCGTCATCCGCCCCCGGGTCGCCACCAGCAGCCGCGACGACGAGCGCGGCCGCGCCGGGCGCGTCGCGATCAGCTCGTCCGGCAGGTCGAAATCGTAATCCGCGAGCCGGCTGCCGTCGGCGGGCGCGCTCCGGGTCGGATCGGTCATTCCGCGGGCGCCTCCGGCACTTGCGGCGGCGCGCGGCGGAAGATCTCGCGAAACACCCCCGGCGTGAGGATCGACAGCGGGTTGACCTGCACCTCCGGGCTCTTCGCAGGCCCGGTGAGGTTGAAGTTGAACCCCACCAGCCCCTCGCCGTCGCGGGGGCTGAACACCCGGCCGAGCGCATTGACGATGAACAGGGGCGACAGCACGCCCTGCATGTCGATGGTCCCCCCCGCCATGTCGTAATAGCCGTCGAGCGAGATCCCCATCGACGGACCCACCGCGGACGAGCGGTAGAGCGTCACCGCCTTCGGGTCGAGCCGGAACCGGCCCTCGACCTCGGTGAAGCGGATGCCTTCGCCGCCGAGCTGGTCGATCAACCCCACCACCGAGACCGCCGACAGGAGCTCGGCCATCGCCGGCGCGTTGACCACCCGCGTATCGGTGATGGTGAACTCGCCCTCGTAGGTGCCCGCCGCCTCGACCGGCGCGAGGATGAGCTCGAGCTTGCCGCCTTGCGCCTTGGCGAAGATATTGGTCGCCCTCAGCACCCCGCCGGCCTCGTTCGAACTGATCCGGAAGGCTGCCCCCTGATCGGTCTGGGCGACGGTGCCCTCGACCCGGTTGCCGTCGAAGAACCGCCCGGTGAAATTGCCCGAGAGACCGCCCGACAGATCGAAATCGCCGCGCAGCCGCTGGATCTGGATGCCTTCCGAGACGATCAGCCGGCCGAGCGAAAGCGAAAGCGGCATCCGCGGACCGCGCGCGCCGCCACCGCCGCCGGTGCCGAAATTGGTCGCGCGGAGGTCGATCGTTCCGCCGGTCACGGCGATCGCCACGGGGAGGTCGGGGCCGCGCCCGGTGAGCATCACCGAACCGTCGAACCAGCGGTCGATGGTGACATCGCGGAACCGCGCCTCGCCGAGCCCTCCGCCTTCGGCGGTGGTGATGTTGCCGGTCGCGGTGAGGCCGGGCACTTCGATCTTCATCGCGGTGACCTCGGGCCGCGCGCCCAGGATCGCCCGCAGCTGCAGCCGGCCGGTCTCGGCCTCGGTCTTCGACCAGCCGGTGCCCGGGATCGCCATCGCGAGCCCGCCGAGATCGGTCCTGAGTTTCAGCACCGGCACATCGCCGGGGTCGCCGAGATCGATGTCGAACCGGCCGCGCGCGCTGCCCGAGACCATGTCGGCCACCGCATCGAGGCCGAATTCGCTCAGCGCCTGTGGCGTGATCTCGACCGTGCCGGAGACGCTCGAAGCGAGCGGCTGGCCGTTCACCATCGGCATCGACCAGCTGCCGAGCGCATGCGCCTGGCCGATCCGCGCCGGTCCGCTGATCTCGACCCCCTCGTTGCTCGCGTGGAGCTCGAGACTGTCGGCGGCGAGGAGCTTGCCGGCGACGAGCACATCGGAGGTGACGTCGGTGAGCGTCGCGGTCACGTCGTAGCGGAACGCCTCGGGCGGGATCGGCCCGTCGCCGAGCGGGAAAGTCACCCGGCCCTTCGCCGCCACCTGCCCCCGCGCCATGTCGGGCCCGAGATTCGATGCCGCCGAGCGGAAGATCTCGAACGGCTTTTCGTTCAGCACAGACATCGTGCCGCGCGCGGTGCCGGCAAGCGCAAGGTTGACCACGCCCATCTGCGGATGCGCCTTGAGGTCGGGAATGAGGTAGCTGGTGCCGGACAGATCGAGCACCTCGCCCCCCGGAGCGGTGAGCGTCGCCGCCTCGGCCGCGAAGGCGAGACGACCGGGCGCGAGATTGCCGTAGCCCTGGGCGATCTCGACCGGCGGCAATGTGGCGATCGGCTGCACCGCGGCGTTCTCGATCCCGAAGGTGCCGTTCATCGTGAGCTTGCCGCCCGGCACCATGCGGAAAGCGAGGAGCCCGTCGACCGCGTCGCCGTACAGCACATGCCCGCCCACCCAGTCGCGCGGCTTGTCGGCCACCTTGACCGGCCAGAGCGCCAGCACCTCGGCCAGATCGCCGCGGTCGAACCCCGCATCGAGGGCAATGGACCAGCCCTCGGGGCTGGCCGCGACGGTGCCGCTCGCCTCGTAGCGTCGCTCGCCCCGGAACGCGACTGCCTGGCCGATGTCGACCGAGAACGGCGCGAGTCGCACCCTGAGATCGGCGGTGCCGCCGTCGATCTCCAGCGGGTCGGCAAAAAAGCCGGGCGGCGCAAGCCTGGCATAGGGAATCTCGATCTGACCGATCAGGCTGCCCGGCCAACCGTTACGGAAATCGGCGAGGTAGACATGGCCCGCCGCCTCGACGGTGCCGATCTCGCTCTCGACCGAGAGGCCGGTGAAGTCGATCCGCTGCGCCGCGGGATCGAAGTCGATGTAGATGCTCGCGCCGTCGAATTTCGCGGGCTTCGCCCCCGGTGTCGGCGACAGGGCGCCCGCGTCGATCTTGAGCGTGCCGACCAGCTCGTCGAGCGCGCCGCCGGCGCCGATCGAAGTCCGCAGCGCGCCCGAGATCGGCGCGTCGATCACCTGGAGGAAGGCGAGCACCGGCGATTGCGCCGCGATGTCGCGCGCGGCCGCGTTCTCGAACCGCGCGGCGAGGCTCGCCTCGGAGCTGTCGCGCGCCGAGCGGAACGAGAACTCGGTCGAGGCCAGCTCCTCGGTCTGGTTGAACACGTTGAACCGGATGATCGTGTCGGTGTAGGTGGGCTGCGGCACGATCTCCATCTCGCCGTCGGTCACCTGCCAGATCCGCCCCGAGCGCGCGTCTTCGAGCGTGACCGTGAGGTTGGTGGCGCTGAGCGTGGTGACGGTGGCGAGCGGCCCCTTGTCGAACAGCCCGTCCAGCGCGTCGAGCATGGTGGCGAGGTTACCGGTGGCGCCGACATTCTGCCCGAGCGCGAGATCGAAGGCGCCATCGGCGAGCCTGCGCAACGTCACCTGCGCGCCCTGGAGCTGGAGCCGGCGCGGCTCGAGCCTGCCGAGCAGCGCGGGCTTCACGTGGAAACTGCCCTCGACGGCGTTGAGCTGGGCGAGGTCGAGCCCGCTGTCGTCGCGCAGCCCGAGATCGACCAGCCTGAGCCGCGGCCGCCCCGCCTGGGTAAGTCCGAGCTCGACCCGCCCGAGCGTCATCGATCCCGACGGCAGCGCTTCGTTCAGCGCCCGCGTGACCCGCGCCTCGATCCAGTCCGGCAGCACGAAGACCCGCCCGGTCAGGGCCATCGAACTCAGCACCAGGAACAGCGCCACCAGCAGCACCGTCACCGTCGACCAGATCGAAATATGCCAGTGCAGCCGACGCGGCCGCCACCGGCGACCGCTGCCTGCGGGCCGGGCGGCATCCAGACCGCGCGGCGCGCGCGGGTGGCTATGGCTGCTGTCGCTCATCGCGCCTCTGGCTTTGGTCCGGCTTTCTCTCGGCCGCGTATCGCCTTAGAAACCGCACTTAGGTGAAGCATAACGGGAAGAAAAGAGATGACCAACGCGCTAATCGAGCTCGGCGCCAAAGCGCCGGCCTTCACCCTGCCCCGCGACGGCGGCGGCACGGTCAGCCTCGACGATTTCGCGGGCCGCAAGGTGGTTCTGTTCTTCTATCCCAAGGCCTCGACCGCCGGATGCACCACCGAGGCGCGCGATTTCAGCGCGTTGGCGCCCGCCTTCGCCGGCGCCGGCACGGCGGTGCTCGGCCTGTCGAAAGACAGCGTGAAGCGGCAGGAGAACTTCGCCGCCAAGCAGGCGCTGACCGTCCCGCTCCTGTCGGACGCCGAAGGCGACGTCTGCGAGCGCTACGGGGTCTGGGGCGAGAAGCAGATGTACGGCAAGAGCTTCCTCGGAATCGTGCGCACCACCTACCTGATCGGGCCGGACGGCCAGGTGGCCCGGATCTGGACCAAGGTGAAGGTGGCCGGACACGCGGCAGAGGTGCTCGCCGCCGCCGAAGCATTGTGAGGCCAAGGTGAGCCCTACGCTTGCCGAACTGGCCGCCGCTGTCCTGCGTACCGCCGATGGTCGCGCCAAGGCGGCGCTGTCGCGCGCCCATGCTGCGCTCTGGGCCGAGGCGCGCGCAACCGGCACGCCGCTCGACATCGGCCGCGCCGATCCGCCGGCGCGCCCCGCCCGCCCCGACAAACCCGACCTGCTCGATCCGCGCGACGTGCCGCGCCGCCGCCCCGGCAGCGCCAAGGGTCGCATCGCACTGCTGCACGCCGTCGCCCATATCGAGCTCAACGCCGTCGATCTTCACTGGGACATCATCGCCCGCTTCACCGGCACGCCGATGCCGCTCGGCTTCTACGACGATTGGGTCCGGGCCGCCGCCGAGGAGGCCCGGCATTTCGAACTGGTCTGCGACACGCTCGAAGCGCTCGGCAGTCGTTACGGCGCCCTGCCCGCCCATGCNNGACGAGGAATCCAAACATTTCAACCTCCTGTGCGATTGTCTTGAGGCGATGGGGAGCCACTATGGCGCGCTGCCCGCCCATGCCGGCATGTGGCGCGCGGCCGAAGACACGGCGGACGATCTCATGGGCCGGCTCGCGGTCGTGCCGATGGTGCTCGAAGCCCGCGGACTTGACGTCACCCCCGAGATGATCGCGCTGTTCGAGAAGGCCGGCGTCACCCAGGCGGTCGCGGCGCTGAAGACGATCTATGCCGAGGAGGTCGGCCACGTTGCCTACGGCTCGAAATGGTTCCACTTTCTCTGCGGTCGCCACGAGCTCGATCCGCGCGAGGAATTCCACGCGCTGGTGCGCCGCTACTTCCACGGCGCGCTCAAACCGCCATTCAACGAAGAGAAGCGCGCCGAAGCCGGAATCCCGCCGGATTTCTACTGGCCGCTAGCAGAAACCCAGCAGAATCAGGCCAATTAGGCCGAAGTCGCGGCGGAAATGCGGCGAAATTTCGGCGGTTTCTCGCCAAGCGCGACGATAGTTGCGAGGCCCCAAAACCCAAAAACTTGCCACCCGTAAAGCCGCGGGTTAAGCAGCGGGAGGCTCGCGCCGGCACCGAAGAGGCCGCGCGGATGTGGACGGGGAAATCGGATATGGGCTTGTGCTGAAACGACTGGCGACCAGACTCAATCACCGCTTCGAGCGTCAGCTCCCGGAACAGCGTGTGTTCCTGCGCTCGGACGAGGGCACCCGCTACGTGACTCTGTCGCCGCTGACGCAATTCGCAGGCTGGGTCGGTTCCGCCGCCTTCGTCGCCTGGGCGATCATCGCCACCGCCGTGCTGATGATGGATTCGATCGGATCGGGCAGCATCCGCGACCAGGCGATGCGCGAGCAGCAGTTCTACGAAACCCGCCTGCAGACCCTTGCCGCCGAGCGTGACGCCCGCGCCGCCGAGGCCGCCGCCGCTCAGGCCCGCTTCGCGCTGGCGATGGAACAGATTTCCTCGATGCAGTCGGAACTTCTCGCCTCCGAGGATCACCGCCAAGAGCTCTCGACCGGGATCACCGTGATCCAGTCGAAACTGCGCGACGTCATGGGCGAGCGCGAGGAGGCCCGGGCCGCCTACGCGGCGCTTGCCGCCGCCACCGAAGGCAACGCGGCCGGCGCCGGGGCCGCACCGCGCGACAACGACGCCACCGTCGATTTTCTCACCGCCGCGCTCGAAACCACCGCCGCCGAGCGCGACAAGATCGCCGCCGAGGCCCAGGATGCCGAGAGCTTCGCCGAGAACCTGATCTTCGAACAGCGCCTGCGCGACGAGCGCAACGACCAGATCTTCCGTCAGCTCGAGGATGCGGTCACCGTGTCGCTCGAGCCGCTCGACAAGATGTTCGAAGCCTCCGGCATGTCGACCGAAAGCCTGCTCGAGACCGTCCGCCGCGGCTATTCCGGCCAGGGCGGCCCGCTGATGCCGCTGGTGCTCTCGACCAAGGGCTCGGACGACGACGCCGACACGCTGCGCGCCAACGAGATCCTCGGTGCGCTCGACCGGATGAACCTCTACCGCATCGCCGCCGAGAAGCTGCCCTTCGGCATGCCGGTGCAAGCGTCCTTTCGCTACACCTCGCCCTTCGGGATGCGCTGGGGCCGCCAGCACGCCGGCATCGACATGGCCGCCCCGGTGGGCACCGCGATCTACGCGCCGGCCGACGGCGTGGTCACCCATGCGAGCTGGATGTCCGGTTATGGCCGGCTCATCACGATCAAGCACGATTTCGGCATCGAAACACGCTACGGTCATCTTTCGGCCATCAAGGTGAGTGAAGGACAAAGGGTCTCGCGCGGCGATCGTATTGGTGATATGGGCAATTCCGGCAGGTCCACCGGACCCCATCTCCACTACGAGATCCGTGTGGACGGCAAACCTATCGACCCGATGATCTACATAAAGGCTGCAAGAAATGTTTTCTAAAAGCAGGATCAACGAACCCGGACCAAAGGCAGGAGAGCCCGAAGTGACGCCGACCCCTTCCGAAGCCCCGAAGCCCATGGGCGCGCCGGCGATGACCTCCGCCCCCAAGCCCAAGGCCCCGGCGTCCACCCTTTCGTCCGACTTGGTGGTCAAGGGCAACATGAAATCTTCCGGTGACATCGTCATCGAGGGCACCGTCGAGGGCGATATCCGCGCCCATATGCTGACCGTGGGCGAGACCGCCACGGTGAAGGGCGAAGTCGTCGCCGATGACGTTGTCGTCAACGGCCGCATCATCGGCCGGCTGCGTGGTCTGAAAGTCCGCCTCACCGCCACCGCGCGGGTCGAGGGCGACATCATCCACAAGACCATCGCGATCGAAAGCGGTGCCCATTTCGAGGGTTCGGTGCAGCGTCAGGAAGACCCGCTGAACTCCTCGGCCAAAAAACCCGTGCCGGGTGCGGCCACGGCAAAAGCCGAGGGCTGAGCTCCGGCTCGCGGCGCCGCTGGGCGTCGGCAGAGAATTCACCCCGCCGGCGCTCTCGGCGGGGTTTTTCTTTTCCGAAAAGGACTTGTCCGATGAAGCTCGCCCATGTCGCGCTCTGGACCACGGGGCTTGAGGACGCGGCCCGTTTCTGGGCCGAGTATTTCGGCGCCGAGATCGGCCCGCGCTACGACAGCCGCAACCGCCCGGGCTTCGCCTCGCGCTTCGCCACCCTGCCCACGGCCGGTCTCCGGATCGAACTCATGGAAGGCCCCTGGGTCTCGCCCAATCCCGGCGAGGCCAGTGGCTGGGCGCATCTCGCGCTCGCCACCGGCTCGGCCGCCGAGGTCGATCGCCTCGCCGCCCGTTTCGAGGCGGATGGCCTGCTCGTCTCGGCCCCGCGCCGCACCGGCGACGGCTACTACGAAGCAGTGGTCAAGAGCCCTGACGGCACCCTCATCGAGATCGTCGAGTAGCCGCCCCGCGCGGCCTCAGGAAAGCGTGCCGGGATCGTCGAAGCTGCAGACCCGCCGGTAGAGATGCCACGAGGCATGCCCCAGCACCGGCATCACCACGAACAGCCCGAGAAACGCCGGGATCAGCGCCAGAACGACGAGCACGGCGATGATCAGCGCCCAGACCAGCATCGGCCCCGGATTGCTCACCACCAGTTGCCACGAGGTGATCATCGCGGTGATGAAGTCGATCTCGCGGTCGAGCAGAAGGGGCAGCGAGATGACCGTGAGCGCGTAGAGCACGAAGGCGATCGCCGCGCCGACCACGCTGCCCACCGCCAGCATCTTGATCCCTTCGAGGCTGAAGATCGTGGTCTGCCACTCGGTCGAGATGTTGGTCATCGGCATGAAGCCGAGGAACAGCGCGAAGATCATATGGGCGATGAAGATCCAGAACAGGAAGATCATGATGATGACCACCGCCATCGACGGCATCTGCCGATCCTTCTCGCGGAACACGAGACCGAGGATCTGGCCCCAGTTGAGCGGCATGCCCATCTCAAGCCGCCGGCTCACGCAATAGAGCCCGACCGCCAGGAACGGCGCCAGCAGCGGGAAGCCGAAGGCTGTGGGGATGATCCAGTACGACCGTTCGAGGGTTTCGAGCTGGAGGAAGATCGCGAAGCCGCCGAGGACGAAGAAGCTCGCGAAGAACAGCCCGAAGGCCGGGGCGCGGCGAAAGTCGTTCCAGCCGGCCTTGAGCGCGGCGGAGAGATCGCCATAGCTCACCTTGCCGATGATCGGCGGCGCAGAGGCCTGCGTCGTGGTTGCGTCGGTCATGTTCCTCCCCGGGCGTTGTTATTCGTTCATTCCTGCCGCGCCCGGGAAAATTGCGTCAGAACGCCGCACCGGTCAAGCGGGCAGCGCCGGTCTGCGCCGGCGGTGGGAAGCCCGTCCTATGCGCGCTAGTCGAGATCGGCCGCGCCGCGGCCCTTGCCCGACATGCCGGCCGCCAGCGTCGCCGCCATCAACCCGTCGAGATCGCCGTCGAGCACGCCCGCAGTGTCGGATGTCTCGAAGCCGGTGCGCAGGTCTTTCACCATCTGGTAGGGCTGCAGCACGTAGGAGCGGATCTGGTTGCCCCAGCCCGCCTCGCCCTTGGCCGCATGCGCCTCGGTGATCGCCTCGTTGCGCCGGTCGAGTTCCAGTTGGTAGAGCCGCGACTTCAGCGCCTTCATCGCGATATCGCGGTTCTGGTGCTGCGATTTCTCCGAGCTCGTCACCACGATCCCGGTGGCGAGGTGGGTGATCCGCACCGCCGA
>JAGRMO010000316.1 GCA_020441205.1 Maritimibacter sp.
ACCGCCTCGTCGGCCATCTTCACATGCCGCGCGTTGCGGTCGGCGTCGGAATAGATCGCGACCGTCTGGATGCCCATCTTGCGGGCGGTCTTGATCACCCGGCAGGCGATCTCGCCGCGGTTGGCAATCAGGATCTTCTTGAACATGTCCTGTCCTCTCTTTGATGTCCGGGGAGCACGTCTGGGCGGCAGGCAAGGCGCTTCGAAGCGCCTTGGCAAAGCGCCTTCGAAGGCGCTTGTCCACGCGATTTGAAAATCGCGTCCTCACGGCCCGTCGAAGGGCCGTGGCAGAGACCACACGCGCAAGAAAAATCCCGGCCTGTGTCTTCACGACACAGACCGGGCAGAAGGGGAAGGGTAACGGTTTGTCTAAACCAGGCAGACAGCCGGGATAGAGCCGCTGCCATGAGACGAAGGTAATCCGCGAATTCACCGGTACAACAGCGTGTTACGGCCATTGTCACCGATTGCGCGGCAGATCGCCAATTGGCGGAACGGGCAGGCGAAAAGACGCTCATTCGTCCCACTCATTGTTGTCAAACTGGAACCCGATTGCCTCATTTTCGTCGAAGATTTCCGGGAAACTCGCGCGCGCCCGCGCGACGTCGATCCGCAAAACCGCCTCGTAGGAGGCCGAATCGAACGGGTCCTCCGCCGGCACCACCTCGCGGCCGAACAGCCAGCTCAACCGCCCCGCATCGAGATTGCCGCGCTCGAACGGTTCCTCGCCGAAATACGCCCACAGCGCCGCCATGAACGCCGCGTCGACCCGCCGGTCGGCCGGCCGGCGGTCGGCGTAGCGCTCGCGCGCGGTAAGCGGCGTCACCCCCTTCGGGTTCGCCCGGCGGATGGTGAACTGGAAATCGGTGCCCGGGTAGCGGCCCGGAAAGCCCCGGTGCTTCAGCATGTAGGGAAGCGCCATCAATACCCCTCCCAGACGCAGGCGGCCCCGTCGGGCCGGTAGACCTCGAACACCTGCGCGACATCCGGATCGGGCGCGCCGAACTCCACCGGACGGTCGGAGATCGAGATCACCACCCCGGTCGGCCGCGGCCCGGTGTTGGAAATCCGCCCGAGCGCGTAGCTTTCGCACAGATAGCGCATGTCGGCCTCCAGCTCCTCGTAGGGCGTGACATCCAGCACCTCGGCCAGATCGGCCTCGACGAAGCGGAACCGCACGGTGAGCCCGGTCGGCCCCGGCTCGTTCTGGATCACGTCGTGAAAGCTCACCGCCCGCCCCGACGGCAGCGCGATGGCGCCGGCCTGCCCCGCCGCAGCACCGGCGAGCAGCGCGACGGCGAGCGCCGGCCCAAATGGCCCGGCAGGAACGGTCTTGTTGCAGACGCCCGGCATGGCGGTGCCTCCCCTCGCCTTTGCCTCAAAGCGGAATGTTGTCGTGCTTCTTCCACGGGTTCGCGAGCTTCTTGTGGCGCAGGCTTGCAAACGCCCGGCACACCCGCTTGCGGGTCGAATGCGGCTGGATCACCTCGTCGATGAAGCCCTTCTCGGCCGCGACGAACGGGTTGGCGAACCGGTCGGTGTAGTCCTTGGTCCGCGCCGCGATCTTCTCGGGGTCGCCGAGCTCGGCCCGGTACAGGATCTCGACCGCGCCCTTGGCCCCCATCACCGCGATCTCGGCGGTGGGCCAGGCGTAGTTGAAATCGCCG
>JAGRMO010000072.1:0-12477 GCA_020441205.1 Maritimibacter sp.
GAACGGCTCGCCGGAAAACTCGCCCGAGGCCGGGCGGGCGACGAAGCTCACCGGGTTGAACCCGTGCTCGACCGCGAAGCTCTCGGCCTCGTCCATCGTCTCGCGCGCCAGCACCGCGACCCGCGCCCGCTCGCCGTCGGCGCGCCAGTCGAACACCAGCTCGCCCACCGGATAGGGCGTGAGCCCGTCGAGCCCCGAGCGGATCTGAACCTCGCGGGCGATATCGTCGGGTCCCGGCGCTTCGAGCACGGTGTAGAGAATCTGCGAATTGGGGATGATGATCTTGGTGGTGATCCCGCCGGCTTCGAGCCGTTCGGCCTTGCGCCGGAGCTCGGCCAGATGCGGACCCATGTCGGAATCGTCCAGCGCCAGCGAGCCGACGAGTTCCCACCCGCCCCGCGCACGGTGCAGGAGGTTGATGCCTTCATGGCTGAGATCGAGCGCGAACTTAGGTTTCATGCGTACTGCGGTCGTCGGATACCCCACCGGCCGGACCATCCCGGCGCGGGTGGAACCTATCGCAGGAACGGGCGCAAGGAAAGGGAAAGCGGGACGTGGGAGGCCCGCATGACGACAACTTGCCGAACGGGACGCGATCTTGCCCGAAAGTCGCGGAAAACCACAACATTTCGTTGCGGCCGCGCGGCGCGGCCGCGGGCCAGGGCCGGCTCCGCAGAGGTTGGAAAAGTGTTAACGCTGCGGCTGCCGCCGGACCGGGCGAATTTGACTTTGAGCCCCCTGCATGGTACCACCTGCCGCACGCTGGAAGACATCTCAAACCGGCCGGACCTGACAGGTTCGGGCCGGTTTTTTCGTATGCGCATCCGGCGGGAGGCAACCATGCGAGGCAGGAAATTTGACAGGAAAAGACACGAAGAGGGCCGCCGCGACCAAACGGGCCGGGACCAACCCGGTCGCGCTGGCGGAAAAGAACTTCGCCCGTGTGCTGCGCGAGCTCGACGAGCTGGCCGACGAACTCGAGGCGCGCGAGGGCGACGCCCCGGCGCGCGCCGCCCGACTGGCAAGCGAAGCGCGCAACGCGATCCAGGCCATTTTCAACGAAAGGCACCGACTTGCAAAACTCACCGAAGACAGCGGCGAAACCGGCGCAGCGGAACTCGACCTCGACGCCGCAAGGGCCGAGATCGGGCGCCGACTGGCTCTCCTGCGCAAGCACCGGGATGCAGCGGGAGTTCCTGACGGGTCTGAGTGACCCCGCCGTCGCCGCGCTGCCCTGGGTCTTTGACTTCTGGGCCCTGCCGCATCAATTGCCGCCCGAGGGCGCCTGGCGCAGCTGGGTGATCCTGGGCGGCCGCGGCGCAGGCAAGACGCGGGCCGGGTCGGAATGGGTGCGCGCCGAGGTCGAAGGTCCGCGCCCGCGCGACCCCGGCCGCGCCCGCCGGGTGGCGCTGGTGGGCGAGACAATGGACCAGGTGCGCGAGGTGATGGTATTCGGCGACAGTGGCATCCTCGCCTGTTCGCCGCCCGACCGGCGCCCGCGCTGGGAGGCCGGGCGTCAGCGGCTGGTCTGGCCCAACGGAGCCGTCGCCCAGGCCTTCTCGGCGCATCAGCCCGAGGCGCTGCGCGGGCCGCAGTTCGACGCCGCCTGGGTCGACGAGCTGGCCAAGTGGAAGAAGGCCGAGGCGACCTGGGACATGCTCCAATTCGGCCTCCGCCTCGGCGAGGACCCGCGCCAGGTGGTCACCACCACGCCGCGCAACGTGGCCATCCTGAAGAAGATCCTCGCCAGCCCCTCGACCGTCTCGACCCATGCGCCGACCGACGCCAACCGCGCCTATCTGGCCAAGTCCTTCCTCCAGGAAGTGCATGACCGCTACGCCGGCACGCGGCTCGGGCGCCAGGAACTTGAGGGTGTGCTGGTCGACGATCTCGACGGCGCGCTCTGGACTTCTGCCCAGATCGAGGCGTTGCGGCTTGACGCGGCCCCCGAACTCGACCGGGTGGTGGTGGCCGTCGACCCGCCGGTGACCGGCCACAAGGGTTCGGACGACTGCGGCATCGTCGTCGTCGGCGCGATCACCAGGGGATCGCCCCGCGACTGGCGGGCCGTGGTGCTGGAGGACGCGAGCCTCAGGGCCGCGAAGCCCACGGTCTGGGCCGAGGCGGCGGTGGCCGCGGTCGAGCGCCATGGCGCGCATCGGCTGGTGGCGGAGGTCAACCAGGGCGGCGACCTGGTGGGCGAGATGATCCGCCAGATCGACCCGATGGTGCCGTTCCGTGCCGTCCACGCGAGCCGGGGCAAGGTGGCGCGGGCCGAGCCGGTGGCGGCGCTCTACGAGCAGGGCCGCGTCCAGCACCTGCGCGGCCTCGGCGCGCTCGAGGACCAGATGTGCAAGATGACCGCCCACGGCTTCGAAGGGCAGGGCAGCCCGGACCGGGTCGACGCCCTGGTCTGGGCGATCCACGAACTGCTGATCGGCCCGGCCCGCAAACTCGGCCGTCCGCAGCTGCGTACGCTGGTTTAAACCCTTCTTTAACCCTCGGTGCGAGAGTGCCCGTCGTCGAAAGGCGGGTTTCTCCGCCACCGGGAACTCCCCGAACGACACGAAAATTCTGAACGGCGCCAAGGGGTTCGTCCTCCGGGCGGACGGACGGCGGCCGCGACAGGCCCCGGCAACAGACGAGGAGCGAGACGACATGGCGGTGTTCGATATGTTCAAGCGCGGCGGCGACGTGGCGCCCGAGGCCAAGGCCTCGGCGACCGGCCCGGTGATCGCCTATTCCGGCTCGGGCCGGGTGGCCTGGTCGCCGCGCGACAGCGTGAGCCTCACCCGCTCGGCCTTCGCCGGCAACCCGGTGGGCTTCCGCGTGGTCAAGCTCATCGCCGAGGCTGCCGCCGCACTGCCGCTCGTGCTGCAGGACGCCGCCACCCGCTACGACGCCCATCCGGTGCTCGATCTCATCACCCGACCGAACCCGATGCAGGGCCGCGCCGAGCTGTTCGAGGCGCTCTACGGCCAGATCCTGCTCTCGGGCAACGGCTACATCGAGGCCGTGGGCGGCGAGACCGGCGGCGTGCCGGCCGAACTCCACGTGCTGCGCTCGGACCGGATGAGCCTCGTCCCCGGCGCCGATGGCTGGCCGGTGGCCTACGATTACACCGTCGGGCTCAAGAAACACCGCTTCGACGTCGGCGACGGCATCTCGCCGATCTGCCACATCAAGAGCTTCCACCCGCAGGACGACCATTACGGCCTCTCGCCGCTGCAATCGGCCGCCCAGGCGGTCGACGTCCATAACGCCGCCTCGGCCTGGTCGAAGGCGTTGCTCGACAACGCCGCCCGGCCCTCCGGCGCCATCGTCTACAAGGGTGCCGAGGGCGAGGGCACGCTGAGCCCGGATCAGTATGACCGGCTGCTCGCCGAGATGGAGGCCTACCACGTGGGCGCCCGCAACGCCGGCCGCCCGATGCTGCTGGAAGGCGGGCTCGACTGGAAGCCGATGGGCTTCAGCCCCTCGGACATGGAATTCCAGAAGACCAAGGAAGCCGCCGCCCGCGAGATTGCCACCGCGTTCGGCGTGCCGCCGATGCTGCTCGGCATTCCCGGCGACATGACCTACGCGAATTACCAGGAGGCNNGGCCAACCGCGCCTTCTACCGGCTGACCGTGCTGCCGCTGGTGGGCAAGGTGAGCGCCGCGATCGGCCACTGGCTCGCGGGCTTCGCCGGCGAACCGGTCGCGCTGAAGCCCGACCTCGACCAGGTGCCGGCGCTGGCGGTGGAACGCGACCAGCAATGGGCGCGCGTCGCCGCCGCCGACTTCCTCACCATGGACGAGAAACGCGCCCTCTTGGGCTTGCCGAAACTCACCGACACCGCCACCGACGAGGACACGGAATGACGAAGGATTTCAACGATCTGGGGCTCGAACATAAATTCGCGGCCCTGGGCGAGACCGAGGAAATTGCCGGCGGCCTGAAGATCGAGGGCTACGCCAGCTACTTCGGCGAGCTCGACCGCGGCGGCGACATCGTGGTCAAGGGCGCCTACGCGAAAAGCCTCGACGCGCTGCTCGCGAAGGGCGGCCAGGTGAAGATGCTGTGGCAGCACGACCCGACCCAACCCATTGGAATCTGGGACGAAGTGCGCGAGGACGCGCGTGGTCTCTACGTCAAAGGCCGGATCCTCGACGAGGTCGCGAAGGGCCGCGAGGCCGCGGCGCTGATCGCCGCCGGCGCCATCGACGGGCTGTCGATCGGCTACCGCACGGTCAAGGCCACCAAGGACGACAAGGGCCAGCGGCTCTTGAAGGAGCTGGAGCTGTGGGAAGTGTCGCTTGTCACTTTCCCGATGCTGCCCAGCGCGCGGGTGGGTTCGAAGGGCGAAACCCCGGACGAATCCGATTTTCTGCGCGAGTTGGCGGAGGTCTTCGACGACGCCCGCCGCATGCTGGCCCCGGGAGACTGAGCCAGCGATCTGAACCCTCTAGACAGGACATTCCATGAGCAAGACCGAGACGAAAGCTCAGGGCCGGACGGACGCGCCTGCCGGCCTCTCGCCGGCCGCGGAGGTGAAGACCGCCATGGCTGGTTTCATGAGCGACATCAAGGCGTTTCACGACGACATCAACTCCAGGCTTCAACAACAGGAAGAGCGACTGACCATGCTGGATCGGAAATCCCTCAAAACCTCGCGCCCGGCGCTCGCCGCCGCCGCCGACCTCGACGCGCCGCACCAGAAGGCCTTCGAAGCCTATGTACGCACCGGCGACGACGACGGCCTGCGCGGCCTCACCCTCGAAGGCAAGGCGCTGAACACCGCCGTCGCCGGCGATGGCGGCTATTTGGTCGATCCGCAGACCGCAGCCAACATCGCCAGCGTTCTCGCCTCGACCGCCTCGATCCGCGCGATCGCCAATGTGGTGAACGTCGAAGCCACGTCCTACGACGTGCTGATCGACCACGGCGACGTCGGCTCCGGCTGGGCCACCGAGACCGGCTCGGTCTCCGAGACCTCGACGCCGACGATCGAGCGCATCTCCATTCCGCTGCACGAGCTCTCGGCGCTGCCGAAGGCCTCGCAGCGCCTGCTCGACGATTCGGCTTTCGATATCGAGGCCTGGCTCGCCGGCCGCATCGCCGACAAGTTCGCCCGCGCCGAAGCCGATGCCTTCATCAACGGCGACGGCGTCGACAAGCCGACCGGCTTCCTGACCCATCCCAATATCGCCGAGGACAGCTGGGCCTGGGGCTCGCTGGGCTACGTCGCCACCGGCACCGCCGGCGATTTCAACGCCACCAACCCGGCCGATGCGCTGATCGACCTGGTCTATGCGCTGGATGCCGAGTACCGCGCGGGTGCAAGCTTCGTGATGAACTCGAAAACCGCCGGCTCGGTGCGCAAGATGAAAGACCTCGACGGCCGCTTCCTGTGGTCGGACGGGCTCGCCGCCGGCGAACCGGCCCGCCTGATGGGCTACCCGGTGCTGATCGCCGAGGACATGCCCGACATCGCCGCCGACACCACGCCCATCGCCTTCGGCAATTTCGCCGCCGGTTACACCGTGGCCGAGCGTCCCGATACCCGCATCCTGCGCGATCCGTTCTCGGCCAAGCCGCATGTGCTGTTCTACGCCACCAAGCGCGTGGGCGGCGACGTGTCGGACTTTGCCGCGATCAAGCTCCTGAAGCTGTCGATCGCCTGATCGGCGACCCTCCGCGCCCGCCCGTCGCGGCGGGGGCGGACCCGTGGGCGCGTGCCGCGAGATACCGTCGTTGTCTAGCTGCTCCCCCTCCGTCCGAGCAACGCGGAGGCACGCGCCCACCTCGTACGAGATGCGAGGGGCCCGAATTTCGGAGATGATCCATGATGCTAGTCGAGCAGACCCCTGTGCCCACGGCGGCGCTTCCGGTCGCCCAATTCAAGGACCACCTGCGGCTCGGCACCGGATTCGCCGACGACGGAGTGCAGGATGACGTGCTCGTGGCCTACCTGCAGGCGGCGATCGCCACCATCGAGGCGCGGACCGGCAAGGCGCTCATCGCGCGCAGCTATGTCTGGACGCTCACGGCCTGGCGCGATCTCGCTGCCCAGGTTCTTCCGGTGGCCCCGGTCACGGCGATCACCGCGCTCACCATCGTGGACCGTCTGGGCGCGGAAGAGACCGTCGACCCCGCCCGCTACGTGCTGGAGCCTGATCTGCACCGCCCGAGGCTGGTCTCGACCGGCTACACCCTGCCGGTGATCCCGGTCGGCGGCACCGCGGTCATCGCCTTCGACGCCGGTCTCGGCGCCACCTGGGCCGAGGTGCCGGCCGATATCGCCCAGGCTGTGAAGATGCTGGCCGCACATTACTACGAGAACCGCGGTACCGCGCCCGGCGAGGTCGAGGTGCCGATGGGCGTGCGGACGCTGATCGCGCGCTACAAGCCGGTGCGGCTGTTCGGCGGAGGTGCGCTGTGACCCCGCGCTACCCGACACTCTCGCGCAAACTCACGCTGGAAGCGCCTGTACGTGTGGCCGACGGCTCCGGCGGTTACACCACCCAATGGGTCGCGCAAGGCGAACTCTGGGCCGAGGTGAAGGCCAGCTCCGGGCGCGACCGGGCGAGCGAATTCGCCACCGTCGCCAACGTGCAGTACCGCATCACCGTGCGCGCCGCCCCCCAGGATGCGCCGTCGCGCCCGAAGCCCGAACAGCGCTTCGTCGACGGCACGAGGATCTTTTCGATCCGCGCCGTCACCGAGGCGGATTTCGGCGCCCGCTACCTGACCTGCTACGCCGAAGAGGAGGTGAGCCAATGACTTACGCCATTGCCGCCGCCCTGCAGAAAGCGGTGTTCGAGCGGCTTGCCTCCGATGCCACCATTGTCGGCCTCGTCGACGACGCGGTCTACGACGCGATCCCGCATGGCATGGTGCGCGGCACCTATGTGGCGCTCGGCCCCGAAGACGTGCGCGATGCCTCCGACGATACCGGCTACGGTGCCTGGCACGAGCTTGTCGTCAGCGTCGTCACCGACGAAGCCGGCTTCGCCATCGCCAAACAGGTGGCGACCGCCGTCTCCGACGCACTGGTCGATGCCCCGCTCACCCTCGAGCGCGGCGCGCTGGTCGCCCTCAACTTCTTCCGCGCCCGCGCGCGCCGGGTGCAGGACGCCGACGTGCGCCGGATCGACCTGCGCTTCCGCGCCCGCGTGCAGGACAGCTAACCCAACGCCTCCCAGGATCATCAGACGGAGTTTTCGCCATGGTCGCCCAGAACGGCAAGGATCTTCTCATCAAGCTCGACATAGACAATGCCGGGTCTTTCGAAACCATCGCGGGCCTGCGCGCCACGCGGATCAGCTTCAACGCCGAGAGCGTCGACGTGACCTCGCTCGAAAGCCAGGGCGGCTGGCGCGAACTGCTCGGCGGTGCCGGCGTCAAGTCGGCCGCGATCTCGGGTTCGGGTATCTTCAAGGACCAGGCCACCGACGAGCGCGCCCGGCAGATCTTCTTCGATGGCGAAGTGCCGGACTTCCAGGTCATCGTGCCCGATTTCGGCATCATCGAGGGCCCGTTCATGATCACCGGCATCGAATATGCCGGCAGCTACAACGGCGAGGCCAATTACGATCTGTCGATGGCCTCCGCCGGCGTGCTGACCTTCACCGCACTCTGAACCCATGACCAACCCCTGGACAGGAGAGGTGGCGCTGACCCTCGACGGCGAAAGGCAGGTGCTGAAGCTCACCCTCGGCGCGCTCGCCGAGCTCGAGCAGACCCTCGCCACACCCTCGCTGGTCGAACTGGTCGAACGTTTCGAGACCGGCGCCTTCACCACCCGCGACGTGCTGGCGCTGATCGTCGCCGGCCTGCGCGGCGGTGGATGGCGCGGCACCGCGGCCGACCTCATGACCGCCGAGATCGCCGGCGGCCCGGTCGAGGCCGCGCGGGTCGCGGGCCAGCTCCTCGTGCGCGCCTTCTCGCTTCCGGCGGACGGCGCGGGAGCGGCGGCGCGATGACCTTCGACTGGCCCGGGCTCATGCGGCTGGGGCTGCGGGGCCTCGGCCTCGCGCCCGAGACCTTCTGGGCGCTCACCCCCGCCGAACTCATGGTGATGCTCGGCAAGGACGGCGCGGGTGCGCCTCTGGGCCGTGCGCGGCTCGAAGAGCTGGCGCAGGCCTTCCCGGACGCCCGGCGCCCCGACCCTGCAATACGGAGTGACGAAGAATGATCGACTTTGCCGGAATAGACGGGCTCGAAGGCTTCGACGACCAGGTCGCGGCGCTCGAAGGCAGCCTGCAGGACGCCGCTGCCCTCACCGCCGCCTTCAACGGCGAACTGGGGCGCATGGGTGCCACCATTGACCAGCTCGGTACCGATGTCTCGGTGCTCTCGGGCGGCTTCAGCCGCGGCCTCAAACACGCGGTCGACGGGCTTGTGGACGGCTCGATGACGCTGGGTGACTCGCTGCGTGCGCTGCGCCAGTCGATGCTCGACACTGTCTACGACGCCGCGGTCAAACCGGTGACCGACCATGTCGGCGGTCTGCTCGCCCAGGCGGTCGGCGGGGTGATGAACGGGATTCTGCCCTTTGCCAATGGCGGCGCGTTCACCCAAGGGCGGGTGATGCCCTTTGCCAACGGCGGCATCGTCTCTTCGCCCACCAGCTTCCCGATGCGTGGCGGCGTGGGGCTCATGGGCGAGGCCGGTCCCGAGGCGATCATGCCGCTGTCGCGCGGCTCCGACGGACGGCTCGGCGTGCGCACCGAGGGCGGCGGCCGGCCGGTCAGCGTGACCATCAATGTCTCGACCCCGGATGTCGCCGGGTTCGAACGTTCGCGCGGCCAGCTCGCGGCGCAGGTCAACCGCGCCATCGCCGGCGGCCGGCGCTACAGCTGAGGAGGGCATTCCCATGGCATTTCACGAGGTCCGGTTTCCGCCCAAGCTGAGCTTCGGCTCGGTCGGCGGACCCGAGCGACGCACCGAGGTGGTGACGCTCGCCAACGGTTACGAGGAGCGCAACACCCCCTGGGCGCATTCGCGCCGGCGCTACGACGCCGGCGTGGCGATGTCCTCGCTCGACGACATCGAGATGCTGGTGGCCTTCTTCGAGGCCCGCGCGGGCCAGCTCTACGGCTTTCGCTGGAAGGATTGGGCGGACTACAAATCCTGCCTGCCCACCCGCGAGCCGGCCGCGACCGACCAGCGCCTCGGCTTCGGCGACGGTACGACGACCGAGTTCCAGTTGATCAAGACCTACGCCTCCGGCGCCGAGGCCTATGAACGGCCGATCCGCAAGCCGGTCGCCGGCAGCATCCAGATCGCGATCCAGGGCGATGCACAGGTCGAGGGTAGCAATTTTTCCGTCGACACCACCACCGGCATCGTCACCTTCACCGACGCCCCGCCGCTCGGGCTCGAAGTGACGGCCGGATACGAGTTCGACGTGCCGGTGCGCTTCGAGATCGACCGGATCCAGACCTCGGTGGCTTCGTTCCAGGCGGGTGACGCGCCGAGCGTGCCGGTGGTGGAGCTCCGGGTCTGATGTCGATCTCGCAGGATTTCGCCGAGCACCTCGCCTCGGGCTACACCACCATCGCGCGGTGCTGGGCGCTGACCCGGGCCGACGGAACGCAGCTCGGCTTCACCGATCACGACCAGGATATCGCCTTCGACGGCGTCACCTTCCGCGCCGATACCGGCCTCACCGCCCGCGCGGTGCAGCAGACCACCGGCCTCTCGCTCGACAATTCCGAAGCGCTGGGCGCGCTGTCCGATATGGCGGTGACCGAGGCCGATATCGAGGCCGGCCGTTACGACGGTGCGACCGTCGAGGCCTGGCTGGTGAACTGGGCCGAGCCCGACCAACGGCTGAAGCAGTTCCGCGGCCGGATCGGCGAAATCACCCGGGCGGGCGGCGCCTTCCGGGCCGAACTCGTCGGGCTCTCGGAAGTGCTCAACACGCCGCAGGGAAGGGTCTACCAGCGGCCCTGTACCGCCGTTCTCGGCGATGGCGACTGCCGGGTCGATCTCTCCGATCCCACCTTCTCGGTCGTGGGCACCGTCGAGGCGACGATCGAGCGCAAGCTCCTGACCGTGGCCGGGCTCGCGGGCTACGACGGCGGCTGGTTCACCCGGGGCCGGCTCACGGTAACCAGCGGTGCCGCCGCGGGCATCGTCGGCATCGTCAAAGCCGACAAGAAAGACGCGAGCCGGCACATTGTCGAGCTCTGGGAGAGCCTGCGCGCCGAGATTGCGGTGGGCGACACCGTGCGGCTCGACGCCGGCTGCGACAAGCGCGTCGCCACCTGTCGAGACAAGTTTTCCAACATCCGCAACTTCCGCGGCTTTCCGGACGTCCCGGGCGACAACAAGCTCCTGACCATCCCGTTGCGCACTGCGCGCGATACGGGCAGCGGGGCAAAATGACCGACGTCGAGACCGACCGGGGCACAAGGCTCGTCGCCGCCGCCCGGGGCTGGATCGGCACGCCCTATGTCCATCAGGCCTCGTGCCGCGGCGCGGGCGCAGATTGCCTTGGGCTCATTCGCGGCCTCTGGCGGGAGGAAGTCGGAGGCGAGCCCATCGCGGTGCCGGCCTACACGCCGGACTGGTCGGAGGCGAGCGGCATCGAGGCGCTGCTCACCGGTGCGGCCGCGCTCATGCGCCCGCTCGGACCCGAGGACGCCGGCCCCGGCGATGTGATCGTGTTTCGCATGCGCCCCGGCGCCGTCGCCAAGCATCTCGGCCTGCTCGCCGCCACCGGCGACGGCCCGAGCTTCATCCACGCCTATTCGGGGCACGGGGTGGTCGAAAGCCCGCTCACGCCGCCCTGGGCGCGCCGCATCGTGGCGTATTTCCGTTTCCCCTGACCGGGGTGAGAGAGAGGTTCTGACATGGCGACGATAGTTCTTTCGGCCGTCGGCGCGGCGGTGGGCTCGTCGATCGGCGGCGGCATCCTCGGCCTGTCATCGGTGGTGATCGGCCGGGCCGCAGGCGCCATCGTCGGGCGGATCATCGACCAGAAGATCATGGGCGAGGGCTCGGAAACGGTCGAGACCGGCCGGGTCGACCGCTTCCGCCTCACCGGCGCTTCGGAAGGTGCGCCGATCCCCCAGGTGTTCGGCCGGATGCGCGTGGGCGGCCATGTGATCTGGGCCTCGCGGGTGCGCGAGGAAGCCATCGCCGTCGACGAGGCTAACGGCTCGGGCGGCAGCGGCAAGGGCGTGCTCACCGGCGCCTCTTCCGGCCCCGACACGATCGAGTATCACTATTTCCAGAGCCTCGCCGTCGCGCTGTGCGAGGGCGAGATCACCCGGGTCGGCAGGGTCTGGATCGACGGCGAGGAAGTCGCGCCCGACGCGCTCAACATGCGGGTCTACACCGGCACCGAAACCCAGGCGCCCGACCCGAAGATCGAGGCGGTCGAAGGCGCCGGCAACGTTCCGGCCTACCGCGGCACCGCCTATGTGGTGATCGAGGAGCTCGATCTCACCGCGTTCGGAAATCGCATCCCGGTGTTCAACTTCGAGGTCATGCGCCCCGAGCAGCCGGGCCAGAAGAACGAAGTGGCGCGCGGCACCAAGGCGGTCGCCCTGATCCCCGGGACAGGCGAATACGCGCTCGCCACCACCACGGTGCATTATGGCGATACCCCGGGCCGGTCGATCCCCGCCAACGAGCACACCCCGCTCGGCAAGACCGATTTCGCCGCCTCGCTCGAGATGCTCGATGGCGAATTGCCCAACCTCAAGGCCGCCTCACTGGTGGTCTCGTGGTTCGGCGACGATCTGCGCTGCGGCCAATGCGAGATCACCCCCCGGGTCGAGCGCAACACCGAGGACGGCCACGAGATGCCCTGGTCGGTCTGCGGGCTCGACCGCGCCTCGGCGGGCCTCGTGCCGTTCGACGACGAGGATCGCCCGGTCTACGGCGGCACGCCCACCGACCAGTCGGTGATCGAGGCGATCCAGGCGATCGCCGCCACCGGCAAGCAGGTGACCTTCTACCCGTTCATCCTGATGAGCCAGATGCCGGACAACGGGCTGACCGACCCCTGGACCGGCGCCGCCGACCAGCCGGTGCTGCCCTGGCGCGGGCGGATCACGCTGTCGGCCGCCCCCGGCGAACCCGGCTCGCCCGACGGCACCGCCACCGCCGCCGCCCAGGTCGCGAGCTTCTTCGGTACCGCCCAGCCGGGCGACTTCGCCATCACCGGCGACACGGTGAGCTATTCTGGCCCGGCCGAATGGTCCTACCGCCGGTTCATCCTGCACAACGCCTGGCTCTGCAAAGCGGCGGGCGGGGTCGAGGCCTTCTTGATCGGCTCCGAACTGCGCGCGCTCACTCAGATCCGGGGCGCGGGCGACAGCTTCCCGGTGGTCGACGCGCTGATCCAGCTCGCCGCCGACGTGCGCACGATCCTCGGTCCGGGCACGTTCCTCTCCTACGCCGCCGATTGGTCGGAATATTTCGGCTACCACCCCGACGACGGCTCGGACGACCTGTTCTTCCACCTCGACCCGCTCT
>JAGRMO010000072.1:12495-17998 GCA_020441205.1 Maritimibacter sp.
CGACAACTACATGCCGCTGTCGGATTGGCGCGACGGCATCGACCATGCCGACGCCGACTGGGGCGCAATCTACAACCTCGACTATCTCAAGGCCAACATCCTTGGCGGCGAGGGCTACGACTGGTTCTACGCCTCCGATACCGACCGCGACGATCAGGTCCGCACGCCGATCACGGATGGCGCCTACGCCGAGCCCTGGGTCTGGCGCTACAAGGACCTGCCGAACTGGTGGCAGAACCCGCACCACGAACGCCTGGGCGGCGTGCGGCAGGCGACGGCCACTGCCTGGGTGCCGGGATCGAAGCCCGTGCGCTTCACCGAAATCGGCTGCGCCGCCATCGATAAGGGCACCAACCAACCCAACAAGTTCCTCGATCCAAAGAGCTCGGAATCGGCCAGGCCATACTATTCGACCGGGCGGCGCGACGATTTCATCCAGATGCAATACCTGCGCGCGCTCTACGAGTTCTGGGGCAAATCGGCCAACAACCCGACCCACGCCGAGACCGGGGTCAAGATGCTCGACATGAACCGCGCCCATGTCTGGGCCTGGGACGCGCGGCCGTTCCCGTGGTTCCCCGCGCGCAAGGGCATCTGGTCGGACGGCGCCAATTACAACGCCGGCCACTGGCTGAACGGGCGCGCCTCGAACCGGTCTCTCGCCTCGGTGGTCGAGGAAATCTGCATCCGCTCGGGGGTAACCGCCGTCGATACCTCGCGGCTCTACGGTCTCCTGCGCGGCTATGCGCTCGATCAGGTGTCGGGCGCCCGCAACGCGCTGCAGCCGCTCATGTTGGCCTACGGCTTCGACGCCGCCGAGCGGGAAGGAGGACTTGCCTTCTTCACCCGTACGGGCCGCGCCGACCACGTGCTCGACCAGGCAGAATTCGCGGTGACCGAAGAGCTCGATGGCGATCTGGAACTCAGCCGATCGCCTCAGGCCGAAGTCGCCGGCCGGGTGCGGCTCAACTTCATCGAGGCCAATGCCGAATACGAGACCCGCGCCACCGAGGCAATCTTCCCCGACGAGGCGACCCGCACGGTCTCGTCGAGCGAGGTGCCGCTGGTACTGACCCAGGGCGAGGGCCGAGCCATCGTCGAGCGCTGGCTGGCCGAGGCGCGGGTGGCGCGCGACCGGGTGAGTTTCGCTCTGCCGCCGTCGCAGGTGGGCGTTCTCGCAGGCGATATCGTCGCGCTCGACCTGCCGGGCGGCCCCGCGAGTTTCCGCGTCGATCACCTTGAACAGGCCGGCGCCAACCTTGTGCGTGCGGTGCGGATCGAGCCCGCGCTGTTCGAAGCCCCCGACGTGCCCGATTTCGACGTCGAGCCGCCCCCGTTCTTGCCGCCGGTCCCGGTGCTGGCGCTGTTCATGGATCTGCCGCTGCTCACCGGCGACGAGCTCGCGCACGCGCCGCACCTGGCCGTCACCGCCGATCCCTGGCCCGGCACCGTCGCCGTCTACCGCGCGCCGGAAGACAACGGCTACACCTTGTCGGCCCTGGTCTCGACCGGTGCGCGCGTCGGCGTGACCGAGACCGTGCTCACCGCCGCCCGCCCGGGTCTCCTCGACCGTGGCCCGGCGCTGCGGGTGCGGATGTCGTCGGGCGTACTGGCCTCGGCCTCGCTTGACAGGGTGCTGAACGGCGCCAACCTCGCGGCCATCGGCGACGGCAGCCCGGAGAACTGGGAGGTGATCCAGTTCACCACCGCCGACCTCGTGGGCGAAGACCTGTGGGACATATCGGGCAGGCTCCGGGGCCAGGCCGGCACTGACGCCACCCAGCCCGCGAGCTGGCCCGCAGGTTCGTATTTCGTCATGCTCGACGGTTCGGTCGGCCAACTCTCGTTGCCGCTCTCGGCGCGCGGGCTCGATCGTCACTACCGCATCGGCCCGGTCGCGCGACCCTATGACGACGGGACCTATTCCCACGAGATTCGCGCCTTCGACGGCATCGGCCTGCGCCCGCTCGCGCCGGTGCACCTGGACGCTGCCTGGAACGCCGGCGATCTCGATCTCAGCTGGGTCCGGCGCACCCGGATTGACGGAGACAGCTGGCAGGCGGTCGAGGTGCCGCTGGGCGAAGAGACCGAAAGTTACGCGATCCGTGTGCGGAACGGCCCTACGGTGCTGCGCGAAACGCTGGTCGCGACGCCGGCCTGGACCTACACGGCTGCGATGCAGACCTCGGACGGGGTGAGCGGGCCGTTCACCGTCGAGGTCGCGCAGATGTCGGCGAGCTTCGGCCCCGGACCCTATCGGGCGCTGGCCGTGGCCTGATGCGCCCGGTGCTCTATGGCGATGTGACCGCGGCCGCCCGCGCGATGCTCGCGGCCGAGCCCGGCCAGCGCGCGCGGCTGCTCCTGCGGATGCTGGCCGAGGCCGAGGCCGCCGATGCGCACCGGCGCGCCACCGGACGGGTGCATCCGCTCTGGGGCACCGGCAGCCTGATGTCGGCCGCGCTCGCCTATCCGGTCGCGCCCGAACCCTGCCTCGACGACCGCGACTACGCCGCCTGCATGGCGCAGGTGTTCGACGCGCTGGTGGCGCGGGCGGGCTAGGGCGCTCGCCGCCGGGCCCGCCCTCGGCCTCGATCGCCGCCGGCGCCGGCCGCTCCGCCTTCACAGGTTTGCGTTTGGATATCCGACCATATCTGTCGTATATACGTCGCGCAAAGATAGGAGCCGCCGATGCCCGAGACGCGCCTGCACCCCGTGAAGATCGACCCGGTCTGGGACCGGATCACCGCCGAGGCCGAGGCCGCCGTCTCGCGCGAGCCGCTGATGGGCGGGCTCATCCACTCGACCGTGCTGCACCACGCTTCGCTCGACAAGGCGCTGTCCTACCGCGTCTCGTCCAAGCTCTGCTCGAACGAGATGTCGATGCTGGTGCTGCGCGAGGTGGCCGACGAGGCCTACCGGGCCGAACCCGAGCTGATCGACGCCGCCCGCGCCGACCTGATGGCGGTGCTGGAACGCGACCCGGCCACGCACCGGCTGTTGCAGCCGATCCTGTATTTCAAGGGCTTCCAGGGCATGCAGGCCTACAGGCTCGCCCATTGGCTGTGGAAACAGGGGCGCAAGGATCTTGCTTTCTTCCTGCAGATGCGCTCGTCCGAAGTCTACGGCATCGACATCCATCCCGGCGCGAGGATGGGCCAGCGGGATCATGATCGACCATGCCCATTCGATCGTCATCGGCGAGACGGCGGTGGTCGGCGACAACGTCTCGATGCTGCATTCGGTCACTCTCGGCGGCACCGGCAAGGAAGACGGCGACCGGCACCCGAAGATCGGCGACGAGGTGCTGATCGGCGCCGGCGCCAAGGTGCTGGGCAACATCAAGGTCGGCTGCTGCTCGCGCATCGCCGCAGGCTCGGTGGTGCTCGAAGACGTGCCGCCCGCGACCACGGTGGCGGGCGTGCCCGCGCGGGTGGTCGGCGGTGCCGGCTGCGAACACCCGTCGGCCGAGATGAACCAGACCCTCGGCGAGGAATGCCCGGGCGACTAGCGCCGAATCGTGCGAGGCGCAGGAAACTCCGCCTCGCGGCGGCGTGGGCCGTTCCATCTGCAACCATCGCGCGACGAAGTCGCCGAAATCCCCGCAACCGCGGCCGACGAGGCCATTGTCAAGCGAACAAAACCGGGACGTCCGGCCGGCGATAGGCGGGGATACGCCGACCGGACGGGTTTTTGACTCGCGTCATTTTCAATTCCGAAATTGTTGGTCAGGGTGCCGGTGGGACAGACAAGAGGGAGATACTCCCATGCTTCGTATGTGGTTCGCCACCGTTGCCGGTTTCTCGGCGGTTTTCCTTCTCGCGATTGCGGTCATCTGACCGAGTGTTTCATCGGAACGGGCGTGGCTGGAACCGCGTCCGTTCGGACTTCTCCTCAAGCTGCCAGTTCGATGCGCGCGTCGTGACGCGCCGCTCGGCCGTGGGCGATCCGCCTCGATACTCCGTCGAGACCTGCGACCAGATACCATGTCGCCGGATCGCCCCCGCTCTGACACCCTGACCGGACCGCCGCGCTCCGCGGCCAGTGTCCCTGTGTTGGAGAAACCGATGAAACATCTGACCCTCGCGGCCGCGTTCTGCGGCCTTGCACTCGCCACCCCCGCGCTCGCCGCCGACGACGAGATCGCCGCGCTTACCGCGGAGGCGGCCGGGATCGTCGCCAAGTTTTCGGACGAGCTGAAGGGCGAGCTCATGGCGGCGATGAAGGCCGGCGGACCGGTCAATGCCATCGGCGTCTGCAACGAGAAGGCGCCCGGCATCGCCGCTGCGGCCGAGGAAGCCTCGGGCTGGAGCGTGCGCCGCTCGTCGCACAAGCTGCGCAACCCCGACAACACGCCCGACGCCTACACCGCCGCCGCGATCGCCGATTTCGTCGCCCGCGAAGCCGAGGGCGCGCCGGCCAGCGGGCTCGCGACGGCGGAGATCGTGGAAGAGAACGGCCAGCGCGTGTTCCGCTTCGTCAAGGCGATCCCCACCGGCCAGACCTGCCTCAACTGCCACGGCGGCGCCGAGGTGAAGCCGGAAACCGAGGCCAAGCTGGCCGAACTCTATCCCGCCGATGCAGCCCGCGGCTTCGCCGTCGACCAGATGCGCGGCGTCTTCACCCTGTCGAAAGTGCTGGACGAGTAACGCCGCAGAACCGCGCAAAAAGAACGGGGCCCCGCCGGATCGCCGGTGGGGCCCCGTCGCATCTGAAGACCCGATCAGGCCAGCATCACCATCGGCGCTTCGAGGTTCGACTTGATCGCCTCGAGCAGTTGCGCCCCGAGCGCACCGTCGATCACCCGGTGGTCGACGCTGAGCGTCACGCTCATCACCGTGGCGACGCCGATCTCGCCGTCATCCTTGACCACCGGTTTCTTCACCCCGGCGCCCACCGCGAGGATCGCGCCGTGTGGCGGGTTGATGATCGCGTCGAAATTGTCGACCCCGTACATCCCGAGGTTCGACACGGTGAAGGTGCCGCCGACATATTCATGCGGCAGGAGCTTGCGGTCGCGCGCCCGGGTGGCGAGATCCTTCATCGCCACCGAGATCGCCGACAGCGTCTTTGTATCCGCGTCCTGGATCACCGGCGTGATCAGCCCGCCGTCGATCGCCACCGCGACCGCAACGTCTGACGGCTTCAGCTTGAGGATCCGGTCGCCGGCCCAGACCGCGTTGGCGTCCGGTACCTGCTGGAGCCCGAGCGCGCAGGCCTTGATGACGAAATCGTTGACCGAGAGCTTGACGCCCCGGCCCTCGAGCTGCTTGTTGAGTTGCGCGCGGAACGCCATCAGCGCATCGAGCTGGATCTCGCGCCGCAGGTAGAAATGCGGCACCGTCTGCTTGGCTTCGGTAAGCCGCTTGGCCACCGTCTTGCGCATGTTGTCGAGCGAGACTTCCTCGAACTTGCGGCCCTCGAACATCCGGATGACCTGCGCGGCGTCCGGGCCGGTGGCGGCGGTTGCCGGCGCGGCGGCCGGAGCGGACGCGGCGGCGGCAGC
>JAGRMO010000073.1:0-4402 GCA_020441205.1 Maritimibacter sp.
CGAAGATGCCTCGCGCCGGCGCCGCGGCGACATCCCCGGTATCCGGCAGCCGCGGCTGCGACCGCCACAGGCGCACGCCGAGATAGACCAGGTAGGCCGCCCCGCCCGCGGACCCCGCCGCCGCGCCCGAAGCGGTCGTCGCCGTCTCGGCCGCGGCCGGCGAAGCGGTGTTCAAGAAATGCAAATCCTGCCACGAGGCGAGCGAAGGCGCGGCCAGCAAGACCGGACCCGGCCTCTGGGACGTGATCGACCGCCCCGCCGCCTCGGTCGAGGGGTTCGGCTATTCGGACGCGATGCGTGCGCGGGCCGGCGAACCCTGGACCGTCGAAGTGCTCACCGCCTATCTCGCCAAGCCCAAGGATGTGGTGCCCGGCACGACGATGAGCTTCGCGGGGTTGAAGAAGGCCGAGGACGTGGCCAACGTCATCGCCTATCTCGGCCAGCAATCGGCCACGCCGCGCAGCCCCGCCGAACTGGGTCTCGCCGCCGCCGATACCACCGCTGCCGAAAGCGCGGCGCCGCAGACGGACGCGTCCGAGGAAATCGTCTACGACGAGGTGCCCTGGCCCGAGGGCGTGGTCTACGCCAACCCGCCGGAGCGCACGGAAGACGAGCTTCAGGCGATCATCGCCAAGGTGGCCGCGCTCGAAACGCTGGTGCCGACGCTCGACTACGAGCGCGCGCGCTACCATCCAATCCATTTCCCGCCGGCGATCGCCGAGGCGTCGAACGAGGAATGCCTCGTCTGCCACCAGGAGATCCTCGAAAGCCCGCCCCGCGAGGCTTCGCCCGCCGGCGTGCCGGCCGACGCGACGCTCGCCTGGTACCAGACGCTCGACACCTACGAAGGCCCGCAGCAGAGTTTCCACTGGCGCCATCTCGAAAGCGACTACGCCAAGACGGTGATGAACCTCGACTGCGTGTTCTGCCACAAGGGCAACGATCCGCGCGAGGAAAGCCCCGACATGGTGCCGACGCGCGCCGCCTTCGAGGCCCCGCCGACGCCCGAGTTCACCCTGCGCAAGATGGTCAACCCGACCGAGACCTGCCTGCGCTGCCACGGCGCGATGCCGGACCCGGAGAACATCATGGCGCTACCCGGCCCCTGGCACGAGATCCGCGAAGACATGGAATGGGCCGAAGCGCCGAACGGCTGCATGTCGTGCCATGCCGAGAGCTACCGGACCGAGCGCCACCGGGTGAGCTACCTGAACGCGCTCAATATCGAGGAATACGCCCGCGCCGGCTCGTCCGACAGTTGCTACGGCTGCCACGGCGGGCGGGCCTGGTACCGGGTCTCCTACCCCTACCCGCGCCATGCCTGGCCGCTGATGGACGACATGGTGGGCCGCGAGGTGCCCGACTGGGCGCTCGACCGGCCGACCGAGAGCGACCCCGACTATGCCCTGCCCGCAGCGACGGAATGAGGACGACACGATGAAAGACCTGACCGATACCGAAACCGACGTCGTTGCCGACCGTTCGCGGCGGGCGTTCCTGAAGACCTCGGCGGCGCTGGCCGGCACCTCGCTGGTGATCGGTGCCGGAGCCCGCGAGGCGCAGGCCTTCGCCTACGAGCCCTATCCGACCGACGACGAGCTTGAGACGGTGGTGACGAGCTGTGCCCACAATTGCGGCTCGCGTCACATGCTGGTGGCGCACAAGAAGGGCGACGTGATCGTCCGTCTGTCGACCGACAACGGCTCCTACCAGGGCGACGCCTACGGCACCGATACGTTCGAGAAGCCGCAGCTGAGGGGGTGCCTGCGCGGCCGCTCCTACCGGCTCCGGCTCTATTCGCCCGAGCGGCTGCTCTACCCGATGAAGCGGGTGGGCGCGCGCGGCGAAGGCAAGTTCAAGCGGGTTTCCTGGGATCAGGCGCTCTCGGAGATCGCCGAGCGCATGGTCCACCTGCGCGACACCTACGGACCGACCGCTCTGCTCGACCAGTCCTACGCCGGTGCCTCCTACGGCGTATTGCACAAATCCGACCAGATCGAGGGGCTGCTCGGCCGCTTCCTCGGGATGTTCGGGTGCCGGACGTCGAGCTGGTCGGTCCCCTCCTATCAGGGCACGACGTTTTCGAGCCGCACCACCTTCGGCACGATCGAGGACGGCAACGAGGACGACGCCTACGCCCATTCCAAGCTCATCATCATGTGGNGGGCTGGAACCCGGCCTACACGTTCCACGGCGGCAACACGTTCTATTACATGCGGATGGCCAAGCAACGCGGCTGCAAGTTCGTGCTGGTCGATCCGCAGTACACCGACAGCGCGTCCGCCTACGACGCCTGGTGGATCCCGATCCGGCCCAATACCGACGCCGCGATGATGGCCGGCATGGCCTATCACATCTGGGACAACGGCTGGCAGGATCAGGCGTTCATCGACCGTTTCGTCCAGGGGATGGACCCGGGCACGATGCCCGACTGGGCGCAGGGCCAGGAAAGCTTCTGGGATTACATCTCGGGCAATTCGGACGGGGTGGCGAAGACGCCGGACTGGGCGGCCGAGATCTGCGGCGTCTCGGCTGACGACATCAAGAAGCTCGCCGAGATGTACGCCACGACCAAGCCTGCCGCGCTCAAGGCGAGCTGGGCGCCGGGGCGCAACGCTTACGGCGAGCAATACAACCGGATGGCGGCGGCGCTGCAGGCGATGACCGGAAATATCGGCGTGCTCGGCGGTTGCGCCGAGGGGGTCGGCAAGGCCTGGCATGCCGAGGGTGTCGCCTATCCCTACGACGAGAACGCCAATATCTGGTTCTCGGCGATCAAGTCCGACCGCTGGGCGCATACGGTGCTGAACTACCCCAATGTCGCGCGCGAGGAGATCGGGCTGTGGCCGCGCAACGACGGGCTCGACGGGGTGATCCCGAACATCCGCGGGATCTTCTGGCAGGGTTCGGACTGGCTCAACCAGCTCACCAACATCAACAAGGAGATCCAGGCGATCCGCAAGCTCGACAGCTACGGCGAGGGCGAGAGCCTGTTGGTGTGCATGGACTCGACCATCACCCCCACCGGGATCTGGGCCGATTACCTGTTGCCGATCGCCACCCATTTCGAGCGGCACGACGTGGCGCTGCCCTGGTACAAGGGGCATTACTACATCCATCGGCCGAAGGTGATCGAGCCGATGGGCGAGAGCAAGTCCGACTTCCAGGTGTTCACCGAACTGGGTTACCGGCTCGGCTTCGGCGAGCGCTACAACCCGAAGGCCGGGCGCGACTATTTCGAGTACCCCGACGCGGTCGACGAGGCCTATCTCGTCGACTGGTGGCACAAGGTGCAGGATCACCAGCATGTCGAGTGGGATTGGGAGACGTTCAAGGCGCGCGGGGTCTACAAGTTCACCTTCGCCGAGCCGCATGTGGCGTTCCGGGCGCAGATCGAGCAGGGCATGCCGTTCGACACGCCGTCGGGCAAGATCGAGATCTTCTCGACCACGCTCGCTCAGACGCCGGACTGGACCCGCACCCAATACGGCTACCCTATCCCGGCGATCCCGAAGTGGATCGAGCCCTGGGAGAGCCTCAACCATCCGCTGACCGAGAAATTCCCGTTCCACATGATCAGCCCGCATCCGCGCTGGCGGACGCATTCGATCTTCAACAACATCCCCTGGCTGCGCGAGACCTTCAGCCAGGAGACGACGATGAACGCCTCGGACGCGCGCAAGCTGGGCATCCAGACCGGCGATATCGTCGAATGCTGGAACGACCGGGGCAAGGTGGTGACGCCGGTCTACGTGACCGAGCGCTGCATGCCCGGCGTGGTGGTGCTGCACGAGGGGGCCTGGATGGACATCGACGAGAATGGTGTCGACCGCTCGGGCAACCCGGATTTCCTGACCAAGGACGATCCCTCGCCCGCCGGCGCCTTCGCCTACAACACCGTGCTGTGCAACGTGAAGAAGTCGGAGCTCAGCCACCGGCCCGGGTGGGACCAGCTGTCGACGGCGCGGTCGCACGTGTTCCGCCGCGATCTGTGAGGATGTGACGAGATGGCCAACCAAATCGACAAGCAGCGCATTCGCGACAACGTCGCCCGGATGAAACGCCAGACCTATGTGCCGGTGGTGCCCGACTTGCAGATGGGCTTCGTCCACAACAACGTCGACTGCATCGGCTGCCGGGCCTGCGAGATGGCCTGCAAGGACAAGAACGGGCTCTCGGCCGGACCGCGGTTCCGCCGGGTGCAGTATGTCGAGGGCGGCACCTACCCCGAGGTCTTCGCGTTCAAGATCAACATGTCGTGCAACCATTGCGCCGAGCCGGCCTGCCTGCCGGCCTGCCCGACCGGCGCGATCTTCAAGCGCCAGGACAATGGCGTGGTCGACATCGACTCGACGCTCTGCATCGGCTGCCGCAAATGCGAGGCGGCCTGCCCGTTCGGCGC
>JAGRMO010000073.1:4476-15398 GCA_020441205.1 Maritimibacter sp.
CGCAAACCCTATTGCGTGTCGGCCTGCATGATGCGGGTGCTCGACGTCGGCCCGATCGATCAGATCGCCGATGGCAGCTACGAGACCAAGGCGGTGGGCCCGAACGACGCGGTGGTGCGCCAGGTGCGCTCGATGGCCGACCCCGAGCTCACCAACCCCTCGATCCGCTTCGTGCCGCATTCGAAGGGGCTCCCGGAGAGCGGCCATGACTGAGGCGGCGGCGGCGCATGTCGAGGCCGACGACCACCGGCTCGCCCGGCTCGCGGACGGGCTCGACATCCTGATCCGGCTGCACGACCGCGAGTTCGAGCGCGACCTCATCGAAGAGCTCGCCCGCCACGATGCGATCCGCGGCCTCGGCGCGCTCCTGTCGACGGCGGAAGGCCGGGCGGCGGCGGCGGGGCTCGCGGCGGCGGTCTCGGCGCTCGGGGCCGAACCGACCGAAGATGCGCTCGACGAACTCGCGGCCGATTTCGCCGATCTCTATCTCACGCATGGCTTCCGGGTCGCGCCAAACGGCTCGGTCTGGCTCACCGAGGAGAGGCTCGAACGGCAGATGCCGATGTTCGATGTGCGCGACTGGTACGACCATTACGGCGTCAGCGTGCCCAACTGGCGGGTGCGGGCCGACGACCACCTGGTGCACGAGCTGCAGTTCGTCGCCCATCTGTGCCGGCTCGGCGGGCCGGTCGCGGCGGGCGATGCCGGGCGGTTCCTCGATCTGCACGTATTGCCTTGGGTACCGGAGTTCTGCGAGCGTGCCGCGAGCCGGGTGCGCCAGCCGGTGTACGCCGGGCTCATGCAGCTCACCCTTGCCTATCTCGAAGAGCTCAGGTCCTGCCTCGAAGGCATCACCGGCCGGCCGCGCGCGGTCCGTGCGCCGCTGCCGGCGGAAGGCGCGCTCGCCCCGGCGCCGGAAGACGCCCCCTTCGTGCCGGGGGTGGCCGAGAGCTGGTGAGCACGATGGAGCGAAGCCGCATCGGCCCGCTGGTGCGCGACGGCGTGCTGGTTCTGCCGCCGACGGCCGCCGAGGGGCCCGCGCCCCGTTCGTGGATCGAGGCGCTTGAGGCGCTCGCGGCCGCCCATGTCGACGGGCTCCGGCGGGTGCTGGCGCTCGACGGCGGCACCGATCCGGTCTGGTACGCCGCCCTCGACGCGTTCGGCGCGCTTCTCGCCTCGCGCGGACTGCCCGCGATGCGGCTGCGGGAGGCGCCCACGCGCTCCGAGGCGGGCCGGGCGCTCTGCGATCTGTTCGACGAGGCGGCGCGGGTCGAGGCGCGGCGTCGGCCGTTCCAGGCCGCCGATTCCGCGCCCGAAGCGCCGCCGGCCCTCGCCGCGCTCCAGGCGGTGAATGCCGCCCGGCCCGACGCGCTGTTCGCCGCCGTCCCGGTGATCGACCCGGCGCTCTGCACCGGTTGCGACGCCTGCCTGCGGGTCTGCCCGGGCGACGTGCTGATTTTGATCAAGGACGGCGATGGGGCCGAAGCCTATGATTGCCACCCAGCGGCCTGCGATGCCTGCGGGCTCTGCGGCGAAGTCTGCGCAGCTTCCGCGATAGAGCTCGCGACGATGGCGAAGGGGGTCGGGAGTATCGGTTTGCGGAGCTGGGTCTGTGACGGTTGCGGCGCCCGGGTGCACATGCCCGAAGCCGCGGGGCACGGGCATGGCCTCTGCCCGGTCTGCCGCCAGGGCGGGCATCACAAGAAGCTGTTCCAGGTTCTGCCATGAGCACCGCGCGCCCCTGGCACGGCGTCGCGCGCTGGGCGGGGCGCAGCCTCCAGCGTCAGCTCGCGCTGGTCGCGGCTTTCCTCATCCTGCTCGCCTCCGGCCTGTTTCTGGTCCTCGTCTCCGGCCAGTACCGCAGCAGCATCCTCGACGCCCACGAGGCGGCCTCGCTCAACGTGAACATGCTGCTGCAGGCGGCGCTCGAGAACGCGATGATCAAGCGCGATCTCGACGGGCTGCAGGATATCGTCGCCCGACTCGGGGCGCAGGAGAACGTCACCGGGGTGATGATCGCCAACCCGGCGGGCGAAATCCGGTTCTCGTCCTATCCGGGCCGGCTTTTCGACACGCTCGAAGACGGCAATTTCGACCGCGCGGTGAGCACCGGCGACAAGCACACCGCGTTTCTCACGCTCGACGACGGGCGCGAGGTGCTGCGCAGCATCAACCCGGTGCGCAACCAGGCGCGCTGCCATGAATGCCACGGCGCGGTGGCCGACCACCCGATCAACGGGCTCCTGATCGTCGATTACGATTCTTCCGGCGTGCGCGCCACGGTGCGCCGGAGCGCGGCGATGCTGGCGCTGCTCGGGGTGGCGGTGCTGGTGCTGCTCGAAGCGGGGCTCTGGGCCGCGACGCACCGGCTGATCCTCGGCCGGCTCAAACAGCTTTCCGCCACCACCGGCGCGCTGGCCGCCGGCGATCTCTCGGTGCGCACCGGGGCGCGCGGACAGGACGAGCTCGCCCAGCTCGGCGCGCGGTTCGACGAGATGGCCGACCGGCTGGAGGCCAATGTCTCCGAGCTGCAGGCGGCCCATGGCTCGCTGCAAACGCTGATCGACGCGATCCCAGACGGGGTGCGGGTGATCGACCCCGGGTTCCGCATCGTCATGGCCAACAAGGCCTATTGCCGGCAGATCGGCGCGGCGCCCGGCGAGGTGGTGGGCCAGTATTGCTATGCTTCCTCGCACCGGCGCAACGCGCCCTGCATCTCGACGCTGGTGAGCTGTCCGGTCGAGACGATCCTGAGGCAGACGGGCGGCGATCTCACCTGCAGCCACCAGCATGTCGACGCGGCGGGGGCGGAGTTCGCCGTCGAGGTCTCGGCGGCGGAAGTGGCGCTCAGGGTCGAGGGGCGCGAACAACGCTGCGTGGTCGAGTCGATCCGCGATCTCGAAACCGATCTGTCGATCTCGCAGAAGCAGCGGCTGGCCGAAATGGGCAGCCTCGCCGCCGGCATCGCGCATGAGGTGCACAACCCGCTGTCGTCGATCAACCTCGTGCTACGCTCGATCAAGTCGCGGGAAACGCTGTCGGACGAGGCGATGCAATACATGCAGATCGCCGAGACCGAGATCGCCAATTGCCGGGCGATCACCGAGAGCCTGCTGAGGCTGACCGCGCTGCCGCAGATCGAGCCGGAGCTCGTGGACATCAACGCCGCGGTGCGCGACACGGCGGCGCTCCTGTCGTTCGAGGCAGGGCAGACCGGCGTGTCGATCCGGCTCGACCTCGACCCGGCCGCGCCCCGGGTGCTGACCCGCGACAGCGACATGCGCAATCTGGTGTTCAACCTCGCGCTCAACGCGATCCACGCGCTCTACGCCAAGCCCGACGGCGGCGTGTTGCGCCTCTCGACCCGGGCGCTGGGCGAGATCGTCCGGCTCGAGGTCGAAGACAACGGCGTCGGCATCCCCGAACGCGACCAGCCCAAGATTCTTCTGCCGTTCTGGACCCGTCGGGCCGACGGCTCGCACGGGCGCGGCCTCGGTCTCGCGATCTGCGCCTCGATCGTGAAGGCGGCGAACGGCAGTCTGCGGTTCACCTCCGAGCCCGGGGTCGGCACCTGTTTCACCATCGACTTGCCCAACGCGGGGACAGGCAGCGCATGACCCAGAGCCATTCCAAGCGCATTCTGGTGATCGAGGACGACGCGAGCCTCAACACGCTCCTCGTCGCGCATCTGCAGCGGCTCGGCTACGAGGTGACGGGGGCCGCCACCGGGCGCGAGGCCCGCACGCTGATCGAAAGCGCCGCACCCGATCTGGTGCTGATGGATATCCGGCTGCCCGATTGCAACGGGCTCGAACTGCTCGTCGAGTTCGCGCCCCGGGTGCCGGTCATCACCATGACGGCCTATGGCGCGGTCGATCAGGCGGTGAAGGCGGTGCGGACCGGGGCCAGCGATTATCTGGTCAAGCCGGTGAGCCACGGCGCGCTGGAGCTCGCGGTCGAGCGCGCCTTCGCCACGGCCGAATTGCAGCGCGACGTCACCTATTGGCAGCAGCAGGCGCGGCGCGCGCTGCGCAGCTCGCTGATCGGCGACAGCCCCGAGATGGAGGAGATGCGCCAGCTCATCGACCTCTATGCGCGGGCCGCGCCGACGGTGCTGATCGAGGGCGAATCCGGCACCGGCAAGGAGCTCGTGGCCCGCTCGATCCACGAGGCGAGCGAGCGCTCGGACGGCCGCTTCGTCGCGGTCGATTGCGATCCGTCGCAGGAAAACAGTCTGGTGTCCGAGCTGTTCGGCCATGAGAAGGGCGCGTTCCCGGGGGCCGAGAGCCGGCGCGAGGGGATGCTCGAACTGGCCGATCAGGGCACGATCTATCTCAGCGACATCGCCGAGGTGTCGCCAGCCCTGCAGAGCCGTCTGCTCCGGGTGCTCGAGACCGGCACGTTCCGGCGGCTCGGCGGCGCTGCCGATGTCTCGACCAATGCGCGGATCCTGCTCGGCACCAGCCACGACCTGCTCGCGATGGTGGCGCGCGGCGAGTTCCGCTCCGAGCTCTACTTCCGGATCAACGCCTTCCGCATCCGCGTGCCCTCGCTGCGCAGCCGCGGGCGCGACACGCTGGCGCTCGCGCGCTATTTTCTCGACAACCGCAGCTTCCAGCGCGGCACCGAGAAAGAGCTCGCGCCCGAGACCCTCGAGATGCTCACCGCCTATGACTGGCCCGGCAACGTGCGCGAATTGCGCAACGCGATCGAGCGCGGCGTGATCGTCTCCGGCGCGACGGCGCAGATCCTGCCCGAGCATGTGTTCGTCGGCGCCCGCCTCCGCGGCCGCGACGCCGGCGGCGATGACGCGGGCGTGGTGCTGCGCTTCGACGAGGAACCGACGCTCGACGATCTGCGCGAAGCCTATCTCAGGCTCCTGCTCGACCGTCACGGCGGCAACCGCAAGACGGTGGCCGCGATCCTCGGCATCAGCGAGCGCAACACCTACCGTTTGATCTCGAAACTGACGCCCTGACGACCCCGCTCCCGCAGCGCGCCTCGGTCGTCCTGAAAGCTGCCGGAAGGTGGCGCACCCGAAGGGATTCGAACCCCTGGCCTCTGCCTTCGGAGGGCAGCGCTCTATCCAGCTGAGCTACGGGTGCCTGCGACGTGTCGTCGTGGGGCGGATATAGTGGATGGCCCATGGGCCCGCAACAGAAAAGGGCCGCCCCGCGGGACGGCCCTTTCGTTGAAGCTGTAACCGCCTCAGCGCTTCGAGAACTGGAAGCTCCGGCGCGCCTTGCGCTTGCCGAACTTCTTGCGCTCGACCACGCGGCTGTCGCGGGTAAGGAAGCCCGCGGCCTTCAGCGCGGAGCGCAGGCTCGGCTCGTAGAGCTGCAGCGCCTTCGAGATGCCGTGCTTCACCGCGCCGGCCTGGCCCGAGAGGCCGCCGCCCTTGACGGTGGCATAGACGTCGAACTCGCCGACGACTCCGGCCACCTGGAACGGCTGGCGCAGGATCATCTGCAGCACCGGGCGGGCGAAGTACTTGTCCATTTCCTTGCCGTTAACGGTGACCTTGCCGGAGCCCGGCTTGATCCACACGCGGGCGACCGCGTCTTTCCGCTTGCCGGTGGCGTAGGAGCGGCCGAGCGCGTCGCGCACCGGCTCGCGCGGGGCGAAGCTGTCTTCATTGACCACGGCGGCGGTGCCTTCGACGACCGAGTTCAGCTCTTCGAGCGATTTGATCTCTTCAGCCATGTTCAGCCCTCACGCGAGTTTTTCTTGTTCATCGACTTGACGTCGAGCACTTCGGGGCTCTGGGCCTCGTGCGGATGCTCGGCGCCGCCGTAGATGCGCAGGTTCGACATCTGCTTGCGGCTCAGGCGGTTGCCCGGCAGCATGCGCTTGACCGCGAGGGTCAGCAGCCGCTCGGGGTAGTCGCCTTCGAGGATCTGACCGGCGGTGCGGTTCTTGATCCCGCCCGGGAAGCCGGTGTGCCAGTAATGCAGCTTGTCGGAGCGTTTCTTGCCGGTGAGCTGCACCTTGTCGGCATTGATCACGATGACGTTGTCGCCGCAATCCATGTGGGGGGTGTAGCTCGGCTTGTGCTTGCCGCGCAGGCGCATGGCGACGATCGAGGCGAGACGGCCGAGCACGACGCCTTCGGCGTCGATCACGATCCATTTCTTGTCGATGTCTGCCGGGGTAGCAGAAAAGGTTTTCATCGGTTTCGGCCCATCTTCGGGGTTTCGGATGCGCCGGTTCTAGTGATTTCGCGCGCGCAGTCAAGCGCTAGTTTTCCGACAAAAACACGTTAAATCAATGCGTTGCGATTGCGGTATTATTTTACCCCAGTCCAATCACCCCTGACCTCAGGCCATCGAGCGTTCCGGCGGGTGGTCGAGCAGCTGGGCGATGCGCTGCATCGCGCCCGAGAAGCGCTCGAGCGGCATCTGGCCGTTGACCGAGATCCGCACCGCGTTGACCGCGCGGGCGTCGCGGTCGACGAAATCCGAGCCGGGGCGCACCCGTATCCCGATTCCGGCCAGCGCCTGGACGAAGGCCGCCTCGCGCCAGCCGCGCGGCAGACGCAACCAGAGGAAGGGAATGTTCTCGTCCCAGCCGATGTCGAACCGGCCAAGGGCATTGACGGCGGCGCGGACGTAGCCTGCCATGTGGACGCGCGCGGCCTCGACCAGCGCGGGCGTGTCGGGATGGGTCAGCACATGGGCGGCGACGTCGGCCATCGGGCGGGCGAGGCCGTAGAAATTGGTGTCGACCACCCGGCGCAGGCGGGTCACGGCGGCTTCAGGGGCTACGGCGAAGCCGACCCTCAGCGCCGGCGAGATCGCCTTCGACAGCGACGAGAGGTACCAGCCGCGCTCGGGCATGAGGGCGCGGTACGAGGGGCCGGTCGGCGGGCCGAGCCGGTAGCAATCGTCCTGGATCACGTCGATCCCCAGCCTGTCGGCGATCTCGGCGATGGCGACGCGGCGCCGGGTCGAGGTGGTGCGCGCGGTCGGGTTCTGCGCCTCGGGCATGGTGAAGAACACCTGCGCGCCATGTTCGCGCGCCGCCGCTTCCAGGGCGTCGGGCCGGGCGCCTTCCTCGTCCATCGGGATCGGCAACACCCGGGCGCCCAGCAGTTCGGCCGCGCGCAACACGCCGGTATAGGTCAGGTCTTCGGTCAGCAGCACCGGCGGGGCATCGAACAACAACGCCTGCAGCACCAGAAGATTGGCGTTCTGGCCGCCATTGGTCAGCACCACCTGTTCGGTGGTGACCCCCGCGCGCAGATCGTCTGGCACCCAGGCCAGCACCGCCTCGCGCAGCGCGGCGTGGCTCGCGAAGGTCGGGTAGGCCAGGAGCTGTTCCACCGGCGCCTCGGCGGCGCGGCGCAGACCTTCGCGCACCAGTGCGATCTGGCCCAGATCGGCCAGACGCGGGGCGAAGAACACATCGTCCTCCGCCGGCATCTCGACATAGAGCGGCTGGATCGCCTCGGGCGCGCGGGTGCGCCAGGCCGATGCCGCAGCCCGCGCATCCGGGGCCGCGACCGGGGAACGGGCCGGGGCCGGGACCTGCCGCGCGCCCGGGTCGGTCACGAAGGTGCCTCGCCCGACCTCGGCCTGCACCCGTCCGGTCTCGGC
Organism: Maritimibacter sp.; assembly: GCA_020441205.1. Lineage (GTDB taxonomy): Bacteria > Pseudomonadota > Alphaproteobacteria > Rhodobacterales > Rhodobacteraceae > Sinisalibacter. The sequence goes on from JAGRMO010000073.1 coordinate 12,072, forward strand.
GAGCAGCGTGAAAGCGCGCGCGACCGTGCCGGGGGTCACGCCGATCTTCCAGGCGAGGTCGCGCACCGGGGGCAGCTTGTCTCCGGCCACGAGTTCGCCGTCGTCGATCGCCTGTTTGAGCCCGGCGAGCAGGCGCCGATATTTCGGCCCCTCGCCCGTTTCCATCGCGTCGCGCAGAATTGTATCCATTACAATATTTCCATTGTGTCGGTACGCTCTGGCTTTGTATCAATTATCTGCGAAAAACGCAACACATTGTACCAATACAATCTCAGGAGGCCAAGATGGACCATGATCCCGCGATCCGGCACGGCCGGTTCACCTATCTCGAAACGCAGATGCCGCTGCCGGCGATGGCCGAGCTTGCCCTGCGCGTCGCGGTGGTGGTGACGAAATGGTCCCGGCGCGCCCGAACCCGACAGGCGCTCGACCGCCTCAATGCCGACCAGCTCAAGGATATCGGCCTCACCCCCGAGGAGGCCTGGCGCGAGGCGGCCCTGCCGTTCTGGCGCGACTGATCCCCGTCAGCCTGCCCTCTTGGGGGCGTGCTGACCTCTTCCTGGGCCGGGTTCATCCCGGCCCCTTTTTTTGGGGTGCCTATTCCGGCCGGCAGATCTCGCCCCGGACGATGGCGAGGGCGGTGCGCAGCACCAGCACGATCACGGCGACGATCAGCACCACGAGCAGCGCGACGGCGACGAACTGGTGCAAGGCGGTGTGTTCGAGCCGGGCAAAGAGGAAGCTCGCGACCGAGAGGGCGGCGAGCGGGAAAGTCAGCGCCCACCAGCTCAGCGCGAACGGCAGCTTGACCAGCCGGGGCAGCTCGGCCACCACCAGCACGGCGAAGAAATAGCCGATGTAGATCAGCACCCTGGCGAACCCGTCGACCACGCCGCCGGTCATCTTGACGTAGGCGGCGAAGGCGACGGCCGGGGGCGCGATCAGGATCACCATGGTCGGGAACAGCCGGGCCGGGATCGGATCGTGGAAGATCAGCCGGTTCATCACCAGGGTCAGCAGCACGCCCCAGAACATCATGCCGACGGCGAAGAAGGCCCAGGAGGTCTCGATATAGCCGAACTCGGCGCCGGCGACCGGCACGATGACATTGCCAACGGCGGGGATGAACCAGGCGGGCGTGAGGTGGCCCACCTCGAACGAGCGGTGGCTGATCCAGCCGTTGATGACGGCGACGGTGAGCAGCCCCTGCCCCACCACGCCCACGTGCCAGACGGTGCGCGCCAGCGCCTGGTGTTCGGCCGCGAGCGCGGTCGCCATGAGCAGGAGCGAGATGGTGATGGTCGGAAAGAAGGCGAGCCGCACCGGGTGGCGCCATTCCCAGGCGACCTGGCCGGGGTAGCGCAGCGCCTTGGCGAGGTAGGTGGCGGCGATCGCGGCGGCGGCGGCGATGCCGATCCACAGCACCGCCCGGCCGGCGGAGCCCGCGAGCGGACTGACCGGGGCCGCGGCATGGAGCGCGAGCGTCAGCCCCATCAGCCCCATGACGATGGCGAAGAAGGTGATCGGGAAGTGCTTGAGCCTCGGTTCGGTCTGGTCCTGCATCGTCTGCCCTCCTTCGTGCGGGTCGGTCTGTCCTGCTTTCGGCCCCGGCGCGGGCGCGGTCAAGGCGACGAATGCGCCGCAGGCGGGCGGCCCCCGGGCGGGATCGAATAGGTCAGCGAGGCGCGCGCCACCGGCGCGTCGCCACCCTCCGAATAGATCAGCACGTCGCCCACCGCGAGCGCCTTGCCGAGCTTCAGAAGCCGCGCTTCGGCACGCAGGTTGGCCCCGGCCGCGGGTTTGCGCATGAAGTCGATCGACGAGTTCGTCGTCACCGCCAGCGCCTCGGGTCCGATCATCGCGAGGATCGCGAGATACATGGCGACGTCGGCCAGCGCGAAGATCGTCGGCCCCGAGACGGTGCCGCCGGGCCTCAGGTGCCGGTCGTGCACCAATGCGCGCATCACCAGATGCATCGGGCTGACGTCGAGCAGTTCGAAATCCTCCGCCACCTGCGGGAAGTCGGCGTCGAGGAAGGCCCGCAACTCGTCGAGCCCCATTTTCAGCTGCATGGCTTTCCCCTCTCGTGCGCTGCGCCTATCGTGGCCGAAATCCGAGGAGGAGGACAAGATGGACCAGCCGATTCTGCTCCGCGAGGATTCCGGCGCGGTGGCGCGGCTCACGCTCAACAGCCCGGGCAGCCTCAACGCGCTGTCGGAAACGATGCTGGGCGCGCTGGAGGAGGCGTTCGACGCGCTGGCGGCGGACGCGACGATCCGCGCGGTGGTGATCGCGGCCAACGGCAAGGCGTTCTCGGCCGGACACGATCTCAAACAGATGCAGGGCCACCGCAACGATCCCGATGGCGGGCGGAGCTATTACGACGCCTTGTTCGCCCGCTGCGGCGGGGTGATGGCGCGGATCCCCGCCCTGCCCCAGCCGGTGATCGCCGAGGTGCGCGGGCTCGCCACCGCCGCCGGCCTCCAGCTCGCGGCGAGCTGCGACATGGTGGTCGCGTCCGAAGGCACGCGGTTCGGAGTGAACGGGGTCAACCTCGGGCTGTTCTGTTCGACGCCGGCGGTGGCGCTGTCGCGCGCGGTGCCGGCGAAGGTCGCGTTCGAGATGGCGGTGACCGGCGAGTTCATCGACACCGAGCGCGCCGTGGCGGTCGGGCTCGTCAACCGGGTGGTGCCGGAGGCACAGCTCACCGACGCGGCGATGGCGCTGGCCCAGGTCGCCGCTTCGAAGCTCGGGGTCGCGGTCAAGCTCGGCAAGGACGGGTTCTACCGCCAGCTCGGCCTGCCGCTCGCCGCCGCCTATGGCCTGGCCGGGCCGGTGATGGCCGAGAACATGATGGAACGCGACACCGCCGAGGGCATCCAGGCCTTCATCGAAAAGCGCAAGCCCGACTGGGCGGAATAGCCCGCGTCACCCAGCCCCCCGCCGGGTGACCTTCAGCCAGATCCCGTCCCGGCCCCGCACCGTCAGATGCGCCACCGGCATCGCGTCGCGCCCCGCCACCGGCGCGACCCGGAAGTCGCGCAGGATCATCGCGAGCAGGAGCGGCCCTTCGGCCATGGCGAAACCCGCGCCGGTGCAGACCCTCGGGCCCGCCGAGAACGGAATATAGGCCTCGCGCAGGCAGACGCGGCCATTGTCGGTGGCAAAGCGCGCGGGGTCGAAGGCGTCGGGCGCGTGCCACAGCCGTTCGTGGCGGTGCAAGTGCCAGGGGCTCAGCACGATCTGCGCGCCCCGCCTCACCGCGCGGTCACGCAGCCGCTCATCGCGCGCCGCTTCGCGTACCATCATCGGCACCGGCGGATAGAG
>JAGRMO010000317.1 GCA_020441205.1 Maritimibacter sp.
CGGCCTTCCATCTTGTAGCCGACGTCGATGATGGCTTGCCCCGCCTCGACGGCGATGACCTTGCCTTTGACGACAGACCCTTCCTCGGGCGTGTCGATTTCGAAGCTTTCGTTCAGGAGGGCTTCGAATTCCTCCATGGTCGCTTTAGCGCACATGCGGTATCTGTTTCCTTCAAAGTGCTTTTCGGGCCGGGCGGTTGTCTCCGCCGGTCTTTCATCGGGTTCTGGGTCTGGTCACGCGCCACGCCCCGGGAAAACAAAGAGGGCCGGTTCCCCGACCCTGCCTGCTCGTGTTCCCCGGGCTTTGGCGCCCTTGTCGACGCGCGCTCTATAGGCCACATCCCGCTTGGGAGCAAGGCGCAATCGGGGCCACGGATGTGGCCCCGCGACGGCTCAATAGGCGAGACGGAAGTACTCGGCTTCGAAGTTGTCTTCCATCCCGTTGCCGGCGCAGAAGCCGAGCCGCCCGCCGGAACTGCCGATGATCTCGCCGCCCGACACGATCGAGGCGCCCTCGATCCCCTCGGCCTCGGCCTCGAACGAGACGTCGCCCACCGCGATCATCTGACCGCCGTACATCATGAGCTGCGCCGGGATCTGGATGCCGCCAAGGGTCACGATTTGCGCACCGCCGCCGGCGGCGCAATCGTCGTCCTTGCCGATCTGCACGCCGGAGGCGGCGTTGAACGACTTCGCCGACGTGCTCTCGTTTACGATCACCACGTTTTCGAGCACCACGCCCTGGCCGAACATGAATTCGCAATTGGTCCAGATCACCACGTTCTTGAGCACGGTGTCGGCGTGAATCTGGGTCTTCTGGTTCGACGCCATGCACTCGATGCGATGGATCCGGTGCTCTTCGAACGCGTCTTCGTCGAGCTTGTCGTTCCGGTTCAGATGGATCGGGATCGAACTGTGGATGTAGTCGGGGTAATAGACCGAGTTCGGGTTCTGCACACCGTCGATGATGTCGCGCACCCGCTGAAGAATGCGCAGCCGGTACGATCCGTCGCGCAGTGCGGCTGCGAGACCGTCGTTCGATTCGAGCCCGTTGTCGGGAATGTCCAGGCTGCGGATATCGGGCATCGACACGATCGTGCCCGGCTCGAACTCGTTGTTGTTCGACATCCCGACGCGGTCGTTGGAATGAACGCAGAAGCCGTTGACGAAGACGTTGCCCGAATTGACGAAGACCTCTTCCTCGCCCACCAGACCTTCCTTGAGACAGGTCGGCCGGTAGGTCTCGAACACCGTCTGCCGGCGCACGTCGAGCGCGGTGATTCCGGCAAAGCGGAGCAGATAGGTCGAGACCGAATTGGTCCGGTCCTGCGAACGTCCGGTGTTGACCAGAACGGCGTCGAAAGCATTCGGATCGGCCTCGAACGAGCCGGTATCGCCGTCCCAATGGCCGAACACGATATCCTCTGCCCTGAGCGAGCTGTTGTGATCGCCTGACGGCATGTTGGCATGCGCGATCTCGAGCGCCGTCGCGATCGCCACGGAGGGCGAGTTGAACTCGCGCGCCACCAGCGCCGCATGCCCGGCCGCGTCGCCGGCGACCTGGAGCTGGGTGCGGATACGGTAGGCATTGGACACGTCGAGCGCGAGGCCCGCGATCATCAGGACGGCGACGAAGATGAACAGGCCGAACACCGTGATCGCGCCGTCCTCGGCCCGAAGCGGCCCTTCGGTGGGCCGGATATGTGCGGGCATCATGCGCCCCAGTCTTCGAGCAGGTGCTCGGAATTCACCGTGATCTGGAGATCGTTGAACTGGCTGAAGAAGCCGACGATCTGGAAGTCGCGGGCCGGGTAGGTGACCGTGGTGGAGATGACGCCGGCGCTGATCGACGAGGTGGCATGCGCCCCGGACGAGGCGGCCTGCAGCCGCGCCTCGACGTAATCCTCGGTTTCGGCCGGCGTGCGCAGCCGTCCGATCGAGGCGTTGCGATTGGCGTCCTGCACGATCCGGAGCACCTGGCTCTGGCTGTGGAAGATCATGCTGACATCGACGGTGAGACCGAAGGCGAGCATCACCATCGGCAGCCAGAGAACGAACTCGACGGTGGCGGTGCCGGACTCGTCGCGCGCGAAGCGGTGGAAGACTTGTTTCATGACGTATCCCATTTTTGTTTCCCCTGGCCCCGCCCCGGGCCAATACATGCCACTCGAAACCCAACCTCTCCTTGCAATGGTCATGGTTTGCCGAAATTGGGGCCGCAGTGGGGCACGAACGGAAAGCCTTTGCGGCAAACCGGCATCGATCGGTGGCGATTTGTTTCGAAGTTTAGGGATCGGCGTCGGAGCGGAAACGATGGCCCCCTGTTCCGCGCTACGGCCGGCGCGAGAACCCGCCCGAAATGTGAATCGCCCCGCCGCGCAATTCGAGCGGAACCGCGATCAGCCGCCGTCCGACGCAGGGCCCCGCGACGCAAATTCCGGTGTCGATCTCGTATTCCGCCCCATGCGCGCCGCAGACGATCCGCGCGCCGTCATGGGTGAGATAGCCGTCCTTCTGCCAGGCCATCTGTTCGTGGCCGTAATGCGGGCAGAAATTGCGCCAGCCGAACAGCGTCTCGCCCTGACGCACGACGAACATCGTATCGCGCCCCTGCGCGAGCGGATCGAACCCGCGCGCCTTGCCGTCGGCGATCTCGTCGAGCCGGCAGAGCGGATCGGGCACCGGAACGCCCCGGCTCATTGCCCGCCCCCCGTTGCAGCAGCTCTCGCGCGACTGACCATGCTTGCCCCCGATGTGACGCCCCCCGCGAGCCTAGCACGGCGGTCGCGACCGGCGGGAGGGACAGATTGCCGCCCTCTCGCGCCGCTCAGGAAGCCGCCGCCGCCTCGAATTCCTCGACCGCCGCCACCGTGTGCGGATCGGACAAAAGCGCTTGGGCGACACCGGGGGCGAGCGTGAAGCAATCCTGCCCCTCGGCGGCGAGCCGGACCATCTGGCCGGTGTCGCGCAGCGAGGCGACGAGGATGCGGGTCGGCGCCCCCGACGCCAGCCCGATCGCGCGCATCTGCCCGAGCGCCTCATAAGCCGGCAGGCCCCGCTCCAGCATCCGGCCGAAATAGGGCGCGATGTAATCGGCCCCGAGCCCGGTGGCGACGAACATCTGCTTGGCGTCGTAGGCGGCCGTCATCAGCACCCGCCCGCCAAGCGCCCGGATCGCCGGCACCGCGCGGATACCCGCCTCGCTGAGCGGCACCTTGACGACAGCCTGAAGCCCCGCCGCGCGCCCGTGGTCGTAGAGCGCCTGGGCGAAATCGACCCAGCCCGCGACCGGCCCCGCGACCTGGGCATGCAGCTCGCGCGCGCCGAGATCGGCCGCGCGCCGCGCCATCTGCCCCCAGTCGATCGCGGGATAGCTGAGCCCCGCCCGCTGGGCGAGCAGCGGATTGGTGGTGATGCCGCAAAACAGCCCGGTAGGCATCAGCGCCGCCCAGGCCGATGTCTCGGCGCTGTCGATATAGAGGTCGATCATCGCCTCATCCTTTCCTGTCGCCGACCGCAGCCAGCGCCGCGTCGATCTCGGCCGCCCCCGGCGGATCGCAGCCCTCGCGCCCGCAGTTGAGCGCCGCCGCGACGCTCGCGCGCCGCAGCAGGGCCGCAAGCGTCGCGCGGTCGAGTGTTTCGAGCCCCTGCGGGCTCATCGCGCCCTGCGCGGCGAGACCGGCCAGCAATGTCGCGGTGAAGGTATCGCCGGCGCCGACCGTATCGACAAGCGCGCCGACCCGCGCGGGCGGCACGGCGATCTCGGCCCCGCCGTACCAGGCACGGGCGCCGCGCGCCCCCTCGGTGAGCACCAGGAGCCGCGCCGAACTCAGCCGCCGCAGATCGGCCAGCGCCTCGGCCTGTGTCCGTCCGGGCAGAAGGGCTGCGAGATCCTCGTCCGAGAGCTTGAGGATATGCACCCGCTCGCACATCCTGAGGAGCCGCGCACGGTAGCCCTCGACATTCTCGACCACCGAAAGCCGTACATTCGGATCGAGCGAGACCACGCGCCCGCCGTGGTAACAGCCCGCGCAGAACGCCTCCCAGACCTCGGCATCGGCGCCATCTGTCAGCGTGAGCGAGCCGGTGTGGACCGCCACCGCCGCCTCGGGCAGCGCGGCGTGCAACGCCGCTTCCGTCACCATGCGCTCGGCCGTGCCTCTGCGCTCGAACCGATAGCTCGGGATACCGTCCGCGATTGTCACCCGCGCCATCGTCGTCGGCTCCGCCCGCCGGCCGCCGGTGAGCCGAACGCCCGCGCCTTCGAGCGCGGCGGCAAGACGGTCGCCCCATGCGTCGGTGGAGATCGGCGAGAGATAGGCCACCTTGGCGCCCTGCCGGCCCAGCGCGATGGCGACATTGACCGGCGAGCCGCCGGGATATCCCGTGGCGACTCCGTCACGGGTCACATGGTCGATGAGGTTCTCGCCGCCAACGGCGATCAGGCCATCCGCTGTCATACCGATGTCCTACGCCGCCCGGCGGCGATTTTCAAAGCCGTTCGGCGCGGCGGGCCGGGCCGCCTCAGCGCGTGAGCAATTCGTCGAGCGTCGCGGCGAGACGGTCGAGCTCGGCGGTGGCTTCCGAAGCGGTCTCGTCCGCCGCCGCCGCGCCCGCCCCCGACGCCGCGCGCAGTGCCGCGACATGCGCCGGCGCCTCCGCCCCGTATCGGCGCAGCAGCGCCAGCGCCGGCAACAGCTGTCCGGTGTCGCAATCGAGCGCTCCGTAGCGCCAGGCCGCGCCTGCGTCGCCGGTCGGCGCGCTCATGCCACAACGCCGCCCCGGCCCTGCGTCGCGCCACATCAGCCAGGCGATATCGGCGACCGCTGTGGGCTCGGCGGCGTTCGCGCGATGCGCCAGCAGATCCTCGCCCAGCGCGCTCATGTCGATCATGTCGAAATCCGCCTCGGACACCGCCGCGATCCCGCCCGCACCGGCACGCGGCACCCCACCCTGGAACACTCCCGCCGCCGCGAGCCCCGCCTCGGCCGAATTCGTGTAGAGCGTCACCCGGGTCGCGAGCCTGCGGATCGCGTGCGCCTGCAGCGCGAACAGATCGGCATCGACATCGGGGGCCGCGAGGATCACCTGGCCGAACACCGCCTCCGCCTCCGGATGCGCGGCGGCATAGAGTTCAAGCGCTTGCGCCAGCGCCCGCCCGCCCATCGCCTGCGCGACCAGATGGATCGGCGCGCCCTCACTCCGCGCCACCAGGTCTTCGAGGAAGCCGACGAGCCGGCGCGCGCTCACCTGGGCCGCCGCGGCGTCGGCGACATAGCCGTTCGGCGCGCCGACCGAAGGCCAGGAAAAGAACATCGGCACGCCGGAGAAGCCCGCGTCATAGGCCATCCAGGCGGTGCGCCGCGCCGCCTCGGCGAAGCTCGTGTCGTAGCCGTGGACATAGAGCAGGATCGCGTCGTCGCCGGTGGCCGCGCCACGTGCGCGCAGGCCCGCGAAAAACGCCTCGGGCGCGAGCCGATCGAGATCGGCGATCACCACGTGGTGGTCGGGGTTCTCGGGCCAGCCGAAGGTGTAGAGCGCCGGCATCTCGGCGCCGTCGGGCCGCGCGCCGCGTGGCAGGGCCACGGTGACCCGTCCGTAATCCATCTCGCCGCGCGCACCGCCGTAGAACGTCGCCGGGCGAAGCTGCCCGCTCGGCGCGCGGTCGGTGCCATAGTAGAGCTCGACCTCGGCGAAATCGGCCTCGGCGGCGTCCTCGGGGCGCAGGATGCTGCGCCCGGTGGGCGGGGCGAGAACACGGTCGGGAAGCGGCGCCGGAATGCGGACGGCGGCGGGAGCCGGAGCAGGCCCAGGCGCGGTGGACGGCGCGGCGGTTTCGGGCGCCGCAAAGCTGACCGAGGCCACCGAGGTGGGCACCGCATGGCGGCTGGTGGTGAGCGCGGCGATCGCGGCGGCCGCTTTCCCGGCCGGCACGACCTCGATCTCGCGCGCGGGCTCCGCCGCCGCCGGCGCGGCGTT
>JAGRMO010000318.1:0-455 GCA_020441205.1 Maritimibacter sp.
CCCCCCGCGCCCCCCGGAGTATTTTCGCCAAGATGAAAGCGACGCGGGAAGCGAGACAGCGGCCCATCTCTGCCCTCGAAGTTCGCCCCTTCATCTTGGGCGAAATACTCCACGGGGGTCCGGGGGTGTGAAACCCCCGGCGCTGCGTTCGAGAGGGGCCTTGCAGCCCCGTCTCAGGCGGCCTTGCGGCGGCGCTGGTTGCTGCGCCGGCGCTGTTGCGGCCGGCCCTGGGCGGCGCCGTTGCCCCCGCCACCGCCGCCGCCTTTGCCGCCGCGTTTCGGCTTCGAGGATTTCACCGGGGTCGCATGGACCGCCGCGGGCACCTCGCCCACCGCCTCGATGGTCTGGCCGATCAGCTTCTCGATGTCGCGCAGATCCTTGATCTCCTCGGGCGAGCAGAAGCTCACCGCACGGCCGTCGCGGCCCGCGCGCGCGGTGCGGCCGATCCGGTGGAC
>JAGRMO010000318.1:512-1793 GCA_020441205.1 Maritimibacter sp.
CCGCGCGCGGCGACGTCGGTGGCGACCAGTACCCTGAGTTCGCCCGCCTTGAAGGCCGCGAGCGCGCGGTTGCGCTGGCCCTGGCTCTTGTTGCCGTGGATTGCGCCGACGGCGAAGCCGTGGGTGGCGAGCTTCTTCGCCAGACGGTCGGCGCCGTGTTTGGTGCGGGTGAAGACCAGCGCCAACTCGTCGCGGTGGTGGTCGAGCAGGCTTGCGAGCCGGTCGGGGCGGGCGGCCATGTCGGCGAAGATCACCGATTGTTCGATCTTGTCGGCGGTCTTGCCCGGCGGGCTCACCTCGACGCGGACCGGATCGGTCAGGAACGCGGCGGCGATTTCGGCCATCTGCTTGGCCATCGTGGCCGAGAACAGCAGAGTCTGGCGCTCTTCGGGGAGCAACTTGGCGATCCGGCGGAGCGCGTGGATGAAGCCGAGATCGAGCATCTGGTCGGCCTCGTCGAGGACGAAATAGGCGGTCTCGTCGAGGCTCAGCGCGTCGCGCTCGATCAGGTCGATGAGCCGGCCGGGGGTGGCGACGAGAATATGGGTGCCCTTCAGCAGCCGCTGGGCCTGGGCGTTGACCGAGGCGCCGCCGACGACGAGGCCCACGCGCAGATGGGCGCCGGCGGTGATCGCGGTGAGCGTGTCGTGGATCTGCTTGGCCAGTTCGCGGGTGGGGGCGAGGATCAGCGCCTGCGCCGTCTTGGCGATGCATTTCTGCCGGCCGGTGGTGGTCAGGCTCTGGACGATCGGCAGGCCGAAGGCCAGCGTCTTGCCGGTGCCGGTCTGGGCGAGGCCCATCACGTCGCGGCCCTCGAGCGCATAGGGGATCGCCTGGCGCTGGATCGGGGTCGGTTGGGTGAAGTCGAGCTCGGCCAGCCGCGCGAGCAGGGCGGGGCGGAGCCCCAGGGTATCGAATGTCATCTATGGTCTTTCCGGGCCGCGTCCTGCGGGCCCTGTTGTGCGAAGCCGACGTGGCCGCGCCTCAGTCGCCGTTCCGATTGCGCCGGGCCGGATTGCCCTGGGCGCGAAATCGCGAAAGCGATGCCGGTGTGAACGGTCCCGTCTCTGCGGGCCTCACCCGGGCCGGAGCGATGCTCCGCGCCCGACGGACGTCGGCGACTTCGCCGCCCACATGGGGCTTCGCGGGCCGCAAGTCAAACGATATTCTGCGTCGCGGCGGGCAAGTGCGGCAGGAGCGCGGTCTTGCGCACAGGATCGGCGGCGCCAGAAATGTGCGCCGTGGTCCGCCATGATGTTCCGGAAGTCCCATTGGAGCGGG
>JAGRMO010000318.1:1895-6083 GCA_020441205.1 Maritimibacter sp.
GCGCGGGGGGCTGCAAGGGAAAAAACCGGGCCAGCCCGAGATTTTTGCGGGGGCTTCGGGCGGGGTCTCGGCGGATGGAATCCGCGCTGCGACCGACCTGCTCCGTGGCGGATGGGCGGAGTGCGGCCGGAGGCGCCCTGCCGGTTCCGGTCGGGTCGGGGCCCGTGCTCCTATTGCCAGGCGGCGGGAAGGGGGGCTTCGGTCAGCACCGCGCGGATCGCCGTCGCCTCGGCTTCCGGCAGCCGGTCGATCAGCACCCGCGTGGTGAAATGGCCGAAGATCCGGCCCTCGGCGCCGACGAGACCCCAATCGGCGATCATGGCTTCGGCGAAGCTCACCGGGTCGCCCGCCTTCAGCCCCGGCATGTAGAGCGGATCGTTGGCGAGCTTGCCGGCAAAGCCGTCGTCCGCGCGCCGGATCTCGCTCACCCAGATCACCTCGCTCGCGGCCTCGCCGGTCTCGACCGGGAAGCCCACCTTCAGCGTCAGCGCCGGGTGGCCGATGCCGTCCGCGCCGATCCCGGCGGCGAGCGCCTGGGCCAGGTGGGCGCGGGCCTCGTCGACGGCGGCGGCGATGGCGGGGTCGTCGCCCTCGGTGATCACCGTCTCGGCCGCTGCCGGAGCGGACGCCACGACGGGGGCCGCAAGGGCGAGGGCGAACACGAGGGCGCGGAGCGGGCGGATCAGGGGCATCTGGGTCTCTCGTCAGGGTCGCGGGTCGCGGCGATCCTGCCGGCGGCGCGCCCGGGGTGCAAGGGCCGGCCCCGGGCGGGAGGACAGAAAGCCGCAGTGAAATTTGCGAGCGCCGCTATAAGTGGCTATCAAATTTCCAATTAGCCGGGCCGGCGTCACGGCCCCCGTTCGAAAGACACAGCATGACCCATATCATGATCCTCGGCAGCGGCTTCGGCGCGCTGACCGCGGTGCGCGAGATCCGCAAGAAGAAGCTCGACGCCAAGATCACGGTGGTTTCGCCGACCAATCACCTGACCTATCTGCCGTCCCTGATCTGGATGCCGTCGGGGATCCGCAAGGCGGCCGATATCGACGTCGATCTCGCGCGGTTCTTCGCCCGTGAGCGGGTCGACTGGCATGCCGGGCGGGTGGCGAGCCTGCGCGACGGCGGCCGCACGGTCGAGACCGAGGCGGGCGAGGTGCTGACCAACGATTACCTGGTGATCGCCACCGGCGGGCGCTATCTCAAAAAGCTCCCCGGGCTGGCCGAGCACGCGATCATCCCCTGCGAGGGGGTGGCGATGGGGCAGCGGGCGGCCGACCGGATCGCCGAGATGGACGGCGGCACGATCGCGCTCGGCTTCGGCACCAATCCGAAGGAGCCCTCGGCGGTGCGCGGCGGGCCGATGTTCGAGTTCCTGTTCGGGATCGACACGCTTCTGCGCAAGCAGGGAAGGCGCGACAAGTTCAAGCTGGTGTTCTTCAATGGCGCCGAGCGACCGGGGCAGCGGCTCGGCGAGAAGGCGGTCGACGGGCTCCTCGGCGAGATGCGGTCGCGCGGGATCGACATAAGGATCGGCGCGAAGCCCGAGCGGATCGAGGCCGACAAGGTGGTGACCGAGCGCGAGGAGATCGCGACCGACCTCGTGCTGTTCATGCCCGGGCTCACCGGTCCACTCTGGCTCGACAATACCGAGCTGCCGCGGTCCTCGGGCGGGTTCGTCCAGGCCGATGCCAAGTGCCGGGTGGTGGGCGAAGATTGGCGCGGCACCTATGTGGTGGGCGATACCGGCTCCTACCCGGGGCCCGACTGGCTCGCCAAGCAGGCGCATCAGGCCGATCTGCAGGCCGAGGCGGCAGTGGCAAACATCGCCGACGAGATCGCCGGCCGCGCGCCGTCGCACGATTTCAAATCCGAGCTCGTCTGCATCGTCGACACGGTCGACAAGGGCATCCTCGTCTACCGCAACGCCAAACGGCAGGTCTCGCTGCCGAAGATGCGGCTCGCGCATTGGGCGAAGCGGTATTTCGAGGGGCATTACCTGCGGGCCTACCGGAAATAGGCCGGAGCGGGGGGCGGGCTTCGGCCGGGCGCTACTTTGGGGGCAGGCGCCCGGGTTTGCCTTGGCTGCGAACACTCGAGCTGTTCGAGGCTGTCAGCCGCCCGGTTCCATGATCCGGGCGAGCGCGGCGAGGTCCTTGGTCATCGCCCGCCGCATCGCGAGGCGCATGATCGGTAAGAGCGCCGTCTTGAAGCCGGCCGGGCGCCCCCGGTTGGACAACCGCATCAGGGTTGCCGCCGGCCCGGCGTCCGACCATCGGTAGGTCGTCTGCATCGGGAACGGGCCCTGCGCGGTCGACATCACCAGGAGTTCGCCGGCGACATGCTCGCGGATTTCATAGGTATACGACAGGTCCCGACCGAGGAATCGCGCAACGAAGGCGGCGCGGGCGCCGGGTTCCGTCGAGGGGGCAGTCTCCCAGCGGACCGCCTTGATGTTCGCATACCAGTCCGGTGCGTTCGACGGGTCGGCGGCAAAAGCGGCCAGCCGGTCGCGTGGGCAGGCGATCACCCGCTCGACGGTGACATCGACTTCGACGGACATCGCGATGGTCTCCCCGGAAGCGTCCCGGGCGCAAGGTAGCGCGGATCGCTTGACCTGCGAAGGCCGAAGGTGGTGTGCCTGTCGGTTCCACGTTGTCCGGCACCGATCCCGAAACTTGCGCGCGGCGGGCAGGGCTCGCGCCGCGCCGCCGCGCTCATTCGAACTCGACCAGCAGGTCCTTCGCGTCGATCTGGCTGCCGGGGGTGACATAGACCGCCTTCACCACCGCGTCGCGCTCGGCGTTGATTGCGGTCTCCATCTTCATCGCCTCGATGGTGAGTAGAAGATCGCCCTTGCGCACCTTCTGGCCGACCTGTGCGCCGATCGAGGCGACCACGCCCGGCATCGGCGCTCCGACGTGGTTCTGGTTGCCCGGTTCGGCCTTCGGGTGGGCGGCCTTGGCGGCGCTCACCTTGCGGTCGGTGATGCGCACCGTGCGGGGCTGGCCGTTCAGCTCGAAGAACACCTTGGCCTCGCCCTCGTCATTGGTCTCGGCGATGGCCTGGCAGCGGATCTCCAGCGTCTTGCCGGGGTCGATCTCGACCGAGATCTCCTCGCCCGGGGTCATGCCGTAGAAGAAGGTGAGCGTCGGCAGGGTGCGCACCGGCCCGTAGGTCTTGTGGCGCTCGACGTAGTCGGTGAACACCTTGGGATACATGAGGTAACCGTTCAGGTCCTCGTTATCGAGCTCGACGCCGAGCCTGGTCTCGACCTCCTTGCGGGTGGCCGCGATGTCGACGGGTTTCAGATGCGCGCCGGGGCGCGAGGTGTCGGGCTTCTCGCCCTTCAGCACTTTCGAGACGATGGCGTCGGGGAAGCCGCCCGGCGGCTGGCCGAGATTGCCCTTCATCATGTCGACGACCGAATCCGGGAAGGCGACCTCGTGGCCCGGGTCTTCGACCTGGGCGCGGGTGAGGCCCTGGCTCACCATCATCAGCGCCATGTCGCCCACGACCTTGGACGAGGGGGTCACCTTGACGATGTCGCCGAACATGGCGTTCACGTCGGCATAGGCCTGGGCGACCTCGTGCCAACGCTCCTCGAGCCCGAGCGAGCGGGCCTGGGCCTTGAGGTTGGTGAACTGGCCGCCCGGCATCTCGTGCAGGTAGACCTCGGAGGCGGGGGCTTCGAGCCCGGCCTCGAAGGCGGCGTATTGGCCGCGGACGGCCTCCCAGTAGTTCGAGATCTCGCGGATCGCGGCGATGTCGAGCCCGGGGTCGCGTTCGGTATGGGCGAGCGCCGAGACGATCGAGCCGAGGCAGGGCTGCGAGGTGCTCCCCGAGAAGGCGTCCATCGCCGCGTCGACCGCGTCAACGCCGGCGTCGACCGCGGCCAGCACCGAGGCGGCCGAGATGCCCGAGGTGTCATGGGTGTGGAAATGGATCGGCAGGTCGATCTCTTCCTTCAGCGCGGTGAACAGCACCTTGGCGGCGGCGGGTTTCAAGAGGCCCGCCATGTCCTTCACGCCGAGCACATGGGCGCCGGCGGCTTCCAGCTCCTTGGCCATGCCGACATAGTATTTCAGATCGTATTTCGACCGGTCCGGGTCGAGGATATCGCCGGTGTAGCAGATCACCGCCTCGCAGACCTTGTCGGCCTCGACGACCGCATCCATCGCGACGCGCATG
>JAGRMO010000319.1 GCA_020441205.1 Maritimibacter sp.
CGAGCGCAAGCAGAAGGAAGTGGCCGAGCAGGCCGACCATATCGTCGCGCATGCGAAGAAAGAGGCCGCCGAGGCTGCCGAGGCCGCCAAGGTGGAGCTCAAGAACTCGATCGCGCGCCGGCTCGCCGCCGCCGAAGACCAGATCAAGTCGGCCGAGACCGCCGCGGTCAAGGAAGTGCGCGATACCGCGATCTCCGTGGCCATCGGTGCCGCGAAGGATCTGGTGGCGCAGAACATGACCGCCGCCGACGGCAACAAGCTGATTGACGCCGCCATCGCGGATGTCGAGACGCATCTGCATTGAGCCCGACGGGCATTTGACTTAGCAAGGCCCGGGAATACCGCCCGGGCCTTGTTCGTTTGGGCGGCGCTTGCGGGACCGGCCGCCTGGCCGGCCCGGAAGTGAAACCGGGTAGTCCTGACATGGGGTTCAGACGGGATGCTAAAACTGGCCAGAGCCATTCTTCCGGCGCGCGCGCGGCGACGCCTCCTCCGCAACTTCCTGCACGAGCGCAAGGAGTTCCTGTCGCAGCAGACCAAGGCGCTGCCGAGCGTCAAGCTGGAAGAGCGCCACATCGCCAATCTGAAGATGCTGGTGAACCGAAAGGCGCTCCTGAGGCTCCTGCCGCAGAATGGCGTGGGCTGCGAGCTCGGGGTCAACACCGGCGAGTTCTCGCGCCAGATCCTGCGGCTGGCCAATCCGGCCAAGCTCACGCTGGTCGATCCCTGGGATACCGAGCGATACGGCGAGAAGAAGTTCCAGGCGGTGTCGAAGCGGTTCGCGGACGACATCGCGGCCGGACGGGTCGAGCTGATCCGCGGCTATTCGACCGAGGCCGGCAAGGGCTTCGCCGATGGCACGTTCGATTGGGTCTATATCGACACCACCCATGCCTATGAGCTCACCCGCGACGAGCTTCGGCTCTACGCGCACAAGGTCAAACCGGGCGGTATCCTCGCCGGGCACGACTATTCCAAGGGCAATGTGGTCAGCGGCGTCGTCTACGGCGTCATCGACGCGGTGCAGGAATTCTGCGTCGAGAACGATTGGGAATTCATCCATCTGACGATGGAGCCGCAGACGCCCAGCTTCGCGATCCGCAAGATCGGCGCGGCCGCCTGAGCGCGTCCGGCTGCGGGGCCGTGTCGCCTGGCCCCCGCGGCCCGGCGCCTTCCCCCGGTTCATTTGGTCGCAGCTGTCGCACCCTTGAGGCCCCGGGTTGTGCCGCCTATCTGCTGCCGAACCCCAGAGGGAGGACAGGGACATGACGCGCAAGACCTATGCCCAGCTCGCCGCCGAGGCGGCGACACGGATCACCGAGATCATGCCGTGGGATGTGCCCGGCTTTCTGCGCGACCATCCCGGGGCGCTGCTGCTCGACATCCGCGAGCGCGACGAGTTCGACCGGGCGCATGTCGAAGGCGCGCTGAACGTGCCGCGCGGCATTCTCGAAAGCGCCGCCGAATGGGATTACGCCGAGACCGAGCCGCGACTGGTCAACGCGCGGACCCGGCCCGTCATCATCATCTGCCGCTCGGGCAACCGCTCCGCCTTCGCCGCCGAGACATTGGAGCAGATGGGCTATGAAGACGTCCGTTCGGTCAAGCTCGGGATCAAGGGCTGGAACGACGCCGACCAGCCGCTGGTCGACACCTGCGAGCGCAAGATCGACGGCGACGACGCGATGGAGCTGATCGAGATCGAGCCGCGCCCCGACCAGCGCGACCCGGCGCGGCGGTAGGGCTTCGGCCCCGGGTCTCGGCGGCGGGCGTCCCGCCCGGTCTTGCGCCGCGTCCCGCTAGCGCTTCCCTCGCCCGTCTTGCCCGGGCGAAGTTGTTGTTAGCGCTATCTTCTGCAAAACCAACAGCTTGCCCCCGCGTCCGAGTTCGCCCACCCCTCGCGCACCCGCGCCGGCCGGGGCGTCCGCCCGGTACGCCCCCGGCCCTACCCCTCGTGCCTGAGCAGCATCGCCAGCGCGACGAAGGTCAGCGCCACCCCCGGCAGCACCATCGCGCCGGGCAGGCCGTGGCCGAAGGCGAGCTCCCAGAGGATCACCCAGCCCGGCGTGAGGTAGGTGTAGGCCAGCACCTTGGCGCTCGCGAGCCGCATCGAGGCGAAGTTCAGGAGCACGAAGGTGATCGACATCGCCCCGAACGAGAGATAGGCGACGGCGACCCAGACGATCGGACGGAGCGCGGCGAAATCGGTCGCCCGGATCTCGTCCCAGCCCCAGAGGACGAGCAGCACGGCGCCGGCGCCGAGGACCAGCGAGGACGAGGTCACCGCCGCCTCGCCCCGGCTCAGCTTGCGCGCAAGCGGCACGTAGAGGGCATGGGCGATGCAGCCGCCGAAATAGACCATCTCGCCGCGGCCGACGTCGAAGCTCATGAGCCGGGCGGGGTCGCCTCGGAAGATCACCCAGAGCGCGCCGGCCGCACCGACCGCGAGGGCGGCCGCGGTGCGGCGCGAGGCGATCTGGCGCAGGATCAGCCAGCCGAAAAACGCGGTCATGATCGGCATCAGCGTCATCACCGCCGAGGCCGAGACCGGTGGCGCGGTCTTCAAGCCTTCGAACATCGCGACGAAGTAGATCGCAAAGGTGCCGCCCAGCAGCACATACCGCCAGGGCGCGCGGAAATCGCCGCCCCGCATCCGCCCGGTCGCCAGCGCGACGATGCCGACGGTCACCGAGGCGATGCCGAAGCGCAGCGCCTGCAGCACCACCGGGGCGATGTCGTTGGCCATCAGCCCGCCGAAGCTGAACGAGCCGCCGACCAGCGCCGAGAAGGCGAGCATCGCCAGATGTCCCCTGACCGCCTCGCGGCCGCCGTACCGGTTCACGCGCAGGCATCCTTGAGGTAGCGGGTGATCGCCTGGACCTTGGCCGAGCGGTGCAGGTCGACATGGGTGACGAGCCAGGTCGCGACTTGCCACTCGGGCCGGGGCCGCAGGATCTCGACCAGCCCGTCCGCCTCGTCGACCGCGAAGAAGCCGAGCCCGATGCCCGCGCGCACCGCCGCATCATGCGCAAGCTCGTCGTTGGAGCGAAATACCATCCGTTCCGGCGGCACTTCGGCGCGCAGCCAGTCGAAGGCGGCGGGTCCGCCGCGCGGCTCCTCGGGGCCGACGAAATCGTGGCCGGCGAGCCCGTCGCGAGGGTCGCCGCGCCGCGCGATGTAGCTCGGGGCGGCGTAGAGCGCCATGTCGAGCTTCTCGAAGGGTTGGACGACGTTGTCGGGCTCTTCCGGCGCGCGGCCGGCGCGGATCGCCACATGGGCCTCGCCGTATTCCAGCCGGAACAGCCGCCGACCGGTGCGCAGATGCAGGATCACGCCGGGATGGTCGGCCTGGAAGCGGGCGAGCACCGGCAGAAGCCGGGGCGCGAACGCGGCAAGCGTGGTGATCACCAGATCGCCGGTCACCTCGGCGCTGCCGCCGG
This sequence comes from Maritimibacter sp., assembly GCA_020441205.1. Lineage (GTDB taxonomy): Bacteria > Pseudomonadota > Alphaproteobacteria > Rhodobacterales > Rhodobacteraceae > Sinisalibacter. The sequence continues at coordinate 3,441 of JAGRMO010000319.1, forward strand.
CGAGACGGGCCGCGAGCTGGCTGAACTGGTCGTCGCTCGCCCGCGCCACCCGGGCCAGTTCCTCGCCCGCCTCGGTTGGCGCGTAGCCGCGGGCATGGCGCTGGAACAGTTTCACCCCGAGCCGTGCCTCGAGCGCGTCGACATGGCGGATCACGGTGGCATGATGCACCCCCAGCGCGCCGGCCGCGCCGCTCACCGTGCCATGGCGCACCACCTCATAGGCGGTGCGCAGCTCGTCCCAATTCTCCATGATGCCCCCCGTCCCGCGAATGTGCGTCTGCGAACATTTCCTGTTGAATTTCTCAGATTGTGTTCGCTCTCGCAAGGTTCATCTTCAGGGTGACAGCAACAGGAGTTTCCGATGTCCCACCACATTCTCCGTCTCGACGCTTCCGCCCGCACCGAGGGGTCCGCGTCGCGCGCCTTCGCCGATGCCGTGCTCGCCCGGCTGCCGGAGGCGACCGTGACCCGCCGCGATCTCGCGGGCGGCATCGCCCCGATCGGCGAAGGCTACACCTCCGGCACGTTCAAGGAGCCGGCCGACCGCAGCACCGACGAGACCGCGGCGCTGGCGCTTTCCGATGCGCTTTTCGCCGAGCTCGCCGCCGCCGACACGCTGGTGATCGCCACCGCGACCTACAACTTCAATATCCCCGCGAGCCTAAAGGCCTGGCTCGACCAGGTCACCCGCCGGGGCCTCGCCTTCCGCTATACCGAGACCGGACCGGAAGGCCTGCTCACCGGCAAGCGGGCGCTGGTGCTGCGCGCCTCCGCCGGCACGCCGACCGGGGCGCCGCATGATTTCGCCACGCCCTATCTGACCTTCATGCTCGGCTTTATCGGCATTACCGACGTCACCTTCCTCGACGTTCCGGCCGAAGCGACCCCGGCCGAGATCGACGCCGCGGTGGCGGCGCTGGACCACAAGCTCGCGGCCTGAGGCGGCGCCCGGCAAATACGCAACCACGGCGGGCCGGGCCTTCCCGGCCCGGCCAGGCCTTGGCGCTTTCGCAGGCCGGCGGCTGGCGGTAGACTTGACCCTGTTCGCCCCCGTCCGCCGCTACCCGAGGCGCTCCATGAAAGTCACCACCGATACCGCCGATCTGCTGATCGTCGAGGATCGCCCGGTTCTGATTGCGGTCGGGCTCAGCGCGCTGATCCTGATCCTCGCGAGCCTCTGTGTCGGTCAGCTTCTGGCGGGCAATCTGGCCGGCCTGTTCTTCCTCGTCGTGGTCGCGGGATTCGGCGCGCTGTTCCTGCGGGTCTTCGTGCAGCGCACGCAGCTCGTGTTCAACGCGGCCGAAGGCTGGGTCGAACGGCGCCAGCGCAATCTCGCCGGCTACCGACGCGAGCGCCATCCGTTCGACAGCGTGGTCCGGGCCGAGACCGAGGACCGTACCGATTCCGAGGGCGGCGCGACCCATCGCCTCGTGTTGGTGATCGACGCGGGCTCTTCGGTCGCACGCCATCCGGTCACCTCGGTCTACACCTCCGGATCGGGGTCCGCCCGGGCGGCGGCGGCGATCAACGCCTGGCTGGCGGCGCGGCGCGGCGACGACCCGGCGCCCTGACGATCCGCCCGGCTCAGCGTCGGAACCGTTTGAACGGATCCGGGTCGCGCCCGCCCACGGCCTTCCATTCGGCCTTCAGCGCCGCGCGCTCGGCCTCGACCAGGGCGACGGGGTCGTCGATCCGGGCGCCCGCGCCACGCATGTGATCCATGAGCCGGTGCGAATGCAGGATGGTTGGCCGGGCGTCGCCGGGCTCCCAGGCGTCGAGCAGCGTCACCCGGCGCAGGTTGAACTCGGGCGGCAGCACCCAGAAGCGCAGCTCGCTTTCCCAGAGCATCGCCTTCAGGATCGGCTGATCGCGCCCGCCCCCGCTTTCGGCGAAACGGCGCGCCCATTCGGCGAGGAAATCCAGCATCCGGGCGGTGCGCCGGTAGAGGACGACACCGGAATTGAGCTGGGGGAAGGCGTAGGGTGTGGGCGGGCCTGCGGTTTCGCGGATGAGGTCGGTCGCGCGGCGCACGTCGTGGGCGAGGGCCAGTTCGAACCGGTCGAGGATGTCGAAGAGATCGCCGAGCGGCGCGAGCACGCGCGTGTCGGCATCGAGATAGAGCGTGCGGTCGAACCTCGTGCGCCCCATGCAGTCGAGCTTCGAGCGCGGATGGGGATCGTCGATCCGGTGCACCGCGTCGAACAGACCGGGCTCCGCCGCGGCAGGGTCGTCTGTGAAGAGGTCCACCGGCAGTTCAGGCTCCGCCGCCCGCAGACAGCGCGCCGAGGCTTGCGCGAGGTCGCGGTAGTCGGGCCCGGTGGCCCCGTAGA
>JAGRMO010000320.1 GCA_020441205.1 Maritimibacter sp.
CAGTTCGGCGGCCAGACGCCGCTCAAGCTCGCCAATGCGCTCGAGGAGGCCGGCATCCCGATCCTCGGCACCAGCCCGGATGCGATCGACCTCGCCGAAGACCGCGAGCGGTTCCAGGACCTCGTGAAGCGGCTCGATCTCAAGCAGCCGACCAACGCCATCGCGCATTCCGACGTCGAGGCGATCCAGATCGCCGAAGAGATCGGCTTCCCGCTGGTGATCCGGCCGTCCTACGTGCTCGGCGGGCGGGCGATGGAGATCGTGCGCGATCTCGACCAGCTCAGGCGCTACATCAAGGACGCGGTGGTGGTGTCGGGCGACAGCCCGGTGCTGCTCGACGGCTATCTCGCGGGGGCCATCGAGGTGGATGTCGATGCGCTGTCGGATGGCGAAAACGTCCATGTCGCGGGGATCATGCAGCATATCGAAGAGGCCGGCGTGCATTCGGGCGACAGCGCCTGCTGCCTGCCACCGCACAGCCTCGCGCCCGCCATCGTCGACGAGATCAAGCGCCAGACCGTGGCGCTGGCGCTGGCGCTCAAGGTCAAGGGGCTGATGAACGTGCAGTTCGCGGTCAAGGCCAACGAGGCGGGCGAGGAGGAGGTGTTCCTCATCGAGGTCAACCCGCGCGCGTCGCGCACCGTGCCGTTCGTCGCCAAGGCCACCGACAGCGCCATCGCCTCGATCGCCGCGCGGCTGATGGCGGGCGAACCGATGTCGAACTTCCCGCTGCGCGCGCCCTATCCCGAGGGCACCGCCTATGGCGCGTCGATCCCGATGGGCGATCCGATGACGCTGTGCGACCCCAACGTGCCGTGGTTCTCGGTGAAGGAAGCGGTGATGCCTTTCGCCCGCTTTCCGGGCGTCGACACGATCCTCGGCCCCGAGATGCGCTCGACCGGCGAAGTCATGGGGTGGGACCGTTCGTTCCCGCGCGCCTTCCTCAAGGCGCAGATGGGGGCGGGCACGCATCTGCCCACCGAGGGGCGGGTGTTCGTCTCGATCCGCGATGCCGACAAGACGCCGGAGATGCTGGAAGCGGCCGAGGTGCTGGTGGGCCTCGGCTTCTCGGTGCTGGCGACGCGCGGCACCGCGGCCTGGCTCGAGGCCAACGGCGTTGCCGCCGAGGTGGTCAACAAGGTCTACGAGGGCGGGCGCACCATCGTCGACCGGCTGAAGGACGGCGAAGTGCAGCTCGTGTTCAACACCACCGAGGGCGCGCAATCGGTCGCCGACAGCCGCGAGATCCGTTCGGTCTCGCTCTACGACAAGATCCCGTATTACACCACCGCCGCCGGCTCCCACGCCGCCGCGCTGGCGATGCGGGCGCGCGAAGAGGGCGAGGTGGACGTGCGGAGCCTGCAGGCGTAGGGGCGGGGTGGAGCGTGCGATCCGCCCGGCCCTAGCCCGGCAACCCCAACATCGTCGGGCTCCCCCCTCCCCCGCCTCAGGCGAAGTAATCCTCCGCCGTCACCGTGTGCAGGGTGAAGCTCTCCCAGGCGCTCCAGTCGTCGCCGTCGGAGGCGCGGATTTCTAGGGTGGTGTCGCCGGGGTTCTTGTTGCGCAGCACGAGCAGCCGGTCGATGTCGTCGGCGTCGATCACGTAGCCGTCGCGCGCGTCGAGCTTGCCGGGCTCGCCCTGCAGCTTGAAGTTCTGGCGTCCGGTGGTGTCGCGCACCTCGTAGAACAGGATCTGGTCGCCGTCGGCGTCGGTCACGTCGAGCGCATCGGCCACATAGGCCTTCTTGGCCGCGCCGCTTTTCACGTTGGCGACGGTCAAATCGTCCATCGTTACCACCGGCGCGGTGTTGGCGGGGTTGCTGGCGGTCGCGCCGGTGTCGAGCGCGACGCGGGCGCCGGTGGAGGCGAAGTTCTGGGTCACCATCACCGCGTCCCACCCGTTGTAATTGCCGCGCTCGATGCCGATGCCGACGTAGTCGAAGTTGGCCGAGAGGATGTTGGCGCGGTGGCCCGGGCTGTTCATCAGGCTGTTGAACAGATCGACCGCGTCGTCGGAGATGCCGGCGGCGCCGCGCTCGCTTTGCCAGGCGATGTTCTCGCCCCAGCTCCACGAGCCCGTGAAGTCGAAGCCGGCCGCGGTCATCCGTTGACCCGCGTTCGAACCGCCCGCGCCGGTATGCGAGAAGACGTCGGCCGCGAGCATCCATTCGCTGTGGTTCTCGGCCGAGGTGTTGAGGTCGAGCGCGAGCTTCAAGGGGTCGAGCCCCACCTTGGCGCGTGCGGCGTTCATCAGCTCGAGCATCTGGCGTTCGACGGTACTGGCAGCGGTCATTCTCTCTTCCCTCACATCTGGTCCACCCGTGTGCATCTAGCGACGCGACGGGCGGCAGCGCGAAGGTTGATTGGAATGGGCGTCCGGTTGGGCATGATGCCGCCCGTTTCGCGCCGCGCGGTCGGCGGACACATGCCGGCGGCGGGTCCGTGGCCGCGTGTCGGCGGGCCGCCGCCCG
>JAGRMO010000002.1 GCA_020441205.1 Maritimibacter sp.
TCTCTATTTCAACGCCGGCTGGTTTTTCGGGTCCGATCCCGCCCGGTTCGGCCAGCGCTTCCTCGACATCGCGCTCTCGGTCCGCGACGACCCGCCCGACGCCCTCGCACTCCAGGTCCTCGATCCCTGGCTCGACCAGATCGCCCTGCCGCTGGCGATCCACGGGCTCGGCGGCGGCCGCCCCGGCCCCGAACTCGCCGGGCTCGACGGCGACGTCACGTGCCACTGGCGCGTCCTCCCGCTGGCCTATGCTCGCGAAAGCGACCGCGCCATCGAGGCGATCGAAGCCGCCGCCGCGCCGAACCGGGTCAAGAAGGTGCTGCGCGACTACGAGCCGATGCGGCGGATGATCTACCAGGGTCGCGGCCAGAAAGTGCGCGCGCTGTTCGACCGCGCCGATCTGCCGCGCACCGAACAGGCGATCCGCAACCGGATCAAGCGCGCGGGCTACTGGATGCGGTGACGCGGCCCTGGGTTTTACCCGGGGAAAACACTTGCACCATGTATTACCCGGGTGTAATTGGGTCAAGACAAATTACACCCGGGTAGAATCATGTCCAACACCACCTACACGGCCTTTCTGCGCACCGAATTCGCCGCCCGTGGCACCGAGGCCGAGATCGCCGCCGCCCTCCAGGGGCTCGGCCCCCATCCCGAAGGGTTGCTCGTCTTCGCCGACGCCACCGGCGCGCAGGTCGACCTCAACCTCACCGGCGCGCCGGTCGACAGCCGCCCGCCCAGGGGCCATCATCCCTCCGGGTCCCGCCCGGCAGGACGGCCGAAGCTCGGGGTCACGGCGCGCGAAGTCACGCTTCTGCCGCGCCACTGGGACTGGCTCCGCCGGCAGCGCGGCGGCGCCTCGGCGGCGCTGCGTCGCCTTGTCGATGCCGCGATGGAGGCCGCCCCGCCCGCGAATCCCGATGCGGCCTATGCCTTCGTCACCGCGATGGCCGGCGATCTGGCGAATTACGAGGCCGCGATCCGCGCCCTCTACGCCGGCGACGCGGCCACTTTCGGCGCGGCGATGCAAAGTTGGCCGGCCGATATCCGCGCCCACGCGGTCGCCCTGGCCCGTCTCTAGCCCCTCCACCGGCCATTTGCACACGCCGGACACAATGCGCACGCGCCGGGCGGAATCGTCGCGCATTCTGCCTCAGGATTGCCCAAACCCCTCCCAAAGCCCGCCCGATTGCCGCGCGAAAGTCCGGCTTCGAGGACAGGATTCCGGAGTAACCTCATGATGGCCGAACAATACAAGGCACCACCGTTCACCGTGTGGGATATCCCCGTGTGCCTTCTCTACGCCTGCCTCGGCATCTTCACCCGGATCTGGACCGACGTGACGCTCTACTTCGACTTCGGCGAAGACAAGGGCTTCCAGATGTTCGCCATCGGCGTCTCGGTCGCGCTGCACATGCTCATCCTCGTCGCTGTCTTCAGCGCCGCCAGCGCGAAATGGGAATACAAGACCCGCAACCTCCTCGCCATGTCGGCTCTCGCGGGCTACCTCGGCTTCCGGATGCTCACCAACCTCGCCTGAGCCGGCCCCCAAATCCGGCCGGGTTCACGCTTTCAACCGCCGCGGGGCGGCCGGATAAGCGTCCGTCCGATCCGCTCCGTCGCGTCATGCGACTCACCTCGAAAAAACCGCAGACATCTCCCGGAACCCTTTGAATTCCAGCGGATTCCCGAACGGATCGCGCAGAAACATCGTCCATTGCTCGCCGGGCTCTCCAGCGAACCGCACGGTCGGCGCGATCACCCAGTCGGTCCCCACCGCCTCCAGACGGGCCGCGAGCGCCCGCCAGTCCTCCAGCGCCAGCACCATGCCGAAATGCGGCATCGCCACCATGTGCTCGCCCACCCGGCCGGTGTCGGCGGTGGCAAACGGCGCGCCGAGATGCAGGCTGAGTTGATGACCGAAAAAGTCGAAATCCACCCAGGTGTCCGTCGCCCGCCCCTCGGCGCAGCCGAGCACGCCGCCGTAGAACGCCCGCGCCGCGTCGAGGTCGGTTACGTGGATCGCAAGGTGAAATGGCGTGAGCATCTGGGCACTCCGGCTTGCTGCAAGCCGACGATACCCCGGCGCGCGCGCCTTTCCACCCCTGCATCGCGCCGACCCACGACTTTCCGCTTGCCACCGATTGCTCCGCCTCGCGGCTTGCCCTAGCTTCGCGACAAAACACACTCAGGGAGGACGACCATGACACAGGGCTTCGACACGCTGCAGATCCATGCCGGCACCGAACCCGATCCGGCCACCGGCGCGCGCCAGGTGCCGATCTACCAGACCACCGCTTACGTGTTCCGCGACGCCGACCACGCGGCGGCGCTCTTCAACCTGCAGGAAGTCGGCTACATCTACTCCCGTCTCACCAACCCGACCGTGGGCGCGCTGGCCAACCGCATTGCCGCCCTAGAAGGTGGCGCCGGCGCGGTCTGCACCTCCTCGGGCCACGCCGCCCAGATCATGGCGCTCTACCCGCTGATGGGTCCGGGGCTCAACATCGTCACTTCCACCCGGCTCTACGGCGGCACCTACACCCAGTTCACCCATGTGTTCCGCCGCTTCGGCTGGACCGCGAAATTCGTCGATTTCGACGATCCGGCCGCGGTGGCGGCGGCCATCGACGACAACACCCGCGCGATCTTCTGCGAGAGCATCGCCAACCCCGCCGGCGTCCCCACCGACATTCCCGCCATCGCCAAGGTGGCCGACGCCGCCGGCATCCCGCTGGTGGTCGACAACACCTCCGCCACGCCGTTCCTGTGCAAGCCCATCGACATGGGCGCGACCCTCGTGGTGCATTCGACCACCAAGTACCTCACCGGCAACGGCACCGTCACCGGGGGCGCAATCGTGGACTCCGGCAAGTTCGACTGGTCGGCCTCGGGCAAGTTCCCCTCGCTCTCCGAACCCGAGCCCGCCTATCACGGCATCAAGTTCCACGAGGCGTTGGGGCCGATGGCCTATACTTTCTACGGCATCGCCGTGGGCCTGCGCGATCTCGGCATGACGATGAACCCGCAAGGCGCGCACTACACGCTGATGGGGATCGAAACCCTCAGCCTGCGCATGGCCAAACACGTCGAGAACGCCCAAAAGGTCGCCGAATGGCTCGAGGCAGATCCCCGGATCGAAAGCGTGAGCTACGCCGGGCTCAAATCCTCGCGCTACCACGCGCTGGCCGAACGGCTCTACCCGAAAGGCGTGGGCGCGCTGTTCACGGTCGCGGTCAAGGGCGGCTATGACGCCTGCGTCAAGCTAGTGAACGGGCTCGAGCTCTTCAGCCACGTCGCCAACCTCGGCGATACCCGCTCGCTCATCATCCATTCGGCCTCGACCACCCATCGCCAGCTGAGCCCGGAACAGCGCGCCGCCGCCAACGCCGGCGACAACGTGGTGCGCCTGTCGATCGGCACCGAGGATGCGGCCGATATCATCGCCGATCTCGACCAGGCGCTCGCTAAGGCGTCTGCCTGACCCCGGCGCCAGCGGACCCGCGCCGCAAAAGCAAAGGCCCGCGCCACACCGGCGCGGGCCTGTTTTCATGGAATGCGGCGAACCCGCGCGCAGACCGGCCTCAGCCGCCCGACGCGCTGTTCTTCAGCACCGCCGACACCGGCGCGAGCCGCACGGTCTGGGCCCGGTTCATCGTCGACCATTGCTTGAGCGCTTCCAGCGTCTCTGGCGAGGTGCGGGCGATCACGATCACCCCGTCCTCGTTGCGTGCCCGGAACGCGGCATTGTCGAGGAACCGGCGGATCACCGGCCCGCCCTGCCCCTCGCCATCAAGGTCGAGAAACACCAGCCCCGCCGGCACGCCCAGCTTCACCGCCGCCTTGTGCCCGTTGTTGAGCCCCGCCGGGAAGCTCACCAGCCCATGGCCGCTTTCGGCGAGGTTGGTCGCAAGCTGTTCGGCCCCCGCGCCCAGCGCCTGCAGGCCAAGCTCGGGCTCGATCACCACTTCCGCCGCTTCGCCGAGCAATTCGCCATAGGCCTGCACGGTCACGTCCACGTCGGACGGCGTCGCGCCCTCGGGCAACGGCAGCATCAGCGCCACTTCCGCACCCTGGGCGCGATAATGGTCGACAGCCGCCTGCGCATCCGCGGCCCCCGCATCGACGGCGACCGTCACCGGGAAGGGCAGTCCGCCGTTGGCGCCGAGGTCGAGCCGGTTTCCGGTGTCGAGCAGCAGCAACGACAGCAACGGCAACTCACCCGCCCCATCGAAGGCGAGCCCGTTGCGGACGATGGCGGGCGTGCCGCTGGGCGCGGCCCCTGCGGTCACGGCTGGCGCATCGCCGATCGAGGGCAACCGGTCGGTGACGACGCCCGCCGCTCCGGCCGGCTCCGCCGCTGCCGGTTCTGCCTCGGCGCCGGGTGCGGGAAGCGACTCGCTGTCGAGCACGATCTTGCGCGGCGCCGGCGCGGGCGTGGCGACCACGGTCGGAATCTCGGCAGCCGGCGCTTCCGCCACCCCCTCAGCCGGTGCGTCCGGCGCGGGCTCCGCCTCCGGCGCGGGCTCTACCTCCGGCGCGGGCTCTGAGGCGGGTTCCGGCGCGGGCTCCGGCGCCGGCTCGGCACTGTCCGCAGGCGCAGGCTCGGCCTCGGACGCAGGCTCGGCCTCGGGCGCTTCCTCGGCCTTCGGGGCGACGGTCGGGGGCAGCGCCGCGTCTTCCGCCTCGGTCGCTCCGAGCCCCCGGTCAGATTTCGGCGCGGGGGCGCTGGCAGGCGGCAACTTCTCGGCGGATTCGACGCTCGGCACTGGCCCCGCGGGCTCCGGCGCGGGCGTCTTCAGCATGGCGGAATCGGGCTCGGCCTCCGGCGTCAACAGCGCGAGATCGGAATCTGCGGGCGCCGCCGCGCTGTCCTCGGGTGCGCTCGCCCCCTCTGCGGTCGCCACCGGCGCCGGCGCGGGCTCAGCCTGGGTCTCGGTCGCGGGCGCCTGTTCCGGCTCGGCGCCTGCCTCGGCCGTATCGCCGGACGCCGCCTCGGCTGTCGCCTCCTGTGACGCGTCGTCGGTCACTTCGGCGCCGTCCGCGCGCGCGGGTTCCGGCGCGGCGGCAGGCTCTTCCGCCGGTTCCGGCTCCGCTGCAGGTTCCGGCTCGGCCTCGGCCACCGGCTCCGGCGCCATCTCCGGCTCCTGGACGGGCTCGGGAGCCGTCTCCGCGGGCGGTTCGGCCGGCGCAGCGGTGTCCTCCGCCGGCGTCGCAGCCTCTTCGGCCGGCGCCGCCGGCTCCGGTTCGACGATGGCAACCGTCTCCGGCGCCCCCGCGGTTTCCATCTGGTCCTTCGGCGGGAAGGTCAGCGCCGCGACGCCCAGACCCACGACCGAGACGACCAATCCCGATACCATTCCAGCGAGATTGCCCCGTGCCATATTAGGCTCCCTTTACACCACCCGCCCCGTTTCGCCCTTGTTCGGGCGCTGCAACATGTATACCCCGAGAAGGTGGTCAGAAAACCCCCAATGGCGGATAAGTGCATGATCCTGCTGATCGACAACTATGACAGCTTCACCTGGAACCTGGTCCACTACATCGGCGAACTGGGTGCCAAGGTCGAGGTGCATCGCAACGACAAGATCACGGTTTCCGAGGTCATGGGCGCGCAACCCGACGGCATCGTTCTGTCGCCGGGGCCGTGCACGCCGAACGAGGCCGGTATCTGTCTTGAGCTTGTCGAGAAGGCCGGCCCGGAAATTCCGCTGCTCGGTGTCTGCCTCGGCCATCAGACCATTGGCCAGGTCTATGGCGGCAAGGTGGTGCGTGCCGGCGCGCTGTTTCATGGCAAGACCAGCGTCATCTCCAATGACGGTACCGGCGTATTCGCCGGTCTTCCCGACCGCTTTACGGCAACGCGCTATCACTCGCTCACGGTTGATCCGGCGAGCCTGCCGAACAGCTTGAGCCCGAACGCGCACACCGACGATGGCACGATCATGGGACTGCGCCACGCCGAACACCCCGTTCACGGTGTCCAGTTTCACCCCGAAAGCATCGCCTCGGAACACGGTCACCGCCTGATCCGCAACTTCCTCGACATTGTCGAGGCGCATAAACGCGTTCCCGCCTGAGCCTCTCAGGAGCAACATTCTGGCCAAGCGCGCCGCAAACGGTTATCGAGACACTATGACGACCATGAAGGACATGATTGCCAAGGTTGCGACGGGTGACAGCCTGTCGATCGAAGACGCGCGCACGGCGTTCGAGATCATGATGACGGGCGAAGCCACACCGAGCCAGATCGGCGGCTTCCTGATGGCGCTGCGCGTTCGTGGCGAGACCGTTGACGAGATCACCGGGGCTGCTGAAACCATGCGTTCCAAGATGTTGCGCGTCGAAGCCCCCGATGACGCAATGGATGTTGTCGGCACCGGCGGTGACGGCAGCGGGACCTACAACATCTCCACGGCTACAGCCTTCGTCGTCGCGGCAACCGGCGTTCCCGTTGCCAAGCATGGCAATCGCGCGCTGTCTTCGAAGTCTGGCGCCGCCGATGTGCTCGCCGCCTTGGGGGTCAATATCGAACTTGGCCCCGACAAGATCGCCGAAGCGATCCGCGAAGCCGGCCTCGGCTTCATGTTCGCCCCGATGCATCATGCGGCGATGAAACATGTCGGCCCCACGCGCGTTGAACTCGGCACCCGCACGATCTTCAACCTGCTCGGNNTCGACAACTATGACAGCTTCACCTACAACCTCGTCCATTACCTGGGCGAGCTCGGAGCCGATGTGGAAGTCCGACGCAACGATGCGCTCGACGTGCAGCAGGCAATGGCGCTGCGGCCCGAGGGCATCGTGCTCTCGCCCGGCCCCGGCAACCCCGATCAGGCGGGCATCTGCCTGCCGGTGACCCTGGCGGCCGGCGAGGCCGATGTACCGCTCCTCGGCGTCTGCCTCGGCCACCAGACCATCGGCCAGGCGTTCGGCGGCGAAGTTGTCGGCGCGGGCCAGATCGTCCACGGCAAGATGGGCACGATCCACCACGAGGGCAAAGGCATCTTCAAGGGCTTGCCCTCGCCGCTGCTCGCCACCCGCTATCACTCGCTGGTGGTCGACCGCGACAGCCTGCCCGACACGCTGGAGGTTACCGCCTGGCTCGAGGACGGCACCATCATGGCGTTGCGCCACAAGGAAAAACCGATCGAGGGCGTGCAGTTCCACCCCGAGAGCATCCGCTCCGAACACGGTCACGCGATGCTGAAGAACTTCCTCGACATGGTGAAGGAGCGCGAGCCGGCATGAGCGACGCGATCAAACCCCTCATCGGTGCCGCCGCCGACCGCCCGCTGACCCGCGCCGAGGCCGAGCAGGCGTTCCAGATCCTGTTCGACGGCGAGGCCACTCCGTCCCAGATCGGCGGCCTCCTGATGGCGCTGCGCACCCGGGGCGAGACCGTCGACGAATACGCCGCCGCCGCCAAGGTGATGCGCGACAAGTGCAAGCGCGTCCACGCCCCCGCCGGCGCCATCGACATCGTGGGAACGGGCGGCGACGGCAAGGGCACGCTCAACATCTCGACCGCCACGGCGTTTGTCACCGCCGGTGCCGGCGTCACCGTCGCCAAGCACGGCAACCGCAACCTCTCGTCGAAATCCGGCGCGGCCGATGCGCTCACCCAGATGGGCATCAACGTGATGGTCGGCCCGGAAGTGGTTGAAAAGGCGCTCGAAGAGGTCGGCATCGGTTTCATGATGGCGCCGATGCACCATCCCGCCATCGCCCATGTGATGCCGACCCGCCAGGAGCTCGGCACCAGGACGATCTTCAACATCCTCGGGCCGCTGACCAACCCCGCCCATGTCAAACGCCAGCTCACTGGCGCTTTCTCGAAGGCGATGATCCGCCCGATGGCCGAGACCCTCGCCGCCCTCGGCAGCGAGAAGGCCTGGCTGGTCCATGGCGGCGACGGCACCGACGAATTGTCGATCGCCGGCATCAGCTGGGTCGCGGCGCTGGAAGACGGCGCTGTCACCGAGCGCGAGCTGCACCCCGAAGACGCGGGCCTCCCCGTGCATCCGTTCGAAGACCTGCTGGGCGGCACGCCCGAAGAGAACGGCAAGGCCTTCGCCGCCCTGCTCGCGGGCGAAAAATCCGCCTACCGCGACGCGGTGCTGCTGAACAGTGCCGCGGCCCTGGTGGTGGCCGGCAAGGCCGCCACGTTGCCCGAGGGAGTGGCGCTCGCGGCCGAAAGCATCGATTCCGGCGCCGCCAGAGCCAAGATCGACGGTCTCGCCCGGATCACGTCCGCCGCATCCTAGCGCCAAGGCGGTTCGAACCGCCTTGTCAAGGGCCTTCGAAGGCCCCTGCCCCCGCCTCGTTCACAACGCCGCTCAGGGCAAACCCCTACGCCGCCCCACCCCAGCGCCCCGCCTTTCCCTGTTGGCAATCTCCCCGCCGCGCCTTAGAACGCCGAAAGACCGCGACCCGGGGAGAACCACAGCCATGTCCATGAGTCAGAACAAGATTGCGCGGGGCGCCGTCTGGATCATCATGGCGCTTGTCCTCGTCGGCCTCATCGGCTTCGGCTCGTTCAATTTCGGCGGCAGTTCCAGCAGCATCGGACGCGTCGGCGAGACCGAGATCAGCGCCAACCGCTACTACCGGGAGGTCAACGCCCAGCTCAACGCGATCGAGCAGCAGTTCGGTCAGCGCCTGCCGTTCAGCCAGGCCCAGATGTTCGGCGTCGACCAGCAGGCGTTGTCCACGGTGCTCTCGCAGGTGGCGCTGGAAAACGAGACCGCCCGCCTCGGCATCTCGGTCGGCGACCAGGAGCTTGCCGGCCGTATTCGCGACATCTCCGCCTTCGCCGGCCCCGACGGCGCCTTCGACCGGGCCACCTACGATTTCGTGCTCCAGCAATCCGGCCTCACCGCCAGCGAGTTCGAGGAAAGCCTGCGCTCCGAAGTGGCCCGCACGATCCTGCAGGATGCGGTCGCGGGTGGCGTGGCGAGCCAGCCCGCCTTCGTGCGCACCCTTTACGCCTGGGCCCGCGAGACCCGCGACCTGACCTGGGCCAGGGTCGACGCGACCGCCCTCGAAGCCCCCGTTGGCCTCCCCGACGACGCGCAGCTCACCGCCTTCTACGAAGCCCATCCGGAAGATTACACCACGCCCGAGACCAAGAAGCTCACCTACGCCTGGCTCCGCCCCGAAGACGTGCTCGACCAGGTCGAGGTGAGCGAGGAGAAGATCCAGAAGGCCTACGAGGACCGCAGCGACGAGTTCAGGAAGCCCGAGCGGCGGCTGGTTGAACGGCTGGTCTACGGCAACGATGCCGAGGCGGCGGACGCGGCCCAACGCCTCACGGACGGCACCGCGAGCTTCGAAGACCTGGTGGCCGAACGCGGCCTCGATCTCGCCGACATCGACCTCGGCGATGTGACCGAGGCCGATCTCGGCCCCGCCGGCAGCACCGTCTTCGCCCTCGAAGGCCCCGGCACCACCGCTGTCGTCACCACAGATTTCGGCCCCGCGATCTTCCGCGTCAACGCCGTCCTCGCCGCGCAGGAAACCAGCCTCGCCGACGCGACGCCGACGCTGCGCGACGATCTCGCCCGCGACGGCGCCCGCGGCCTTCTCGCCGATCTCGCCACCCAGATCGACGACGCCCTCGCCGGCGGCGCGACCATCGAGGACCTCGCCGGTGAATTCGGCGTGACCGTGGCCCAGCTCGACTGGACCGGCGCCGAACAGGACGGCATCGCGGCCTACGACACCTTCCGCGCCGCCGCCGACGCGGTGACCGAGGACGATTACCCGCAGGTCGAGCACCTCGCCGACAACGGCCTCTTCGCGCTCCGCCTCGACGAGATCGTCGCCCCCGCCCTGCAGCCTCTCGACGCGGTGCGCGACGCCGCCGTGGCCGATTGGCAGGCCGACGAGACCACCGCCCGCATTCAGGCCCGCGCTGCGGTGATGGCCACCGAGCTCGCCTCCGGCCAGACACCCGACGCTCTCGGCCTCGCGCCGACCCTTGCCATCGCCACCTCCCGCGACAGCCAGATCGAGGGCGCCAGCGCGGCGATGGTCGAGGCCGCCTTCACCGCGGGCGCGGGCGCCTGGACCAAGGTCGACACCGACGATGGCGCGCTCCTGTTCCGCGTGGACGCGATCCACGAGGCAGATCAGGACAGCGAGGCGGCGATGGCCGCCAAGTCCGGCTTTGCCGATCAGACCGCCGAGAGCCTGTCGCAGGATATCCAGGCCGCCTTCGCAGCCGCGCTCGAGACCCAGGCCGGGATCACCCTCGACCAGGCCATGATCGCCGCCGTGAACGCGCAATTCCAGTGAGGTAAACAGTGAGCCTGACCCCTTCCTTCGACGCGTTCGAGAAGAACTGGAACGCCGGCCGCAACCAGGTGGTCTACACCCGCCTCGCCGCCGATCTCGACACCCCGGTCTCGCTGATGCTGAAACTCGCCGACGCCCGCAAGGACAGTTTCATGCTCGAAAGCGTCACCGGCGGCGAAGTGCGCGGGCGCTATTCGATCATCGGCATGAAGCCCGATCTGGTCTGGTCCTGTCACGGCACCAGGGCCCGGATCAACCGTCAGGCCCGCTTCGATCCCACCGCCTGGCAAGACATGGACGAAGACCCGCTGACCGCGCTGCGCTCGGTGCTCGCCGACAGCGAGATCGAGCTGCCGGACGATCTGCCGGCGGCCTCGGCGGGCCTGTTCGGCTATCTCGGCTACGACATGATCCGGCTGGTCGAACGCCTCCCCAACGTCAACCCCGATCCCCTCGGCCTGCCCGACGCGCTGATGCTGCGGCCCTCGGTCGTCGCGGTGCTCGATGGCGTGAAGGGCGAGGTGATCCTCGTCTCACCGGCCTTCCAGGGCGCGGGCCTCACCGCCCGGGCCGCCTATGCCCAGGCGGCCGAACGGGTGATGGACGCGCTCAGAGATCTCGAACGCCAGCCCCCAACCACCCACGATCTCGGCGACGAGGGCGCGGGCGTCGGCGAGCCGGTGTCGAACTTCACCCACGCGGGCTACCTCGCCGCCGTCGAGAAGGCGAAGGAATATATCGTCAAGGGCGACATCTTCCAGGTCGTCCCCTCGCAGCGCTGGACCCAGGAGTTTACCCTGCCGCCCTTCGCGCTGTACCGGTCGCTCCGCCGCACCAACCCCTCGCCCTTCATGTTCTATTTCAACTTCGGCGGCTTCCAGGTGATCGGTGCGAGCCCCGAAATTCTCGTGCGCGTCTTCGGCCGCGAGGTGACGATCCGCCCGATCGCCGGCACCAGGCCGCGCGGCGCGACGCCCGAGGAAGACAAGGCGCTCGAGGCCGATCTCCTGTCCGACGAGAAGGAGCTCGCCGAACACCTGATGCTGCTCGATCTCGGCCGCAACGATACCGGCCGGGTGTCGAAGATCGGCACCGTGCGTCCGACCGAGGAATTCATCATCGAGCGCTACAGCCACGTGATGCACATCGTCTCCAACGTGGTGGGCGAGCTCGCCGAGGATCAGGACGCGCTCTCGGCCCTGCTCGCGGGCCTGCCCGCCGGCACCGTCTCGGGCGCGCCCAAGGTCCGCGCGATGGAGATCATCGACGAGCTCGAACCCGAAAAGCGCGGCGTCTACGGCGGCGGCGTGGGCTATTTCTCGGCGGGCGGCGACATGGACATGTGCATCGCGCTGCGCACCGCCGTGGTGCAGAACCAGAAGCTCTACATCCAGGCCGGCGGCGGCGTCGTCTACGACAGCGATCCCGAATCCGAATTCCAGGAGACGGTGAACAAGTCGAACGCGATCCGCCGAGCAGCGGAAACCGCGGGCGCCTTCGTCAAATCCTCGGGCAACTGACCCGGGGCCCACACCGGCGAGCGCGAAAAGACCCGGGCGGGAACGAAACCGGGCCGCGCGAGCGCGGCCCTCACTCTTTACCACGGACATGCCCGCTTCGCCGCAAAACGCAGCGCCGGGCTCATCGACCGGAATATCCCCCGCGCCGGCCGCAGGAAACCGGGGATATTCCCCCATTCGTCCGCCCGCTGCGGAGGCCCGCGTCGCCCATCCGCCGCTGACCGCAGCACCGGCCTCCGCCCCGGCCGCTTTGTCGCTGCGACGCGGCACCATATTGATTTCCGGACCGAACTCGGGCTTGATCGCCCCGTGAGGCACCGAAGGGGGGCGGTGTTGACGGCATCGAACGCAGAAACAGATTTCCTCGACGCGCTGAACGCGGCCAGGACCCGCGACGATCTCTTCGCGGCCCTCGGAGCCGAATTGCGGCGTTTCGGCATCGGCGGCTACGGCTACGGCTTCACCCCCATGCGCTCGTCGCGCGGGCCGATGTCCGATCTGGGCGAGCTGCATTTCCACCACACCTACCCGCAGGCCTGGCAGGACGCGATCGGCGACGATACCCGTCAGGACAACGACCCCTCGACGATCCTGCTGTTCCAGGGGGTTGAACAGGTCGATTGGACAACCCTCGGCCTCGCCGCCCGAAAGCTTGGACCCGACGTGCTTCAGCACTACGAAATGGCGCAGGATCTCGGTTTTCGCTGCGGTGTCAGCCTTCGCCTTGGCGCGGATCACACCGGCCGCATCCTCTCCGGCATCGGGCTCTGGTACCCCGATCACGCGCAGGCAACCGTCTTCCGCGCGGACTTGGCCCGGGACCGCGACCGGATCGGGCGCATCCTTCAGCTCTTCGACATTGCGGTGCGCGGTGACCACGCCGCGCTGATGATCGGCCTCTCGGTACGCGAACGCGACGCGCTCAGCTACCTCGCCGCCGGATACCGCTCGGCCGAGGCGAGCTGGAAGATGAAGATCAGCGAGAAGACCCTCGAGAAACACGTCGCCAACGCGAAGCACAAGCTCAACGCCCGCACCCGCGACCATGCCGTCGCCAAGGCGCTGCTGATGGGCCTGATCGCGCCCTGAGAGCGGCCCCGCCGCCTACTGGCTCCCCTGCTCCGCCTCCAGCGCCCTGAGCTTCGCCACGTTGGAATTATGCTCGTCGAGCGTCGACGAGAACACATGGCCATCGGCCGGATTCAGCGTCTTGGCGACGAAGAAGATGTAGTCGGTCTGGGCCGGATCGAGCGCCGCCTCGATCGCGCTCTGCCCCGGGTTGGCGATCGGGGTGGGCGGCATCCCGTCGATCACATAGGTGTTGTAAGGCGTTTCCGAGCGCAGCTCCGATTGCCTCAGTCCCCGGCCGAGCGTCCCCTGCCCGTTGGTGATGCCGTAGATCACCGTCGGNGGGTCGGTCTGCAGCCGCATCCCCTGGGCGAGCCGGTTGAGGAACACCGAGGCGACGTCGCGCCGCTCGCTGGCGATGCCGGTTTCCTTCTCGACGATCGAGGCCATGATCAACGCGTCCTGCGGAGAACCATAGGGTAGCCCGTCGGCCCGGTTCGCCCAGGCCTCGGCCAGCCGCGTCTCCTGCGCCGCCTGCATCCGGGCGAGGATCTCGCCCCGGTCCTCGCCGCCGGTTACCTCGTAACTGTCGGGCGCGAGCATGCCTTCCGGCGGCAGGCCCGCCACCTCGCCGGTCAGGAAGTCGGCCTGGTTCAGCGCATCGACGATTTGCCAGACCGTGGCACCTTCCGCCACGCTCACCCGGAACCGCGTATCGCCCGCATCGCGCAGCCGCACATAATCGGCCGGCACGCTCGCGTCGCTCGGCGAGAACTCGGCCCGCGTGACGAAGCGCTGGGTCGCGGGATCGAGCTCGCGCACCTCGAACTGGTTCGCCGTTACCCCGATCCGGTACACGATCTCGGTGCCGCAGGTCGAAGCGCCGCCGCGGGTGACGATGTCGATGATCTCTTCCATCGACGCGTTCTCGGGCACGAGGAAGCTCCCCGCCTTCAGCGCATCGCTCTTGCCGGAATACTCCGCCCCCATGCGGAAGATCGCGGGCGAACTGACCGCCCCGTCCGCCGCCAGCGCCTCGGACACCCGCGCGAAATTCGAGCCCTGTTCGACCCGCAGGCAGATCGCGCTCGCAAGCGGCCCGGGCTCGGAATATTTCGTCTTGCCCCAGGCCACCAGCCCGCCGACCACCACCAGCAGCACGACGATCAGCGACAGCGCGGTAGACGCAACGTTTCGCCACATCAGCCGGCGACCTTGCCCATGACCAGCGAGGCATTGGTGCCGCCGAAGCCGAACGAGTTCGACAGCACCACGCTGATCGCGCGTTCTTCCTTCGCGTTCGCCGCGAGCGAGACCCGGGGCTCCACCGCCGGATTGTCGAGGTTGATCGTCGGCGGCGCCACCTGGTCGCGGATCGCGAGGATCGAGAAGATCGCCTCCACCGCGCCGGCCGCGCCGAGCAGATGGCCGATCGACGATTTGGTCGACGACATGGTGACCTTCGGCGCATGATCGCCCAGCATCCGCTCGACGGCCCCGAGCTCCAGCGTGTCGGCCATCGTCGAGGTACCATGGGCGTTGATGTAGTCGATCGCGGTGGGCGCGAGGCCGGCGTTCTTCAACGCGGCCCGCATCGCCCGCTCACCGCCCTCGGCACCCTCGGACGGCGCGGTGATGTGGTAGGCGTCGCCCGAAAGGCCGTAGCCCAGCACCTCGGCGTAGATCTTGGCGCCCCGCGCCTTCGCATGCTCGTATTCCTCGAGCACCACGACGCCCGCGCCCTCGCCCATGACGAAGCCGTCGCGGTCGGCGTCCCAGGGCCGCGAGGCGGCTCGCGGATCGTCGGCCCGCTTGGTCGACAGCGCCTTGGCGGCGTTGAACCCGGCGATGCCGATCTCGCAGATCGCACTCTCGGCCCCGCCCGCCACCATCACGTCGGCATCACCGAGCATGATGAGCCGCGCCGCGTCTCCGATCGCATGGGTGCCGGTGGCGCAGGCGGTGACGACCGAATGGTTCGGCCCCTTGAAGCCGTAGCGGATCGAGACCTGACCCGAGATCAGGTTGATGAGCGAGCCCGGAATGAAGAACGGCGACACGCGGCGCGGGCCCTTTTCGGCGATCATCACCGCGGTTTCGGCGATGGATTGCAGACCGCCGATGCCCGAGCCGATCATCACGCCCGTACGTTCCAGCTCTTCGGGGTCTTCCGGTCGCCAGCCGGCATCGGCCACCGCCTGATCCGCCGCCGCCATTCCGTAGAGAATGAAATCGTCGACCTTGCGCTGGTCCTTCGGCTCCATCCAGTCGTCGGGATTGAACGTGCCGTTCGACCCGTCGCCGCGCGGGATCTCGCAGGCGTAGGTGGTGACGACGCGCGACGCATCGAACCGCGTGATCGGCCCCGCGCCGCTTTCGCCGGCGATGAGCCGTTTCCAGGTTTCCTCCACACCGCAGGCCAGCGGCGTAACCAACCCAATTCCGGTGACCACGACACGACGCGTCATGAACTGCCCCCTTGTTTCAAGGCCTTGTATCGGTTTGGGTTAGATACCCCGTCGCTCCCCTTGCGGGCAAGCGGGAAACCGACGGGCGGCCGGGCCGGCCTGCCCATCGCCTTCCCCGATGCCCTTCCGCGCGCTCCCGTCACGCGCGACCGGCTCCGGCTCCCGAGGAAACCTGACCCCATGCTTGACCATAAAATAGATGAATATCAGTGGCTTGATGTCAAATTGGCGTTTGCCTTCCGTCCACCCGTCGCCGCCAATTGCGCCGCAGCAGCCGCGCCGCGCCGGCCCTGACGGCTCGGCAACAGGCCGCCCCTCGGCGCAGTCAGACCCCGATGGAACGCCCCGGCCCTCCGGCCCGCGCTAGTCGACGAAGGCCTTCTCGACCACGTATTCCGCCGGGTCCGAATTGGCCCCTTCGCGCAGCCCCCAGCCCTCCATGATATCCTTGATATCGAGGTTGAACGCGAGCGAGCCGCAGACCATCCCCCGGTCGGTCGCCGGGTCGAGCTTGTCGGTCCCGAGACCGAGATCTTCGAACACCTTGCCCGAGGTGAGGTTGTCGGTGATCCGCCCCTGTCTGGCGAAATCGTCGCGTGTCGTGGTCGGGTAATAGATGAGCTTTCCGTCCACCAGCTCGCCGATCAGCGGGTCGTTCTGCAGATCCTCGATCAGCCTGCGTCCGTATTCGAGCTCGGCCGCCTCGCGGCAGGTGTGCATCATGATCACCTGCTCGTAGCGCTCGTAGGTCTCAGGATCGCGCATCAGCGAGGCGAAGGGCGCGATCCCGGTGCCGGTGGCGAAGAACCACAGACGCTTGCCCGGCAGCAGCGCGTCGAGCACCAGCGTGCCCACCGGCTTCGGCCTCAGGATGATCTGGTCGCCCACCTTGATGTGCTGGAGCTTCGAGGTCAGCGGCCCGTCCGGCACCTTGATCGAATAGAACTCGAGCTCTTCGTCCCACGACGGCGAGGCGATCGAATAGGCCCTCAGCAGCGGCTTGCCCGTGTCCTCGTCCAGAAGGCCGATCATCACGAACTCGCCCGACCGAAACCGCAGGCTCTGCGGCCGGGTGCAGCGGAACCGGAACAGCCGGTCGGTGTAATGCTCCACCTCGGTCACGGTTTGCGCATCGGGAAGCGCCTTGACGGGTTTGATGGTCGTCTCGGTATCGGTCACGGTCTGATGTCTCACGTCGCCAAAAACTACCCGGACGGCACCCGAAGGCCCGTCCGGTCGCGTTCCTATATAAGGGATCGGGATCGCCGGTCTAGCCGCGAAGCCGCGACTGATGGTCATAGGCCCGCCAGTCGGCCCGGAACAGCCATTGCCCCTCCGGCTGGCGCCGCGCGAGCGCGTTGTCGATCTCCACCTCGTCGAACCCGGCGCGGCGCGCCATCGCGTATTGGTCGGCGATCAGCCCCGGCCCGGCCCGCAGCCGGCCGGCATAGCCCATGAGCCGGAGCGAGCGCGCAACGGTAAAGCCCCGCCCGTCGGCGAACCCGGTCACCGCCACCCGGATCATCTTCGCGGCCAGGATCTCGGCCCGGTGCGCCGCGATGTCGTCCTCGGCCCGGATCTCGATGCCGCAATCGACGCATCCCGCCCCGGCGCCCGCGGCCTCCAGCGTCTGGAAGCCGTTCGGCCAGTCGTCCGCCGCAAAGCCCGTATCGGTCACGATCACGCTCATCCCCGCACCACCTTTCCGCCGATGAAATGAATGCCGCATTCGGTCTTGTCCCGCCCGGCCCAGCGCCCGTCGCGCGGGCCTGCGCCCAGCGCGCCCCGCGTGGTGCAGGGCTCGCAGCCGATCGAGGCATAGCCCTTGTCGGTCAAAGGATGCCGCGGCAGATCGTGTTCGTCCATGTAGCCCGCAATCTCGCGTGCCGACCAATGCGCAAGCGGGTTGAGCTTCAGCCGTTCGCCATCGGCTTCGGCGAGGTTCAGCGCGATCCGCTGCCCGCCGTGGATGCGCTTGCGCCCCGAGATCCAGCCGTCGTAGGGCGCGAGCGCCGCCGCCAGCGGCTCGACCTTGCGCAAGCTGCAGCAGGCGTCGGTGTCCGCCTGATGCAGCAACCCGTCGGTGTCGCGGGTGAGCAGCTCCGCCGGGTCCGGCCGCACCACATGCACATTCGTGAGCCCCAACCGCGCCGCCACCCGCTTCTGGTACGTGAGCGTCTCGGCAAACAGCATGCCGGTCTCGACGAACAGCACCGGCACCGCCCGGTCGACGCCCGCCGCCATGTGCAACAACACCACCGATTCCGCTCCGAAAGACGAGACCAGCGCAATCCTGCCGCGCCCGGTCAGCGCATGTGCGATCACCCCGCAGGCATCCTTTGGCGCAAACCGGTCGTTGATCTCGGCCGCGGCATAGCCTGCGGCATCGGCGAGGGAAGCTTCAAACGGCATGGGGGATCTCCTCGTAAAGGGCCGCGATGAATGGGTCGGCGCCCGTCCGGGCGATGGTGGCCGCAAAGGCCTCGTCCGCGCCTGCGCGCAGCCGCAGATAGGTCTCCGCCACCCGCGCCACGGCGGGGACGATCTGATCGTAGGCGAAGCCGGGGCCCGCGCGGGTGCCGATCGCCATGTCCGTCCCGGGTCGCCCGCCCAGCGTCACCTGGTAGCTCTCGACCCCGCCCTTCTCGAGCCCGAGGATGCCGATGTCGCCGAGGTGATGATGCCCGCAGGCGTTGATGCAGCCCGAGATCCGGATCGACAGACGCCCGGCGTCGCGCGCGATCCCGTCGAGCGCCAGCGCCAGCTCCTGCGCGATCGGGATCGCCCTTGCGGTCGCCAGCGAGCAGTAATCCATCCCCGGGCAGGCGACGATATCCGTGGCGAGCCCGGCATTGGCGGTCGCAAGTCCGATGGATTTCAACGCCTTGTGAAGCGCAGCCAAGTCGTCTTTGTGGACATGCGGCAAGATCAGGTTCTGGTCGAGCCCGGCGCGGATATCGCCGTGCCCGTAGCGCGCCGCGAGATCCGCGAGCGCCCGCATCTGGCCCGCGTTGACGTCGCCCGGCACCCCGCCGAGCGGCTTCAGCGAGACGATGGCGATGGCATGCTCGGCGTCGAAATGGTCGCGCAGGTTGGTGTCGGCCCAGGCCCGGAACACCGGATCGTCGCGCCGCGCCGCCGCATAGCCAGCCACCCCGCGCCCGGCCAGCACCGGAGGCGCAAACCGCGCGCGCAGCCCCGCCAGCACCTCGCGGTCGGCCCCCTTGAACTGGGGCCGCAGCGCCACAAACCGTCGGTCGACCTCGGCCCGGAACGCCTCGATCCCCAGCTCGGCCAACGTGATCTTGATCCGCGCCTTGTACTTGTTGTCGCGCCGCCCGGCGAGGTTGTAGGCCCCGACAACCGCTTCGAGATAGGGCAGCAGATCGGCCTCGGGCAGGAAGTCGCACAGCACGTCGCCCACCCGGGGCGTCCGCCCCAGCCCGCCGCCCGCAAGCACCCGGTACCCGATGGCACCGTCCTTCTCGACGATCCGCAATCCGAGGTCGTTCGCCGCCGTGATCGCCCGGTCATCGGCGCTTCCCGTGACCGCGATCTTGAACTTGCGCGGCAGGAACTGGAACTCGGGGTGATCGGTCGACCAGAACCTAATAAGCTCGGCCACGGGGCGCGGATCCCCCCCCTCGCCCCGCGCCGCCCCCGCCAACGGGCCGCCCGTCACGTTGCGAACCGTGTT
>JAGRMO010000321.1 GCA_020441205.1 Maritimibacter sp.
GAGCCCACCAACCATCTCGACATCGAGGCTATCCGCTGGCTCGAGGACGAGCTCAAGGCCACCCGCGCCGCCTTCGTGCTGATCTCGCACGACCGCGCCTTCCTGCGCGCCCTCACTCGCGCGACGCTCTGGATCGACCGCGGCGCCGTGCGCCGCCAGGAACAGGGCTTCGAAGGTTTCGAAGCCTGGCGCGACAAGACCTGGGAGGACGAAGACCTCGCCCGCCACAAGCTCGACCGCAAGATCAAGGCCGAGGCCCGCTGGGCGGTCGAGGGCATCAGCGCGCGGCGCAAGCGCAACATGGGCCGGGTCCGCGCGCTCCAGGACATGCGCGCAGCCCGCGCCGAGCAGATCACCCGCCAGGGCGCGGCAGCGATGGCGCTGGAGGCCGGGCCGAAATCGGGCAAGCGGGTGATCGAGGCCCAGGGCATCTCGAAGAGCTTCGACGGCCGGGTGATCCTGAAGGACTTCTCGCTTCTCGTGAACCGTGGCGACCGGGTCGCGCTGGTTGGCCCCAACGGCGTCGGCAAGACCACGCTTCTGAAGATGCTGACCGGCGCCGAGACGCCCGACACCGGCACGGTCAAACTCGGCACCGGGCTCGAAATGGCGGTGTTCGACCAGAACCGCGCCTCGCTCGACCCCGAGGTCTCGCTTTGGGACGCGCTGGCGGGCGACAAGGAGATCGGCATCTCCGGCAAGGCCGATCAGGTGATGGTGCGCGGCCAGCCCAAACATGTCGTCGGCTACCTCAAGGATTTCCTGTTCGACGAGGCCCAGGCCCGGGCGCCGGTGGGCGCGCTCTCGGGCGGCGAGAAGGCGCGGTTGATCCTCGCCAAGATCATGGCCAAACCCTCGAACCTCTTGGTGCTCGACGAACCGACCAACGATCTCGACGTCGAGACCCTCGATCTGTTGCAGGAACTGATCGGCGATTACGACGGCACCGTGCTGATGGTCAGCCACGACCGCGACTTCCTTGACCGGGTGGCCGCCACCACAATTGCGATGGAGGGCGACGGTCGCGCGACGATCTACGCCGGCGGCTGGAGCGATTACCTCGCCCAGCGCGGCGCGCTGGCCGCGCCAGTCGACAAACCCAGGCCGAAACCCGAGGTGCCGAAGGCCGAAAAGCCGCGCCCGGCCAAGGCGTCGAACGGCCTCAGCTTCACCGAGCGCCACCGGCTCGAGGCGCTGCCCGGCGAGATCGACCGGCTGAGCGCCGAGATCGGCAAGCTCGAGAGCTTCCTCGCCGATCCCGAGCTCTTCACCCGCGAACCGGTGAAATTCCGCAAGGCCTCCGAAGGACTCGTCGAGCGCCAGCAGAAACTGGCCGCCGCCGAGGAGGAATGGCTCGACCTCATGGAGCGTGACGAAGCCTAGGCGGCCTCGCGCACAGGCTCTGCTCGGGTCGCCCGGGCGCGATTGGCGCGACGGGGCTTCAGCGCCGAAGCCAGCAGCGAGCCCGCGCCCGCGCCCCACGTGGCGCGACCGCGCGACTCCGGGCGCGCGCTGCGCCAGATCAAGTCCCCCCGCGCCGCGACGTGCTACAAGAACGCCGCACAGAACGCGACCCGTGCCCGGCCGAGCGCACAGCGCCCCTCCACGGGTCCACCGGAGGAGGTTCCGATGCCCGCCACCAACCCCGCAATCCGCGCCCAATCCAGGCCTGCCGGCCACCGCTGGCGCGTCGTCCTCGGCGCGGTGCTGATGCAATTGTCCCTCGGCGCGATCTACGCCTGGTCGGTGTTCACGCCCGCGTTGATCGAGGCCGGCTGGTCGAAGATGCAGACCCAGGTGGTCTTCGCCATCGGCCTCGCGAGCTTCGCCCTGGTGATGGTGGTGGCCGGCCGGCTGCTCACCCGGTTCGGCCCGCGACGGCTCGCGATCGCCGGCGGGCTGGTGCTGGGCGCGGGCTACGTGCTCGCGGGCCTCCTCGGCCCGACCGATTTCTGGGTGGTGGCGTTCGGCGTCGGCCTCGTCGGCGGCGCCGGCATCGGGCTCGGCTACGTCGTGCCGATCGCCGTGGGGATGCGCTGGTTTCCCGACCGCAAGGGCATGATCACCGGCCTCGCGGTCGCGGGTTTCGGCTTCGGCGCGATGGGCTGGGTCAAGATCGCCGGCGAATGGGGCCGGCTGATCGAGCGTTACGGGCTCGGGCCCACCTTCGTCACCTACGGGCTCGCCTTCGCCGCGCTGATCCTTCTGGGCGCGATCTGGATGCGGATGCCGCCCGCTGGCTGGGCGCCCGCGGGCTTCGTCCCGGGCGCGGCGGCGAAGGGCGGCGAGAACTACAGCCTCTCCGAGATGCTGCGCACACCGCAATTCTACCTCGTGTTCCTGATCTTCGCCGTTTCGGCCGGTGCGGGCCTCATGGCCATCGGACTGATGAAGCTCTACCCGATCGAGGCGCTCACGGCGAAGGGCTACACCGCCGCTGAGGCGAGCGCCGTCGCCGGCACCGCCATGGCCCTGTTCTTCTCGCTCGCCAACGGGCTCGGCCGCATCCTCTGGGGGATGCTGTCGGACCGGCTCGGCCGGCGCCTGAGCGTGCTGGTGATGACCGCGAGCCAGGCCGTATTCCTGTTCCTGTTCACCGCGATGGCCGGCACGCCCTGGCTGCTGTTCCTCGGCGCGACGCTCATCGGCTTCAACTACGGCGGCGCCTTCGCCCTGTTCCCCGCGATCACCGCCGATCTGTTCGGCAACGAGCGCGTCGGGCAGAACTACCCTTACGTCTTCCTGAGCTACGGCGTCGGCGGGATCGTCTTCCCGATCCTCGGCGGAAGGCTCGGCGACATCGGGAACTTCCCGCTCGCTTTCTCGATCACCGCCGCCGCCTGCCTCGTCGGCGCGATGGCCGCGGGGCTCATCCGCAAGCCCGACCACGAGACGGCCACGCATCATTTCTCGGTCCACGGCTTCCTGCACCAGATGCACTGGGAC
>JAGRMO010000322.1 GCA_020441205.1 Maritimibacter sp.
CAGCCCCCCGGACCCCCCGGGATATTTGTGGAAAGATGAAAGGCAGACGGGCGCGGCCCGGCCGCGGGCGGAAAGCCGGCGCGGGTTAGTCCGGTCTTAACCAATCTGCGGCAGGGTGCGGGCACGGTACAGGCGGGGACGCCGATGACCGTGAAAGGTGAAAAGGCCATGGCCTCCCCGTTCCGCCTGTCGGGCTCATTGCGCCCGGGGGGGGGACGGGGTTCCGCTATCCGCCCCTCACCTGGCTCAGCGTCCGCCCCGGCGTGAGCGCTTCGAGCGCGGTCCTGAGTTCGATCACCGCGAGCTCGCCCGAGGCCACCGCGCGCTGGAAGGCCGGCGCGAAATCTTCGTCGCGCTCGACCAATTCGCCGTGCCCGCCATAGGCCCGCGCCAGCGCCGCGAAATCCGGGTTGGCGAGATCGGTGCCCGAGACCCGCCCGGGATATTTGCGCTCCTGGTGCATCCGGATCGTGCCGTAGCTGCCGTTGTTGGCGACCACCACCACCACCTGCGCCCCGTGCTGCACCGCGGTCGACATCTCGTTCAACGTCATCTGGAAGCAGCCATCGCCCTCCCAGGCGACCGCAAGCCGCCCGGTCTCGAGCGCCGCGGCGATGGCGGCGGGAAAGCCGTAGCCCATGCTGCCCGATGTGGGCCCGAGAAAGGTCTTGGCCTCCGTGAACTGGTGGTAGCGGTGCAGCCAGGTGGTGAAATTCCCGGCCCCGGTGGTGATCACCGTCCCCGCCGGCAGGAGAGACCCGAGCGCGGTTGCCGCGTTTTCGAGCTTCACCGCCCCCGGGGTCTCGACCGGCTGGAGCCATTCCTCGTAGCCCGCCCGGAGCCGCGCGCGCCACCCCGTCCACGCCTCGCGCCCTGGCCGGTTCAGCGCCGCCAGCGCCGCGATCATCTCGGGCGCAGGCGCAGCAATGGCGAGATCGGGCCGGAACACCCGGCCGAGCTCGTCCGGATCGGGGTGGACATGCACGATGGTCCTGCCCGGCGCGCCGGGATCGACCGCGTAGCCGCCGGAGGCGATATCGCCGAACCGACTGCCGAGGATCAGCAACAGATCGGCCTCGCCGAGCGCCGCCTTGAGATCGGGACGCATCCCGACCGTGAGATCGCCGACATAGCTCGGGTGCCGGTTGTCGATATAGTCAGAGCGGCGGAACCCCACCGCCACCGGCAGACCCTGGACCTCGGCGAAACGGGCGAGATCGGCGGCGGCGGCCTCCGTCCAGAGCCCGCCGCCCGCCACCACGAGGGGGCGCTCGGCCTCGGCCAGCCGTGCCATCACCGCCTCGACCGCCGCCGGCGCGACGCAAGGCGCGGCGGGCGCGCGCGCCGGCAGATCGGCCACGTCGGCCCGGGCCGACAGCATGTCTTCCGGCAGCGCCAGCACCACCGGCCCGGGCCGCCCCGACATCGCGACGTGAAACGCCCGGCTGATGTATTCCGGCAGCCGCGCGGTATCGTCGACCTCGGCCACCCATTTCGCGAGCCCGCCGAACATCGCGCGGTAATCGACCTCCTGGAAGGCCGAGCGGTCGCGGTGGCCGCGGGCGATCTGGCCGACGAACACCACCATCGGCGTCGAATCGTGCATCGCCACATGGATGCCGGCCGCGGCATTCGCCGCCCCGGGGCCGCGGGTGACGAACAGCACCCCCGGCGTGTTGCTGAGCTTGCCATGGGCCTCGGCCATCATCGCGGCCCCGCCTTCCTGGCGGCAGACCACATTCTCGATCCCGCTGTCGAGGAGCCCGTCGAGCGCCGCGAGGAAGCTCTCGCCCGGCACCGAGAACACCCGCCGCACCCCCTGGATCTTCAACGCATCCGCGAGGATCTGTCCGCCGTGCCGCATCGGCCGCTCCTTTTCGCCCATCGCCATGGGACCGCGACCTTTCGCCTTGCGTCGCCGGCCGCTGGCCCAATACATTCGGGCAAAGGAATATGGAGGCCCCATGCCCGTTCCCAAGCTGCTTGGCATGTCCGGCTCGCTCCGGCAAGGCTCGTGCAACCGCGCCCTGATCCGCGCCGCCGCGCGCGCCTATGGCGAGGCCGAACTCACCGAGGCCGATCTGCGCCTGCCGCTCTACGACGGCGATCTCGAGGAGGCCGACGGCATCCCGCCCGAGGTCCAGCGTCTCGCCGACCAGATCGCCGCGGCCGACGCCGTGCTGATCTCGACGCCCGAATACAACAAGAACCTCTCGGGCGCGCTCAAGAACGCGCTCGACTGGGTGAGCCGGGTGAAGGGCAACCCCTGGAAGGACAAGCCGGTGGTGCTGCTCGCCGCCTCCGACGGGCGTTCGGGCGGCGAACGGGCGATGCATTCGCTCATCCTCTGCATGATGCCGTTCCGG
The DNA here is from genome assembly GCA_020441205.1 of Maritimibacter sp. GTDB lineage: Bacteria > Pseudomonadota > Alphaproteobacteria > Rhodobacterales > Rhodobacteraceae > Sinisalibacter. Next base: position 2,367 of record JAGRMO010000322.1, read on the forward strand.
ACCAACCTGGTCTACGGGCCCGAGGTGCTGGTCGCTTTCTGCAAGGAGGCCTTCGACGAGAACGGCGATCTCGCCGACGAACGCGGCCGCAAGCTGCTCGCCACGCTGATGGGCAAACTGCGGGACACGGTGGAAGGCTAGGGCCTCGCGGCGCGCCTCGCCAACGCGCCGGAAGCAGCCTCAGAGATTGGCCTCGACCCGGAAGCCCGCGGGGATCGCGTCCGCCCGGTCGAGCACGAGCGCGGCCAGTGCCTGCCCCACCATCGGCGCGAGGCCGAAGCCGATCTTGAACCCGCCGTTGGCGACGAAATGCCCGGGCCGGCCGGGCCAGGGCCCGAGCATTGGCGAGCGGCTCTTCGCCCGGGGCCTGAGCCCGGCCCAGCGGCCGACCACCGGGGCATTCGCGAGCGCGGGGCAGGCGGCGCGCGCGGCGGCGATCACATCGTCGAGCAGGCCATCGCAGGCGGCGCCATCGGTGAAGGCGCGCTCGGTGGTCGAACCGATGGCGACGGTGCCATCGGCATGGGGCACGACATGCACCCCGCCGGCGAACACCTGCGGCAGCGCCGCCGCCTCGTGTCGCAGGACCGCCGATTGCCCCTTGATCGGCGCGCCGACCGGCTTGCCGAAATGATCCGAGAGCTGCGCGAGCCCCTGCCAGCCGGTGGCCCAGACCACCGCGCCCGCGTCGGGCGCCTCGGCCACGATCTCGCCGCCTCGCGCGACCACGGCGGCGGCAAGCGCGGGGATCGCCATGCGCGGATGCATCCGGGCGCTGAGCGTATCGCGGACCACGAGGCCGGTGGGCGAAATCGGCCCCCAGGCCGGATCGGCCCCGACCACCTCCCAGACATAGCGCCCCTGCCAGAGTTCCCTGGCGGTCTCAGCCCGGGCGCGGGCGAGCGCCAGCGCCGC
>JAGRMO010000074.1:0-433 GCA_020441205.1 Maritimibacter sp.
GCCCGCGCCGTTGACCAGCATGTTGGGGAATTTCGCAGGCAGAACCGTGGGTTCGCGGTCTTTGCCGTCGTAGTTGTCCTGGAAGTCGACGGTATCCTTGTCGAGGTCGTCGACCAGCGACAGGGCCACCTTCTCCATCCGCACTTCGGTGTAACGGAAGGCAGCCGGCGGATCGCCGTCCATCGAGCCGAAGTTGCCCTGGCCGTCGAGCAGCGGCACCGACATCGAGAAATCCTGCGCCATCCGCACCAGCGCATCGTAGATCGCGCTGTCGCCATGCGGGTGGTATTTGCCCATCGTGTCGGCCACCGGACGCGACGACTTGCGATAGGGCTTGTCGTGGGTGTTGCCCACCTCGTGCATCGCATAAAGGATGCGCCGGTGCACCGGCTTCAGCCCGTCGCGCAGATCGGGGATCGCCCGGCTCACGATC
>JAGRMO010000074.1:447-3465 GCA_020441205.1 Maritimibacter sp.
CTCATCGCGTAATCGAGATAGGCGGTCCGCATCTCCTTTTCGATCGAGATCGAAGGGCCCGTGTGGCGCGGCCGCTCGGGCGGAATTTCGCCCGTCATTTCAGGGTGTTCCGGGGTGTCGCTCACGTTGTCCGCCGTTTGCTTGCCTGCGCGCGGGTTCCACTGTGCGAACCCACAACATTTTGTTTGGCCTCTTATACCACCCGCAAACGCTTGGGTGCAATGGAGCCGGCCCACTTTGTGCGCCGCGGGTCCGTTTTTTCAGGCCCGAACCGCCTCGGCGGGGCGCAGGGAACCGAAACGCTGCGGTTCGCCAAAATCGCCAATCCCGCCTTGCTCACGGCGCGCGCATCCCCGAGTATCGCCGCAACCGGAACGGGGAGAGCCATGGCGGCGCAGCGCAGCATTTTCGAAGAGGTCGGCGGCGACGCCACCGAGGCCCGCAAGGCGGTGTCGAAAGGCATGATCGACAAGGGTGGCTCTGCCGGCGCGCGCCGCGGGCTGCGGCTCTGGCTCATCCTGCTCGGCGTGCTCGTTGTCACGATGATCCTCGTGGGCGGTCTCACTCGGCTCACGGACTCGGGCCTCTCGATCACCGAATGGGATCTGGTCATGGGCTCGCTGCCGCCGATGGGCGAGGCCGACTGGGCCGCCGCCTTCGCCAAGTACCAGGAAACGCCCGAGTTCCGGCTGGTCAACTCGGCGATGACGCTCGACGAATTCAAGGGCATCTTCTGGTGGGAATGGGGCCACCGCTTCCTCGGCCGCATCGTCGGGCTGATCTGGATCGGCGGTTTCCTCGGTTTCCTCGCCGCCCGCAAGATCCCCGCGGGCTGGACGCAGCGCCTTGTGGTGATCGGCGTACTGATCGGCCTGCAGGGCGCGGTCGGCTGGTGGATGGTGCATTCCGGGCTCCAGGGCGAGATGACCGACGTCGCCTCCTACCGGCTCGCCACCCATCTGGGCCTTGCCTTCGTGATCCTCGGGCTCATCGCCTGGGCGGTGCTGCAGCTCGCCCGCCGCGAGGCCGACCTCCTGCAGGCCCGCCGCCTGCGCGAACGTGCGCTCTGGGGCATGGGCACCGGGCTCATGCACCTCGCTTTCGTCCAGATCCTGCTCGGCGCCCTCGTCGCCGGCATCGATGCCGGCCGCAGCTACACCGACTGGCCGCTGATGGCGGGGCAGGTGTTCCCGCCCTATGCCTTCGACATCACCCCCGCCTGGCGCAATTTCTTCGAGAATCCCGGCCTCGTGCAGTTCATCCACCGGATCGTAGGCTACCTGCTCGTGCTTTTCGCCCTGGGCGCGATGATCCGCGCCCGCAAGGCGGGCGCCCGCGCAACCCGCACCGCCTTCTGGCTCGCGGGCGGAATGGTGGTCCTGCAAATGGTGCTGGGCATCGTCACCGTGCTGAACGGGGCCTTCCTCCATGTGGCGATCACCCACCAGCTCGGCGCGATCTTCACCTGGCTTCTGATCCTCAACGCCCGCTTCCACGCAGGCTACCCGCAACCGCAAAGCCTGAGAGGCTGACATGGGCGCTTTCGAAGACCTCATGGCGTTCGAACGCCAGACCCAGGCCCTCACCCAGGTGAACGGCCGGCTCAACTGGGACCAGGAGACGATGATGCCGCGCGGCGCCGCCCCGCAGCGCGCCGTCGAAAGCGAGGCGATGGAGCAGATGCTGCACGGCCGCCGCACCCATCCGCGCGTCGGCGCCTGGCTCGCCCAGATCAACGAGGGCGCGCTCGACAGCGTGGGCCGCGCCAATCTGCGCCACATCCGCCGCCGCTTCGACCGCACCCGCCGGGTGCCCTCGGAACTGGCCGGCGAGATCGCAAGGGTGAGCTCGTCCGCCCTCGGCACCTGGGCCGAGGCGCGCAAGGCCGACGATGTGGCGTCCTTCCTGCCGGTGCTCGAAGAGATCGTCCGGCTGAAGCGCGAGGAGGCAGCCGCGCTCTGCGACGGCGGCCATTACGGCGGCGATCTCTACGATGCGCTGATCGACGATTACGAGCCCGAGGCCACCGGCGCGGAACTGGCCGCGATGTTCGACGCGCTCCGCCCCCGGCTCGTGGCGCTTCGCGACCGGGTGATGGGCGCCGCCCACCAGCCCGCGCCGCTCGAAGGCAGTTTCGCCGAGGGCGCGCAGGTGGCGCTGGCGGGCGAACTGGCCGTCGCCTTCGGCTACAACCTCGGCTTCGGCCGGATCGACAAATCGGTGCATCCGTTCTCGTCGGGCTCCGGCCTCGACGTGCGCATCACCATGCGCACCAGCAAGACCGATCCGTTCAACTGCGTCTACGCGACGATCCACGAAACCGGGCACGCCTGCTACGAGCAGAACATCTCGCGCGACCATTTGCTGACCCCGCTGGGGGCGGGCGTGTCGATGGGGGTGCACGAGAGCCAGTCGCGGCTCTACGAGAACCAGCTCGGCCGGAGCCGCGCCTTCACCGGCTGGCTGTTCGGCCGCTTCGCCGAGAAGTTCGGCGGGCTTAACGTGGCCGACGCCGAGGCCTTCTGGGGCACGGTAAACCGGGTGAGCCCGGGCTACATCCGCACCGAGGCCGACGAGGTGCAGTACAACCTCCACGTCCTCCTGCGCTTCGACCTCGAACGCCAGCTCGTCGCAGGCGAGCTCGACGTGGCCGATCTGGAAGAGGCCTGGAACGCACGGTTCCTGTCGGATTTCGGCGTCGCCGTCGACAGGCCCTCGAACGGGATTCTGCAGGACGGGCACTGGGCGCTCGGGCTGTTCGGCTACTTCCCGACCTATTCGCTGGGCAATGTCTACGCCGGCTGCCTGCACAGGGCGATGCGGGCGGCGATGCCCGATCTCGACACCCATCTCGCCAAGGGCGACCCGGCGACGCCGGCGCGCTGGCTGAAGGACAACTTGCAGGTGCATGGCGGGCTCTACGAACCCCGCGAGCTGGTGACCCGGGCCTGCGGCTTCGAGCCCTCGGTCGACCCGCTGCTCGACTATCTCGACGCGAAATTCGCCGAGATCTACCGG
>JAGRMO010000075.1:0-740 GCA_020441205.1 Maritimibacter sp.
CGTCGCGCATCGTCGTGTCGGTGAGCAGCACCCGTTTCTGCGCTTTCATCCAGTCGGCGACGGCCTTCGGGCCCTTTTCGTCGAGGAGCTGTTTGGTGCCGGGCGGCGGGGTCTCGTTGCGCAAGGAGGGGCAGCGCGGCGCCTTGAGATCGGCGGCCGGCATCGGCCGGCCCGCGGTCTCGGGATGGCCGTTCACGGTAATGTCGGCGACATAGGTGAGGATGCGGGTGGCGCGGTCGCGCCGCTGGGTGAAGTCGAAAAGCTCCGGCGTCTGGTCGATGAAGCGGGTGGTGTAGGTGTTGTTGAGAAACACCGGATGGCGCAGCAGGTTCTCGACGAAGGCGATGTTGGTCGAGACGCCGCGAATGCGGAACTCCCTGAGCGCGCGGTCCATCCGGCGGATCGCCATGTCGGGGGTCTGGCCCCAGGCGGTGACCTTCACCAGCAGCGAGTCGTAGTAGCGGGTGACGACCGAGCCCGGATAGGCGGTGCCACCGTCGAGGCGGATGCCCATGCCGGTGGCGGTGCGATAGGCGGTGATGCGGCCGTAATCGGGGATGAAGTTGTTCTGCGGATCCTCGGTGGTGATCCGGCACTGCAGCGCGTGACCGTTGAGCTTCACGTCATATTGCGAGGCGACACCGGTGGCCTCGGCGAGCGACTTGCCTTCGGCGATCAGGATCTGGGCGCGAACGATGTCGATGCCGGTCACCTCTTCGGTGACGGTGTGCTCGACCTGG
>JAGRMO010000075.1:927-19768 GCA_020441205.1 Maritimibacter sp.
CGCTGCACCGAGCAGTCGCGCTCCCACAGATGGTACATGTTGCCCTGTTCGTCGCCGAGGATCTGCACCTCGACGTGGCGGGCGCGGGTGATCATCTTCTCAAGGAAGCCCTCGCCGTTGCCGAAGGCGGCCTCGGCTTCGCGCCGGCCGGCGAGCACGAGGTCGGGCAGCTCGTCGGCATTGTGGATCGGCCGCATCCCCCGGCCGCCGCCGCCCCAGCTCGCCTTCAGCATGAGCGGGAAGCCGATCTCGGCGGCTTCCTTCTTGATCGCCTCCATGTCGTCGCCCAGCACCTCGGTCGCCGGGATCACCGGCACACCGGCCTCGACGGCGATCTTGCGGGCGCTGGCCTTGTCGCCGAGCGCGCGCATCACGGCCGCCTTCGGGCCGATGAAGGTGATGCCGGCCGCGTCGCAGGCGTCGACGAACTCGGGGTTTTCCGACAAGAGGCCGTAGCCCGGGTGGATCGCGTCGGCGCCGCATTCCTTGGCGACGCGGATGATCTCGGGGATGGAGAGATAGGCCGCGACCGGCCCGAGGCCCGCGCCGATCTTGTAGGCCTCGTCGGCCTTGAAGCGATGGAGGCCGAGCTTGTCTTCCTCGGCGTAGACGGCGACCGTCTTCTTGCCCATCTCGTTGGCCGCCCGCATGATGCGGATGGCGATCTCGCCCCGGTTGGCGATCAGGATCTTCTTGAACTCGGGCATGGTTTTCGTCTCCCCCCGGGGAATGAGCAGCGGTGCCGCCTTGGTAGGGCATGCCGCAACGCGGCACAAGTTTGCGAGCGCTACCAAAAACGATAATTTCAGAAATATCGTTTTTCTTCCGGCAGCCTTGAGCCCACGTTAGCTCAACGGGTTGCGGGTGCAAGGGGCGGGGGTGTCGCGCCGTGCGGTGCAGGGCGGCCGGTTCGGCGGATGCCGTTTCCTTGGGCGTTCCGGCGCAGCGGGCGCGGTTCTCGACGCGCCGGCAGGGCGCCGGGTCTCAGAGCCGGGGCCTAGAACAGCTCCTGCGCGAGCCCGATCAGGATGCCTTCCGGCCCCCGGATGTAGCACAGCCGGTAGACGTCCTGGTAGTTCACGACCTCGCCCACGAGTTTGCCGCCGTGTGGCACGAGGCGGTCGAGCGTGTCGGAAAGGTCTTCGACCGCGAACATCACACGCAGGTAACCGAGCGCATTGACCGGGGCGTCGCGGTGATCCTCGATCACGTCGGGGCGCAGGAAGCGCGACAGTTCCAGCCTGCTGTGGCCATCCGGCGTGCGCATCATCGCGATCTCGACCTGCTGGTCGCCGAGCCCGGTGACCTGGCCTGCCCAGGGGCCTTCGACCATCGCCCGGCCTTCGAGGTCGAGCCCGAGCGCGGTAAAGAAGTCGATCGCCGCCGAGAGGTCTTCGACGACGATCCCGACATTGTCCATCCGTTTGACCGTCACGTGAGGCTCCTCCCGCGGTGTCCTGCTGTCTGCCCGGGCCACGCGGGCGGGCGCAAATCGTCAGATCCGGAGACGTCACTCGCCCTTCGGCACCATCCGGTTGTGCAGCCGCACCTCGGTCAGCGCGAAGGCGGTGAGAAAACCTACCAAGGCGAGGCCGGCGGCGACAAGAAAGATCGGGTGGATCGCATGAACCACCAGCGTTGCGATCTCGGCCCGGGTCTCCTGCGGGAGCTGGGCAAGCGCGGCCGGGCTCACCGCGAAGCCCTCGGCGCCGCCGAAGGCGTCGAGTGCGCCGGAGGACTGGCCGGCGAGGCGCGCGGTGAACAGCGCGCCGAAGCCCGCGACGGCGAGCGAGCCGCCGATCTGGCGGAACATCAGCCCCGAGGCGGTCGCGGTGCCGAGCTGATGGCGCGGCACGGCGGCCTGCACCGCGGTGGTGACCACGGGGAAGATATTGCCCATGCCGAGGCCGACGAAGGCGAGGAAGATCGCGAACAGCACCGTGTGGGTGTTGGCGCCGAGGGTCGACAAGAGCGCCATGCCGATCATCAGCGCGCCCATGCCGAGGAAGGGCAGGATCTTGTAGCGCCCGGTGCGGCCCATGTACTGGCCGGCGAAAGTGGACGACAGCAGGATGCCGGCGGTCATCGGGATCAGCATGAGGCCCGACATCGTCGGCGTCGCGCCCTTGGCGATCTGCAGGTAGACCGGCAGGAAGGTAACGGCGCCGAACATTGCCGCGCCGGCGATGAAGCCGATGATCGAGGTCACCCAGAACACGTTCAGCCTGAACAGGCTCAGCGGCAGGATCGGTTCGGCCGCGCGGGCCTCGATCCAGAGGAAGGCGAGGGTGGCGAGGACCGCGAGCGCGGCGAGGCCGAGGATCTGCGGGCTGCCCCAGCCGAAGGTGCGGCCGCCGAGGCTGGTGGCGAGGGTGATGCCGGTGAGCGCGAGCGACAGCGCCGCGGCGCCGGCCCAGTCGATCCTGTGCTTCGTCCGCTGTCCCGTCGGCTTGAACGAGGCGGCGAAGCCCGCGAGCGCGGCGGCGCCGATGGGGATGTTGATGTAGAAGATCCAGTGCCAGCTCGCCTGTTCGGTGAAGAAGCCGCCGATCAGCGGGCCGATGACGGACGAGACCGAGAAGATCGAGGCGAAGACGCCCTGCACCTTGCCGCGGTCCTGGGGCGGGATCACGTCACCGATCACCGAGAGCGCGAGCACGAAGAGCCCGCCGCCGCCGAGGCCCTGGATGGCGCGGCTGACGATCAGCCATTGCATCGACATCGCCGCACCGGCGAGGGCAGAGCCCGCGAGGAACAGCCCGACCGAGACGAACACCATGTTGCGCCGGCCGTAGAGGTCGCCGAGCTTGCCGTAGAGCGGGGCCGAGACGGTGGAGGCGAGGATATAGGCCGTGACCACCCAGGAGAGGTGTTCGAGCGCGCCCAGTTCGGCGACGATGGTGGGCAGCGCGGTCGAGACGATGGTCTGGTCGAGCGAGGCGAGCAGCAGGAGCGCCGCGATCGAGCCGATTACCAGCCGGATCGAGCCAGAGTGGGGCTGGGCGGCTTCGGAGGCGGCGGGGGCGTTGGAGGAGGACTCGGCGGACATGGCGCTCTTTCGTCGCGGGAAATACCGGCTCTGCCTATGTTCTGGGTAAGTATGTGTCAACAGCACATATTTGTGACTGTCATATAGTTGACAAGCGCACAGAGATCGGTCACTCACCCGGTATGAGCGCCAAGTCGATCACTCTGCCGGCCTGTTTCCAGGCCGATCTGCCCGAGCGGCTGGCGGCGGCCGGGCACGGTCCGGAGGCGGTGGCGGCGTTGCTGGCGCTCGATGCCGAGATGTTCGGCTGGCACCGGCGGGTGGTGAAGGGCGAGCTGCCCGGCCGGCTGATCGCCGAGCTCGGGCTCGAGCTGGAGCTCAGCCAGTTTTCGGCGCTCACCGCGATCAACCGGATCGTGCAGGGGATCGGGCGCGACCGGCCCGCGCTTGCGACGGTCGGGCTGCTGGCGGAGGAAATGTCGATCGACCCGTCGCGGGCGAGCCGCATCGCCTCGGGGCTGATCGCCGCCGGCTGGCTGCGTCGCGCCGCCGCGCAGGACGATGGCCGCAAGGCGGTGCTGGAATTCACCGACATGGCGCGGGACGTGTTCGCGCGGTTTCGCGAGGCGAAATGGGCGAAGATGCTGTCGGTGTTCGAGGGCTGGTCCGAGGACGACATCCGCGATTTCGCCCGGCTGTTCGCGCGCTATTCCGAAGCGGTGGCGCTTGTGTACCACGCCGAGCCCTGAGGCGCGGCGACCCGCGCGGCGCAGGGAACATTCAAAGAACGCTTTTCCTCCCTTGCGACCGAGGCTATCTTCGCGCCCATGAGCAGTTCCGACCCCACCTCCCTCAATGCGCCCCGGGTGCCGCTGAGCCAGCAGGCGATGGCGGTGCGGCCCTTGCCCTATCTCGACGGGCTCAACCCGGCGCAGCGCGAAGCGGTCGAGGCGCTCGACGGGCCGGTGCTGATGCTCGCCGGCGCCGGCACCGGCAAGACCAAGGCGCTGACCACGCGGATCGCGCATCTGCTTCACACCGGCACCGCGCGGACCAACGAGATCCTCGCCGTCACTTTCACCAACAAGGCGGCGCGGGAGATGAAAAACCGGGTCGCGAGCCTGCTCGGCCAGACCGTCGAGGGGATGCCCTGGCTCGGTACCTTTCACGCGATCTGCGTCAAGCTCCTCAGGCGCCATGCCGAGCTGGTGGGGCTCAAGTCGAACTTCACCATCCTCGATACCGACGATCAGGTGCGGCTGTTGAAGCAGCTCATCATCGCCGAAAATATCGACGAGAAGCGCTGGCCGGCGCGCCAGCTCGCGGGGCTGATCGACAACTGGAAGAACCGCGCCTGGACGCCCGAGAAGGTGCCCACCAAATACGCGGCCGATTTCAACTACCGTGGAACCGAGCTCTACGCCGCCTATCAGGAGCGACTGAAGACGCTGAACGCGGTCGATTTCGGCGATCTGCTCCTGCACATGGTGCATATCTTCCAGACCCATCCGGACGTGCTCGAACAGTACCAGCGCTGGTTCAGATACATCCTCGTCGACGAATACCAGGACACCAACGTCGCCCAATATCTCTGGCTCCGGCTGCTCGCGGCCGGGCACAAGAACATCTGCTGCGTCGGCGACGACGACCAGTCGATCTANNCTACGGCTGGCGCGGCGCCGAGGTGGGCAATATCCTCAGGTTCGAAAAGGATTTTCCCGGCGCGAAGGTGATCAGGCTCGAACAGAACTACCGCTCGACGCCGCATATCCTCGCCGCCGCCTCCGGGGTGATCCGGGGCAACGAGGACCGGCTCGGCAAGGAGCTCTGGACCGAGGCGGCCGAGGGCGAGAAGGTAAGGCTCATCGGCCATTGGGACGGCGAGGAGGAGGCGCGCTGGATCGGCGACGAGATCGAGGCGCTGCAGCGCGGCAGCCGCGGGCTCCGCCCGCTCACTCTCGACGACATGGCCATCCTCGTGCGCGCCTCGCACCAGATGCGGGCGTTCGAGGATCGCTTCCTCACCATCGGGCTGCCCTACCGGGTGATCGGGGGTCCGCGGTTCTACGAGCGGCAAGAGATCCGCGACGCGATGGCCTATTTCCGCCTTGCCGTCAGCCCCGACGACGATCTCGCCTTCGAGCGGATCGTCAACACGCCGCGCCGCGGGCTCGGCGACAAGGCGCTGCAGACCATCGCCCGGACGGCGCGGGCGAACGGGATCTCGATGGTCGAGGGCGCGCGGCTCGCGGTGGAACAGGGCGAGATCAAGGGCAAGGGGGCGACAGGGCTCGAGATGCTCGTGCGCGGGATCGAGCGCTGGCACAAGATGACGCTCGGGCCGGTCCTGGAAGTCATTGAAGAAGACTTGGTGGAGTTCGAGCCAAACCTTCGGTCGGCTCAGTTGAACGAGTCCGACGAATTCTCGGTTTTTGAGGACATTGGGTACAATGCGCGCGGGAACGACGGTGGCCGGGAAGTTCGCTCGACGACAGTGGTTCGTGGCGAGCCGCCAATCTCGCATGTCGAACTCGCCGAGATGATCCTCGAAGAGTCGGGCTACACCGAGATGTGGCAGAACGACAAGACGCCGGAAGCGCCAGGGCGGCTCGAGAACCTCAAGGAGCTGGTCAAGGCGCTGGAAGAATTCGAAAATCTCCAGGGCTTCCTCGAACATGTCAGCCTGATCATGGACAACGAGACCGACGCCCAGGAGGAGAAGGTCACGATCATGACGCTGCACGCGGCGAAGGGGCTCGAATATCCCGCCGTGTTCCTGCCGGGCTGGGAAGACGGGCTGTTCCCGTCGCAGCGGTCGATGGACGAGAGCGGGCTCAAGGGGCTCGAGGAGGAGCGCCGGCTGGCCTATGTCGGCATCACAAGGGCCGAGGAGCTCTGCACCATCAGCTTCGCCGCCAACCGGCGGGTCTACGGCCAGTGGCAATCGCAGCTCGCCTCGCGGTTCATCGACGAGTTGCCGCAAGAGCACGTCGAGGTGGTGCCCTCGTCGGGGATGCAGGCAAGCGCCTACGGCGGCGGGGCGGCGGCGTCGGGCGGGTCGCGGCTGGAGGCCCAGGCGAGCCGGGTCGATGCCTACAATTCCCCGGGCTGGAAGCGGATGCAGGCGCGCAGCCAGCAGCGCGGGATGCAGAGCCCGAGCGAGGCGCGCGGCCTCGTCATCGACGCCACCGCGGTGCCGGCCTACGGGCTCGGCGAGCGGGTGTTCCACCAGAAATTCGGCTATGGCGCGGTGATCGGCGTCGAAGGCGACAAGCTCGAGATCGCCTTCGAGAAGGCGGGGGTCAAGAAGGTGGTGGCGAAGTTCGTCATGTCGGCCGACAGCGCCTGAGGCGGGGTGCCATCCTGAACTTGTGTCCGCTCATAAAATTGATGGAAATCAACGTTTAGTGGCGCGGTTCGGTGGGCGCGGCCGCGCCTTGACACGGCGCTTCGCCCGGATCACGCCGGCAGGTGAAAACCGCGGAATTCCTTCACCGTCGACAGGCAGAGCAGCGTCTTCATCTGGGCGACCGAGGGGATCAGGGTGAGGCGTTCGCGGTAGAGGGTTTCGTAATCCTCGGTATTGCGCGCGGCCACCCGCATCACGTAGTCGAATTCACCCGAGATCAGGTGGCATTCGAGCACCTCCGGCATCTCGGCGATGGCGCTCTCGAAGGCCGCGATGTCGTCTCGGCGCTGGCTGGTCAGCTTGGCCTCGATGAACACCTGGATTTCCAGCCCGATGCGCTTGCGGTTCAGCCGGGCTGCGTAATGCGAGATCATCCCGTCGCTCTCGAGGATCTTGACCCGCCGGTGGCAGGCGGAGAGCGAGAGGCCGACCTGCTCCGACAGGCGCGCCATGGAAATCTGCCCGTCCTTCTGGAGGATGGAAAGTATCTTATAATCTAGCCTGTCCATGAGAAAATTTCCTTCAGAACGGTAATCGATCGCAATATTTCCGGAAAAATTTTCATATGGCAAGAAGATGGAGAACCTTTCCTGCCGCATAGGCCCTAGCCTTTAGAGGCTTCCCGACGGGAAGCGCCAACAACCATAAGGGAGGGAGAGATGCCTCGAAAGATCGTCATCGGATATGACGGCAGTGACGGCGCGAAGGATGCGCTCGGGTTTGCCGTCGAGCTGGCAAAGGCGAAGGGCTGCGGCCTTGTCGTCGCCCACGTGCTCGATTGGTCGCCCTATTCGTTCCTGACGCCGCAGGAGATCGAAGAGCGGCACCGGCGGCGCAAGGAGGAGCTGGAACGCGCCGAAGCCGCGATCCTGGCGCCGGCGCTCGCCAGCCTCAAGGACGCGGGCGTCGAGGTGACGACGGCGCTGAAATACGGCCGGATCGCCGAGACGCTGGTCGAGATCGCCAAGGAGACGGGGGCCGAGCAGATCGTCATCAGCCGCAACGGCGCCGCCGGGCTCGCGAGCCGGGTGTTCGGCTCGGTCGCGATCAGCCTGGCGCAGGGCGCGCCGGTGCCGGTCACCATCGTTCCATAGAAACCGACAGGGGATACCATGAAAATCAATCATAAGGCGGCAGCGCTGGCTGCATGCGCCCTGCCGGTCGCGTCCGCGCCGGCATTCGCGCAATCGCTCGATCAGAAAATCAACGACGGCTTCGCCAGTGCCACCGGCTGGTTCGTCAATTTCATCTTCAGTTCGTTTCCGGGCACCAATTTCCCGTGGATCGTGATGTGGCTGGTGATCGCGGCCACGGTGTTCACCCTCTATTTCGGCTTCGTCCAGTTCCGGGCGTTTCCGCATTCGATCTCGCTGGTGAAGGGGGATTATTCCGATCCCAACGACGCCGGTGAAGTGAGCCATTTCCAGGCGCTGGCGACGGCGCTGTCGGGTACGGTGGGGCTCGGCAACATCGCCGGGGTCGCGGTGGCCGTGGGCATCGGCGGGCCCGGGGCGACGTTCTGGATGATCCTCGCAGGCCTCATGGGCATGGCGTCGAAATTCACCGAATGCACGCTCGGGGTGAAGTACCGCAACGAATATGCGGACGGCACGGTTTCGGGCGGGCCGATGTATTACATGACCAAGGGGTTCAAGGAGCGCGGCCTGCCCGCCGGCAAGGCGATGGCGGTGCTGTTCTCGGTGTTCTGCATCCTCGGGTCGCTCGGCGGCGGCAACATGTTCCAGGCCAACCAGGCGCATGCGCAGATCGCCAATGTGGTCGGCGATTACCCGGGCTGGATCACCGGCATCGTGTTCGCCGGGATCGTCTTCGCCGTCATCATCGGCGGGCTCAAGTCGATCGCCCAGGTGACCGAGAAGGTGGTGCCGTTCATGGGCATCCTCTATGTCGCGACCGCGCTGGTGATCATCCTGATGAACGCCGACATGATCGGCTGGGCGATCGGCCAGATCTTCTCGGGCGCCTTCACCGGGCTCGGGATCGCCGGCGGCATGGTCGGCGCGCTGATCCAGGGGTTCAAGCGGGCGGCGTTCTCGAACGAGGCCGGCGTCGGGTCTGCGGCCATCGCCCATTCGGCGGTGCGGACCAAGGAACCGATCACCGAGGGGTTCGCGTCGCTGCTCGAGCCGTTCATCGACACGGTGGTGATCTGCACGATGACCGCGCTGGTGATCGTCATCACCGGGCAACTGGTCAGCGATCCGGCGACGGGGCTCTACCTGCTCGATGAGGGCGCCTCGACGATCCAGACGGTGGACGGCAACAAGGGCGTCGCGCTCACCTCGGCGGCGTTCTCCTCGGCCTTCCCGTTCTTCAAGTACATCCTCGCGATCGCGGTGATCCTGTTCGCCTTCTCGACGATGATCTCGTGGTCCTACTACGGGCTCAAGGCCTGGACCTTCCTGTTCGGCGAGGGCCGGAGCAAGGAAGTCGCGTTCAAGGTGATCTTCTGCGTCTTCGTGGTGATCGGCGCCTCGGCCAATCTCGGTCCGGTGATCGACTTCTCGGATGCGGCGATCTTCGCGATGGCGGTGGTCAATATCGTCGCGCTCTACCTGCTGATGCCGGTGGTGAAGGGCGAGATGACCAGCTACCTCTCGCGGCTGAAGTCGGGCGAGATCCGCAAGTTCAAGTAACGGCTGCGCCGGGTGAGCCCGGCCAAGCCAGAGGCCACCGGGGGACCGGTGGCCTTTTTCGTGGCTTTCGGGCCGGCGGGCCGGGGCTCAGTCCAACGGCCGCAGCACCAGTTCGATGCGCACCTTGGCGCCGGGGTCGGCCATCCGGGCGATCGGCACACCGGTCGAGGCGGGGCCGGGGGCCTCGTAATAGGCGTTGCGGACTGCCATGTTGGCGTGCATTTCCTCGGGCGTGTTGCGGCCGGCGTAGAAGGCGGTCGATTTCACCACGTTGCGGAAATCCATGCCCTGTTCGGCGAGCGCATGGGCGAGCCCGTCCATCACCACCTTGGTCTGTTCGCCGATATCGACGCTGGCGCCGCCCAGATAGCGGCCGTCGAGCACTGCGATGTCGCCGGCGTCGGCCATGTGCAGGCGCACATGCGCGTCGCGGCTCTCGGAGATGTCGACCTCGCCCTCGCCGAAGGTGAGGTAGAGATGCACCCGTTCGTCGATCATGTAGCACGGCATCAGCGCGCCGGCGAAGAAGCCGGGCAGGCGCGGAGCGATATGGCCCGGCACTGCGGCCAGCATCGGTTCGGGGGCGATGCCCCAGCCCGACAGGAGCTGGTCGGGCGAGAGCCGGTGGGTCGACAACAGCCCGCCGACGGCGCGGCCGAGCCCGTCGACCGGGGCGGTGAGGTTCATCAGAACGAGCCCGTTCTCGCGCTTGAGGCGGACATGGCCGCCGCCCGGCAGCTCTTCCTCGACCACGGGCTCCGAGGGGGCGCAGAAGATGTCGGCCTCGACCAGCGCACCGTCGTAGTGAAACTTGGGCACCGGCACGGTCTCGACCAGCGTGTCGTCGCCGAAGGCCGAGGCGAACAGGGCGGCGAGTTCGGCGATCGGTTCGGGCTCGTGGGCGGCGCAGTAGACCACGACGCGGCTCACCGCACCGGGGGCGAGGCCGCCGCGGTCGAGCAGGGCGCGGGCGTTCGCGATGATGACACCCGCCTGTTCCACCGCGTTGGCCGGGAAGCGCACGTCGCCGTCGATGTCGAGCGCCAGCAGGCCGGTCGACCAGGCCCGGTCGCCGTCGATCACCAGGCCGGAATAGGGCACCGGGATGCGCATGTTCCACAAGTCCTGGAAGGGGATGAACTGGCGGGCCACGGGGTTTCCTCGTCTGGGCGTTCGGGTCGGGGCGTTGCGCGGTTGCGCCGGGGCCGTCCGGGCGGCGCGGTGTGCCGACGTATACACCGGCGCGCTGCCTGCGGGAATGTCATCGCTTCTGGGGCGAAGGCAAGGGCCAAATCGCCCCGCGGCGCGGGGCGCGCCGGTGAGCGGCGCCGCGGGCAAAAAAAAGACGGCGACGCCAGGGAGGAGGAGAGGCGCCGCCGTCAAAATTGCAACCGGCCTCAGGGAGGAGGAAGAGACCGTTGCAGCCGTATCGGGATCAGCGATCCCGGTCTTCACCCCTTGGGCCCAGGGAGGAGGTAGGGCCGTCCGGGGCATCGACGCGCTCCAGGGAGGAGGAGAGGAGGCGTCGAAACTCGGTCCTCCCGCTTGCCTTCTGACCCTGCACGGCGGCACCCAGGGAGGAGGAGAGGGTGCCGCCGGCAGGTCACGAGCGCCTCAGGGAGGAGGTAGAGACGCTCGAAGGTTTGACCCTTGCCGTTGCCGGGAGGAGGTGGCTCGGGCTCGGGTCGGAGGGCGCCCAGGGAGGAGGCGGGCGCCCGAAACTCGTGGCTCAGGCCGCCATCAGCGCCGCTTCGCGGGCGATGTGCGGGATCTCGGCGGCAGAGATGCCGAGGTCGGCCAGTTCGCGGGTGTTCAGCGACCGCAGCTCGGTGAGGGTCTGCTTGTACACCCGGTTCTGGATGCGCGCCTTGCGGAAGCTCTCCACGATGGCGTGGATCCGGTCGGCGACGAAGCCCTGGCGGGCGGAGCGCAGCTCGGTTGCGTATGCCATGTTCGTCTCGCTTTCTTGATGCCGCCTCGGCGGCTTGCTCGGTTGTGCCCCTGTCGCGTTCTGGCGGTGTTTTCCCGTCTTCGCTTCGTGGCGTTGAGTTGAAGATGGGACAAATGCTGCGACTGCACAACGCATGGTTCGGAATTGCTGCCATGCAGCATCTGCATACGTTACCCAGGGTAAACTCCTGTGATCGTCAGCATTTTTTGCATGGCTGGGTTACGTTGCCGCATTTGCGGGCAAACTTGCCCGGGCCCCTTGTGTCGGCGCAAAAAGGTGACAAATTGACTAGGAATTGAGACGAGGGAGGACAGGCCCTATGGCGCCCACACGTGAACAGATTCTCGAAACCCTGGCCGGGGTGGCTTTGCCCGACGGCGGCGATCTGGTCTCGCGCGACCTGATCCGGGGGCTGATGGTGCAGGCGAACGGCGCGGTGAGCTTTCTGATCGAAGCGCCGAGCGCCGAGCTCGCGGGCAAGCTGGATCCTCAGAGGGCCGAGGCGCAGGCGCGGGTCGAGGCGCTCGACGGCGTGACCAAGGCCACGGTGATTCTCACCGCGCATAACGCGATGCCGAAGAAGGAGCCCGCGCCGGCCGCGGGCAAGGGCGAGCCGCCGGCGCTCAAGATCGGCCAGCATCCCCAGCCGCAGGCCGGGCCCGAGCGCATTCCCGGCGTTGCCCGGGTGGTGGCGATCGCGTCGGGCAAGGGGGGCGTGGGCAAGTCCACCGTCGCCTCCAACCTCGCGGTGGCGCTGGCCAAGCAGGGCCGCAAGGTGGGGCTGCTCGACGCCGATGTGCTCGGGCCTTCGCAGCAGCTGATGATGGGCACGAAGGAAAAGCCGAAGTCGGACGACGGCAAGATCATGGACCCGGTGGTGGCGCATGGGGTGAAGCTCGTCTCGATCGGGCTGTTCGTCGATCCCGATCAGGCAGTGGTCTGGCGCGGCCCGCTCATCACCGGCACGTTGCAGCAGTTTCTGTTCTCGGTGAACTGGGGCGAGCTGGACGTGCTCTTGATCGACCTGCCGCCCGGCACCGGCGACGTGCAGATCACGCTCGCGCAGAAGGTGCTGATGACCGGGGCGCTGGTGGTGTCGACGCCGCAGGACGTGGCGTTGATCGACGCCCACAAGGCGATCGACATGTTCCAGAAGGTGCGCATACCGGTGCTCGGGCTGATCGAGAACATGGCGATGTACGTCTGCCCGAACTGCGGCCACGAGGACCATATCTTCGGCGAGGGCGGGGTGAAGGCGGAAGCGGCGCGCACCAAGATCCCGTTCCTCGGAGAGATCCCGCTCGCCCGCGAGGTGCGCACCGCCGGCGACGGCGGGGTGCCGATCGCGCTGGGCGAGGGGGCGGTGGCCGAGGCCTATCGCCGGATCGCGCGCGATCTGGTCGCCGGCGGCCTCGCCTGAAGGATTTCGCGCGGGCCTGGGCCCGCGCGACCGACCGGGGAGGGCGCTGCCCTCCCCGGACCCCTCCCGGGATATTTTCAGACCAAAGACGGGGCAGGGTGCCTGGCGCGGTCGTCCGGCGGCGGGCTGTCCGACGCGGGCCTCGCGACATGTTGGTTTGACCGGGCGGAGGAGGGGCCGCAGGGTGACATATATATCATGTGTCCGCCGGAGGCGCCGATGACGAGCTTGCGTACCTGTTTGTGGTTCGACGGCACCGCCGAAGCGGCGGCGCATTTCTATGTATCCCTGATCCCCGGGTCGGAGATCGAGGGCGTCATCGGGCGCACCGCCGAGGGCCGGCCGCTGATGGTCAACTTCCGGCTCGCGGGCGTGCCCTACCAGGGGCTGAACGGCGGGGCGATGTACCGGCTGAGCCCGGCGGTCTCGATCCAGATCGTCACCGAGGACCAGGCCGAGACCGACCGGCTGTGGGCGGCGCTGATCGCCGACGGCGGGGCCGAGAGCCGTTGCGCCTGGTGCACCGACCGGTTCGGGATGAGCTGGCAGGTGGTGCCGCGCCAGCTGATGGCGACGGTGGGCGGGCCGGACCCGGCGGGTGCGGCGCGGGCAACCCAGGCGATGATGGCGATGGGCAAGATCGACATCGCGGCGCTCGAGGCGGCCTACGCCGGATAGGCGCGAACGGCGCGGCGCCCGGGATTTCATGGGACGGGGCCGGGCAGGGACGGCCTCGATGGGAAATCGTGGGACGGGCTCGGGCCGGCCGGCACGTCCTGGCGCTTCGGCGGGCGCGATTGTCTCCTACAGCGCGATATCCCGGGCGATTCGGCCGGATTCTCCGCGAATCCGGGGCGGATTCGCGGGGGTCACGACCGAAATCGGCGCATCGGCGGGCGTGGCGCCGGGTCTGGCCGCGGCAATTCCAGCGTCAGACGGGAAATCGTGGAACTTTTTTTCCACAGGCCGGTCTCCCTAAATCTTGTGTTCGAATTGTGTAATCCCGCTAGAAGTAGCCAGGTGTTCCCGATTCACCCCTGCGATATCTTGTGTTTACAGGGGCACGCGCGCCACAGCTGGGGCCGCATTCCCCCAAAAAGGTATTGCTTCCCATAATTTCCCGTGGCATCCCTTGGTCATCGAAGGAACGGGACAGACAACGGGCAAAAAGACCCGGAAACATCTCCCAAGTCAGGTTTCATACAGGCACCCCGCTTCTTTCGAGAACAAAGAGATCCGACGCGAGCGCGAGCAGACATCCCCCCCCCCCAAGGTGGCGCGCGTGTTCGGACGCACCCAGAAATGGGACGAGGGCGGCGGATCGGGCAGTGGCAGCAGCTCGATCCGTCGTTTCCGTTTCTGGGCCTTGAACGAGGACAGACGAGGAGCGGCCCGACGTGGCACGCGTGTTCAGAGGCGAAGGGACCCACAAGGTCGACGGTAAGGGCAGGGTGTCGATCCCGGCCCTGTTTCGCCGTGTGCTCGAAGCCTCCGACCCCGACTGGACCGAGGGGCTGAACCCCAACCTCGTGATCGTCTACGGCGACCAGCGGCGCAAATATCTCGAATGCTACACGATGGAGGCGATCGCCGAAGTCGACGCGCGGATCTCGCGGATGCAGCGCGGCTCGATCGAGCGGCGGATGCTGGAAAAGCTGTTCAACGGCCAGTCGCTGCCGGCTTCGGTCGACGAGACCGGTCGGCTGGTGCTGCCGGCGAAGCAGCGCCAGAAGATCGGCCTCGACGGCGAGGCCTATTTCATCGCCACCGGCGACACGTTCCAGATCTGGAACCCCGACACCTACGAAGAGGTGGAGAAGGCGCGGACCGAAGCCTGGCTCGACGAGATGCCGGACGATTTCGATCCGCTGACGCTTCTGCCCGACGACGGAGCGGCGTAATGGCCGCGACCGCGCCGGAGACCTCGCCCGCGGCCCCCCATGTTCCGGTCCTGCTCAGGCCCCTGCTCGAGGCTGTCGCCCCGGTGCGCGGCCTCTGGGTCGATGGCACCTTCGGTGCGGGCGGCTATGCGCGCGGGCTGATCGAGGCCGGCGCCGACAGGGTGATCGGGATCGACCGCGACCCCATGGTGTTCGAGATGGCCGCGGATTGGGCCAGCGGTTACGGCGACAGGCTCCGGCTGGTCGAGGGCACGTTTTCCGAGCTCGACGCGCTGGCCGGCGAACCCGTCGACGGGGTGGTGCTCGATCTCGGCGTCTCGTCGATGCAGCTCGACCAGGCCGAACGGGGCTTCAGCTTCCTGCGCGAAGGGCCGCTCGACATGCGGATGAGCCAGGACGGGCCTTCGGCCGCCGATCTGGTCAACACCGCGTCGGAAAGCGCGCTTGCCGACATCCTCTACCATTACGGCGAGGAGCGGCAGGCGCGGCGCATCGCGCACGCCATCGTGCGGGCGCGGGCCGAGGCGCCGTTTGTCACCACCACCGGGCTTGCCGCGGTGATCGAGCGGCAATTGCCGCGCGCGAAGCCCGGCCAGAGCCATCCGGCGACGCGCAGTTTCCAGGCGATCCGGATCGCGGTGAACGACGAATTCGGCCAGCTCGCGCTGGGGCTCGAAGCGGCGGAGCGGGCGCTGAAGCCCGGCGGCCGGCTTGCCGTCGTCACCTTTCATTCGCTCGAAGACCGTGTGGTCAAACGGTTTTTCCAGACCGCGAGCTCCGAGGGCGGGGGCGGGTCGCGCTATGCGCCGGAACAGGCCGCGCACACGCCCCGGTTCACGCTCGCGTCGAAGAAGGCGATCGGACCGGATGCGGCGGAGCTCGACCATAATCCCCGGGCGCGGTCGGCGCGTCTCCGGGTCGCGACCCGGACCGAAGCGCCGGCGGAGCGGCTCGACCGCGCCGGCCTCGGCCTGCCCATGCCGGCCTTGAAGGAGGGGCGCTTCTGATGCGCGTCATCGTCTATGTGTTCGCTACGCTCGCGGTCATCGGGCTCGGCTACTGGGCCTATGTCGAGAATTACCGCACCCAGGCCTCGCTCGACCAGGTCGAGCGGCTGCAGGGCGAGATCGGGCGGATGCGCGAAGAGCTCGGCGTGCTCCGGGCCGAATGGGCCTATCTCAACCGTCCCGACCGGCTGCGCGATCTGGCGGAAATGAATTTCGACCGGCTGAAGCTCTTCCCGCTTGCGCCCGAACAGTTCGGCGACGTGGCGACGATCCCCTATCCGATGCCCGATATGGCCGGGCCGGACGGGTTGCTCGACGGGCTCGACGTGTCGGGCGCCGTCGACGTCAAGGCGGAGGCCAGCCAATGACCCGCGTGCCGCTGCGCCCGCTCGCGCGCATTCTCGATGCCCGCGCGCGTGGCGAGAACCCCGATCTGATCGAGCGCGAGAACCTCAAGAAGCGCCATGACGAGATGCGCGACCGGGCCCGGCTCAGGGCCGAGGGGCGGCTTCTGGTCTCGGCGCTTCTGTTCTTCTGCGCCTTCGTCGCCGTGGGTGTGCGGATGGGCGCGATCGCGGGGTCGGAACCGACCGAGCCGCGGGCGATCACCGCCGGGGCTCCGATCGCCTCGGCGCGGGCCGATATCGTCGACCGGTCGGGCCGCTTGCTCGCCACCAACCTCGTCACCCACGCGCTTTATGCGCAGATGCGCGACATGGTCGATCCGGCCCGCGCGGCGCGCGAACTGGTGCAGATCTTCCCCGATCTCGACCGCGAGGAGCTTTATGCCAAGTTCACCGGCGAGCGGAAATTCTTCTGGATCAAGAAGACCTTGAGCCCCGAGCAGCAACAACAGGTGTTCGATATCGGCGAGCCCGGACTGTTGTTCGGCCCGCGCGAGATGCGGCTCTATCCGAACGGGGCGCTGGCCTCGCATGTGCTGGGCGGCACCCGGTTCGGCGAAGAGGGGGTGAACGCGGCCGAAGTGGTCGGCGTGGCGGGGGTCGAGCTCGCGTTCGAAGACCGGCTGAGCGATCCGGGGCAGGCCGACGCGCCGCTCGCGCTCACCATCGACCTCACGATCCAGGCGGCGGTCGAGCGGGTGCTCGCGGGCGGCATGCAGATCATGAACGCCAAGGGCGCGGCGGCGACCCTGATGGACGTGCAGACCGGCGAGATCGTGGCGCTGGCGAGCCTGCCGGATTTCGACCCGAACGACCGTCCGTCGCCGCTCACCAAGGGGCAGCCGGCGGATTCGCCCCTGTTCAACCGTGCGGTGCAGGGGGTCTATGAGCTTGGCTCGACCTTCAAGATCTTCGCGGCCGCCCAGGCGCTTGAAATGGGGCTGGTGACGCCCGACACGACGATCGACACCCAGGGTCCGATCCGCTGGGGCAAATTCAAGATCAATGACAGCCACCGGCTGCCGGCGCAGCTTTCGATGACCGATGTGATCGTCGAAAGCTCGAACGTCGGCACCGCGCGGGTGGCGCAGATGATCGGCGCGGAGCGGCAGGAGATCTTCCTGCGCGGGCTCGGGCTCATGGACACGATCCCGATCGAGCTGGTGGAGGCGCGCAAGGCCAAGCCGCTGGTGCCCGAGCGCTGGTCGGAGCTGTCGGCGATGACGATTTCCTATGGCCACGGGCTTTCGGTGACGCAGCTGCATCTCGCCGCCGCCTATGCGGCGATGGTCAACGGCGGCACCAGGGTGACGCCGACGCTCGTGCATCGCGAGACGGTCGAGCCTGGCGAGCGGGTGATTTCGTCGCGCACCTCCGAGATCCTGCGCGGGATGCTGCGTCAAGTGGTGGCGCGGGGTACGGCGAGCTACGGTGAGGTGGCGGGCTACGAGGTGGGCGGCAAGACCGGCACCGCCGACAAGCCGAGCGCCACCGGCGGCTACGAGGAAGACAGCGTGATCGCCACCTTTGCCTCGATCTTCCCCGCGTCGGACCCGAAATACGTGCTCATTGTCACGCTGGACGATCCGGTCGACACGTCCGGCCCCGAGCCGCGGCGGCAGGCGGGCTATACCGCGGTGCCGGTGGGCGCCGAGGTGATCCGCCGGGTTGCGCCGCTGCTCGGGCTCAAGCCCGTGATTGATCCGCTCGCGCCGACGGGTGTAAAACTGTCTGCCAACTGAGTGCGACCCCCCCCCCGTGAGGCCAAGATGACCGAGCCCGCTCCCGTGAAATCGCTTGCAGCCCTCGGGCTCACCGCCCAAGGGGGCGGTGACGCAGAGGTGTCGGGCCTGTCGGTCGACAGCCGCAAGACGCGGCCCGGGCATCTGTTCGCGGCGCTGCCGGGCAGCAAGATCCATGGCGCCGAGTTCATCCAATATGCGCTCCGGATGGGGGCGGTGGCGGTGCTGACCGATCCCGAGGGCGCGCGGCTCGCCTTCGATGTACTGGAAGAAAACCCCGACGTGGCGCTGGTGGTGACGGAAGACCCGCGCGCGGCGCTGGCTTACGCGGCGGCGCTGTTCTACGGCCGCCAGCCCCGGGTGATGGTGGCGGTGACCGGGACCAACGGCAAGACGTCGGTGGCGAGTTTCACCCGGCAGATCTGGCATCTGCTCGGCCACGAGGCGGCCAATATCGGCACTACCGGGGTCGAGGGCGCGTTCTCGGCGCCGTCCTCGCACACCACGCCCGAGCCGATCACGCTGCACGCGCTTCTCGCCGACATGGCCGGCCACGGGGTGACCCATGCGGCGATGGAGGCCTCGTCGCACGGGCTCGCCCAACGCAGGCTCGACGGGGTGCATCTAGGGGCCGCCGGGTTCACCAATTTCACCCAGGATCACCTTGATTACCATGCGAGTTTCGAAGAGTACTTCGCGGCCAAAGAAGGACTGTTCTCGCGGGTGCTGCCGGACGACGGGGTGGCGGTGATCGCCACCGACGATCCGAAGGGCTGGAGCCTCGCGCGGGCCTGCGAGGCGCGCGGGCAGGCGGTGCTCACCGTCGGGCGCGACGAGGATTGCGCGCTTCGGATCATCGCGCAACGGTTCGGCGCGACCGGGCAGGAGCTCCGGTTCCACTGGAAGAAGAAGCCCCAGCAGGCGCGGCTCAACCTGATCGGCGGGTTCCAGGCCGACAACGTGCTGGTGGCCGCGGGCCTCGCCATCGCCACCGGCTCCGACCCGCAGTCGGTGTTCGACACGTTCGACGATCTCGGCACGGTGCGCGGGCGGATGCAGCGGGTGGCGAAGCGGTCGAACGGGGCGGCGGTGTTCGTCGACTACGCCCATACGCCCGATGCGGTGGCCACCGCGCTGAAGGCGCTGCGTCCGCATGTGATGGGGCGGATCGTCGTGGTGCTGGGCGCCGGCGGCGACCGCGACAAGACCAAGCGCCCGCTGATGGGGCGGGCGGCGGCGGAAAACGCCGACGTGGTGATCGTGACCGACGACAACCCGCGCTCGGAAGACCCCGCCAGCATCCGCGCCCAGGTGATGATCGGCTGTCCCGAGGCCAACGAGGTGGGCGACCGGGCCGAGGC
>JAGRMO010000075.1:19848-22354 GCA_020441205.1 Maritimibacter sp.
TCGGCGACGACGTGCTGCCGTTCGACGATGCCGAACAGGCGAGCGTCGCGGTGGCGGCGCTGGAGGGCCGGCTCGCATGAGCCCGCTGTGGACCTCCGAGGATATCGCTGCGGCAACCGGCGGCAGGGTCGCGGGCGGGCCGTGGGCGGTGTCGGGCGTGTCGATCGACACGCGGACGGTGGCGCCCGGCGATCTGTTCGTGGCGCTGACCGACGCGCGCGACGGCCACGATTTCGTCGCCGACGCGCTGGCCAAGGGCGCGGGGGCCGCGATGGTGTCGCGCATTCCCGCGGGCGTCGGCGCCGATGCGCCGCTCATCGTCGTCGGCGAGGTGCTCGCGGGCCTCACCGACCTCGGGGTCGCCGGGCGGGCGCGCACCGGGGCGCGCGTTGTGGCGATCACCGGCTCGGTGGGCAAAACCTCGACCAAGGAGATGCTGCGGGCGGTGCTCGCGGGGCAGGGCAGGGTCCATGCCGCCGAGGCGAGCTACAACAACCACTGGGGCGTGCCGCTCACGCTCGCGCGGATGCCGGAAGATGCCGATTTCGCGGTGATCGAGATCGGCATGAGCCATCCCGGCGAGATCGAGCCCTTGGCCCGGCTCGCGCGGCCCGATGTGGCGATGATCACCACCGTCGCGGCGGTGCATCTCGAAGCCTTCGACAGCGTGGCCGGCATCGCCGCCGAGAAGGCCGCGATCTTCGCCGGTCTCGAGCCCGGCGGCGCCTGCGTGTACAGCGGCGACATGGAGGCTCCGGCGCGCGCGGTGATCGACGCGGCCGCCCGCGCCACCGGCGCTCCGGTCTTCGTCTTCGGCGAAGGCCCCGAGTGCAGCTACCGGCTGCGCGACGTCACCCTCACCGAAACCGCCGCCGTGGTGCGGGCGGAACTGCCGTCGGGCGACCAGTTGTTCCGGCTGGCGAGCCCCGGCCGGCATTTCGCGGCGAACGCGCTCGGCGTGCTCGCCGTGGCCGAGCAGCTCGGGGTCGATCCGACGCTGGCGGCGCGCGATCTGTCGCTCTGGCAGCCCCCCGCGGGGCGCGGCACCCGAGAAACGATCCTGCTCGATCCGGTCGAGGAACTGTCGATCACGCTCATCGACGATGCGTTCAACGCCAATCCCACCTCGATGGCGGCGGCCTTCGAGGTGCTGGCCGCCTCGCGTCCGGTCGACGGGACCGGGCGGATCGCGCACGGGCGGCGGATCGCGGTGCTGGGCGATATGCTGGAGCTCGGCCCCGACGAGGCGGCGCTGCACGCGGGCCTCGCCGATCTCGAGCATTTCGCGGCCGCCGAGGTGGTGCATTGCGTCGGCCCCCGGATGCGGGCGCTGTGGGACAGGCTCGGCGCCGAACGCCAGGGCGACTGGACCGAGACCGCGGGCCAGATGGCCGAGCGCATCCGCCACCATATCGACGCCGGCGACGTTCTGCTGGTGAAGGGGTCGAAAGGCTCGAAGGTGAGCCTTGTCGTTGACGCGGTGCGCAAACTCGGCCATCCGCAGGCCAACTGAATCAAGGGGTGTCTCGATGCTGTACTGGTTGACCGAATTGTCCGACGGCGGCGATGTCTTCAACCTGTTTCGCTACATCACCTTCCGGGCGGGGGCGGCGTTTTTCACGGCGCTGATCTTCGGCTTCCTGTTCGGCCGGCCGCTCATCAACCTGCTCCGCGCGCGCCAGAAGAACGGCCAGCCGATCCGCGCCGACGGGCCCGAGGGGCATATCACCACCAAGGCGGGCACGCCGACCATGGGGGGCGTGCTGATCCTCGGCGGGCTCACCGTGGCCACGCTGCTCTGGGCGCGGCTCGACAACCCGTTCGTCTGGATCGTGCTCGGGGTCACGCTCACCTACGGGCTGATCGGCTTCGCCGACGATTACCGCAAGATCGCGGCCAACGACAATTACGGCGGGCTCTCGGGCAAGACCCGGCTCCTGCTCGAGGGGCTCATCGCCTTCCTCGCGGCCTGGGCGGCGGCGCAGGTGCATCCCGACGATCTGGCCTACCGGCTGGCGCTGCCGGTGTTCAAGGATACGCTCATCAATCTCGGCTGGTTTTTCCTGCCCTTCGCGGCCTTCATCATCGTCGGTGCTGCCAATGCGGTGAACCTCACCGACGGGCTCGACGGGCTCGCGATCATGCCGGTGATGATCGCCGCCGGGACGCTCGGGGTGATCGCCTATGCCGTCGGCCGGGTCGACTATACCGAGTATCTCGGCCTGCATTACGTGCCGGGGACGGGCGAGCTCATCATCTTCGCCGCCGGGCTGTTCGGCGCGGGGCTCGGGTTCCTATGGTACAACGCGCCGCCTGCCGCGGTGTTCATGGGCGATACCGGGTCGCTCGCGCTGGGCGGCGCGCTCGGCTCGATCGCGGTGATGATGAAGCACGAGATCGTGCTCGGCATCGTCGGCGGCCTCTTCGTGGTCGAGGCGCTCTCGGTCATCATCCAGGTGTTCTACTTCAAGCGCACCGGCAAGCGGGTGTTCCTGATGGCGCCGAT
>JAGRMO010000075.1:22399-25589 GCA_020441205.1 Maritimibacter sp.
TTCTGGATCATCGCGCTGGTGCTGGCGCTGATCGGGCTTGCCACGCTGAAGGTGCGGTGAGGGGCCAAGCGGTTTCGAAACCGCTTGCACGCCGCTTCGAAGCGGCGTCGCCCCGGGTTGCACTGGAACGCCCCGGCCCATTCGGCTACCAAGCGGTGAGATCGCAAGGAGAGCCCGAGAATGATCCCGGTTCGCGGTTATGAAGGACAGCGCGTCGCCGTGCTCGGGCTCGGCCGCTCCGGGCTCGCAACGGCGAAGGCGCTCGAGGCGGGCGGGGCGATCGCGCTCTGCTGGGACGACAGCCCGGAGGCGCGCGAAAGGGCCGAGGCGGCGGGGCTCACGCTCCACGATCTGTCGCGGCGCGATGCGTTCGAAAACCTTGCCGTGCTCGTCACCAGCCCGGGCATCCCGCATCTCTACCCGGCGCCCAACAGACATCTCGCGCGGGCCTATGACGAGGGTGTGCCGGTCGACAACGACATCGGGTTGTTCTTCCGCTCCTTCGCCACCTTCGAATGGGACGATTTCGACACCACGCCGAAGGTGGTCGCCGTCACCGGGTCGAACGGCAAGTCGACGACCTCGGCCTTGATCCATCACCTGTTGACCGCGGCCGGGCGGCCGAGCCAGCTTGCCGGCAACATCGGCCGGGGCGTGCTCGATATCGAGCCCGCGCGCGACGGCGAGGTGGTCGTGCTGGAGCTGTCGTCCTACCAGACCGACCTTGCCCGCGCGCTCACCCCCGATATCGCGGTGTTCACCAATCTCTCGCCCGACCATCTCGACCGCCACGGCGGGCGGGGCGGGTATTTCGCCGCCAAGCGCCGGCTGTTCGCCGAGGGCGGGCCCGACCGCGCGGTGATCGGGGTGGACGAGCCCGAGGGGCTCTATCTCGCGGGCCAGATGGCCGAGGGGCCGGCGGACGACCGGGTGATCCGGGTCTCGGTCAGCCGCAAGCTCGCGGGGCCGGGCTGGCAGGTGTTCGCGCGCAAGGGGTTTCTCTCCGAATACCGCAAGGGCCGGCAGGTGGCCTCGATCGATTTGCGCGGGTTCACCGGGCTTCCCGGCAGCCACAACCACCAGAACGCCTGCGCGGCCTTCGCTGCGGTGCGCGCGCTGGGCCTTTCGCCCCGGCAGATCGAAGACGGGTTCGCGAGTTTCGAAGGCCTGCCGCACCGCTCGCAGTTCGTGGGCGAGCGGGGCGGCGTGCGGTTCGTGAACGATTCCAAGGCGACCAATGTCGACAGCGCCGCCGCCGCGCTGCAGGCGTTCGAGCGGATCCGCTGGATCGCCGGGGGCCTGGGCAAGGAGGGCGGCATCGCCGCGCTGGCGCCGCATCTGGGCCATGTCGCCAAGGCCTATCTGATCGGTCATTCGGCCCGCGAGTTCGCGCTGCAACTCGGCGATACGCCGCACGAGATCTGCGAGACGATGGAGCGCGCCGTGGCGCGGGCGGCGGCGGAGGCGGAGGCGGGCGAGACCGTGCTGCTCGCGCCGGCGGCGGCGAGTTTCGACCAGTATCCCGATTTCGAGGCGCGGGGCGCGGATTTCACCCGGGCGGTGAAAAACCTCCTCGGGTAAGGCCGGTCTTAACCCTTCCCGGGCCAAACTGGCGGCGAGCGGCGATGCCGCGGGGGCGCGACCCCCGCCCCCCGCGTCATCGCTGCACTCGACGGATATCGCGCTTGGGAGTATCACATCATGCAGGACATGGGCTTTTTTCGCCGGTCTGCCCGGACCGAGGCCGCCCCTGACGGGGCCGGCGTTGTCGCGCCGGAGGCACCGGTCGCGGCGGATGGCACCGACACGGGGGGCGAGAGGACGCAGATGGAGAAGCGCACGGGCCATGTGCCCGACACGGTTCACCGGGCCGCCGAAACGGCCTGGGGGAAGTGGAAGAACAAGCTCGCTTTCGCCAAAGCGCCGAAGGCGGAGGACGATCTCGCCGCGCGCAGCCGGGCCGATGCCGAGGCGCTGAAGTCGCCCGAGCAGCGGATGATCGAGAAGATCAAGCTCCGGATGACGCAATTGCCCGACTGGTACGAGACCGACCCGGCCAAGGTCGCGAAGCTCGTCGCCGCCGAGCTCGAGCGGATCGGCACGGTGCTCGACGCTAAGCTCGCCGAAGCCGAGGAGCCGGTCGAGGTCTGGCAGATCCCGCTCTCGGTGTTCAACTGGCTGGTCGACACGCCCACCGGCGAGGGTTTCGTCCACGGCGCGCTCAAGGCCTGGTCGAGCGCGGAGAATTTCAACGCGGCCAACGCGGCGCAATGCGACGAGGCGCAGCGCGCGAAGCTGCGCGCACCGTTCCTCGAGCTTGCGCCCCTGCGGCTGCGCGCGGTGCTGGAAGAGCTGCTGGCGACCGGCCTCGTCGTGACCTTCGCCGAGAAATTCGTCGGCCCCGAGCTCAAATACCTGGTGATGCGGGTGCAGAGCCCGGTGGAAGAGCGCAAGCGCCGCTGAGGCCCGGGATCGGCCGCCGGGCTGGGCCTTGCGCGTCGGTCGCCCGGCCTGCGGATCGCGCGGGCCCCGGGCCCGCCGCGTCCGGCCGTTCCAGCCCCGTGCCGCGCCGGGGCGAAAAGCCGTTCCCACCGCCCGGTGTCTTCTCTAGGCTGAAGCCAGGATCGGCCGAGGTTCCGGGCGCGGCGCCCCGCGCGCGCCCGCCCCGGACCGGCGAGGTGCGAGAGACAGGTGACCCAGGCAGCGTGCAGAGCGAGAGGCGGGCGTGCGGCGGGCTGAGCCGCGCCCCGGAAACGGCGGCCCGAGGCCCCGGGCCGATGCCTTCATGCAATGGCTGTCGCGGCGCGTGCTGGGGGTGCTCTACAACGAGATCCGGGTCCTGGGGGCGGAGAATTTCCCGGCCGAGGGGCCGGTGATCGTGATCGCGAACCATGGCAACAGCCTGGTCGATGGCGGGCTTCTTCTCGCCACCCTGCCGCGCGCCCCTCGGTTTCTCGCCGCCAGCACGGTGTGGGATTACCGCCCGGTCGCGCCGTTCATGAACCTCGCCGGCGCGGTGCGGGTGCATCGCCGGCAGGACGGACGGGCGCATGAGGGCTCGCTCGCCGAGAGCTTCGCCGAGGCGGTCGCGCTGCTCGCATCCGGCGGAGTGCTCGCGGTGTTTCCTGAAGGGCGCACCCATGACGATCCCGGCCTTCTGCCGTTCAAGACCGGCACGGCGCGGATCGCC
>JAGRMO010000076.1 GCA_020441205.1 Maritimibacter sp.
TCGGTCTCGCCGCCGGCGGCGAGCAGTTTGGCCTGCGCCACCCAGTCGTCCCGGCTCACCCGGCCCTTGAAGCCTTCCAGGTTCTCGTCGACCCAGGCCACTTCCGCCCCGGTCCAGGCGGCGACCTGGTCGAAATGGAAAAAGCCGAGCTTGTGCAGGAGCGCCTCGAGCTTGGGGCCGACCCCCTTGATCTGCTTGAGATCGTCGGCGGCCCCGGCGCGCGGGGCGTCCAGGGCTTCGGGGCGCGTGGCCTCGGTCGCGGCCATGATCGGGGTCGAGGTCACCGGCTTGCCCTTGGCGACCGGCGTCGTCTTCGCGACCTTCTCGGCCACCTTGTCAGCCGCCTTGGCGACCGCGGCGGCGTCCGCCTTCGGCTTCGGCGCGGTCTTCTTCGCGCTTACATGCACCTTGCGGCCCGAGGCGAGCCAGGGCGTGGTCAGCGGCTGTTCCGAACCGTCGATCCGCTTCACGGTATCGCGGTTGCCGACCGCCAGGGCGACCGACGCGTTGTGCGCGGTTCGGCCGCTTTCGAAATCGGGCAGGCTGGTGAGGCCGGCGAGCGGCTCGGCCGCGTAACGGCCGTTCTGAGGTCCGGGCAGCGGCACGTCGCCGGTGGCGAACCCGTCGATGATCCGGCCGAAGCCCTCGGCGGTCAGGTCTTCGTAGAAATCCTTGCCCACCTGCGCCATCGGCGCATTGGTGCAGGCGCCGAGGCATTCGACCTCTTCCCACGAGAACCGGCCATCGGCCGACAGGGTGAAGGGCGTCGGCGCGATCTTGGACTTGGCCACCGCGATCAGGTCTTCCGCGCCCATGATCATGCACGACAGCGTGCCGCAGATCTGGAAATGCGCGACCGAGCCCACCGGATGGAGGTGGAACATGAAGTAGAAGGTGGCGACTTCGAGTACGCGGATATCGGCCATGCCGAGCATGTCGGCGATATATTCGATCGCCGGTTTCGAGACCCAGCCTTCCTGCTCCTGCGCACGCCACAGAAGCGGGATCACCGCACTCGCCTGACGGCCCTCGGGGTATTTGGTGACCTGGGCTTCGGCCCAGGCCTGGTTGGCCGCGGTGAAGGCGAAGCTCTCGGGCTGTTCGTGATGCAGGCGTCTCAGCATGGTCACTCCGTGAGGGTCTTGAAGTGGGACGCGGGCACACAGAGCGCCCCGGGCACGGTCTGCTCCGCCACCACGTCATCGCCCGCGATCAGCGCGGCGAAATGGTTCGAATTGACGTTGATCGCGCAGACCCAGGCGCTGTCTTCCTTGGCGATGAACAGATAGCCGCTGGCGACCGTGGCCATCGCCACGGCGCCGTCCATCGCCTCGGCGAGCGACGGGCGCGGCTCGGTGTCCTGGGCCAGCGCCGGGGCAGTGGCCAGGACGGCCGCGAGCAAGTTTGCGGCCCGGAAGCCCCGGCTGTTCGAGGGCGCGAAACGTCTCACCGGTCGATCTCCCCGAACACGATGTCGATGGTGCCCACGAGGGCAGCGACGTCGGCAAGCTGGTGGCCTTTCGCGAGGTAGGTCAGGAGCTGCAGGTGCGGGTAACCGGGGGCGCGGATTTTGCAACGGTAGGGCCGGTTCGAGCCGTCGGCGACGAGGTAGACGCCGAACTCGCCTTTCGGCGCCTCGACCGCAGCGTAGACCTCGCCGGCGGGCACGTGGAAGCCCTCGGTGTAGAGCTTGAAGTGGTGGATGAGCGCCTCCATCGAGGTCTTCATCTCGCCCCGCTTCGGCGGCGCGATCTTGCCGCGGGCGAGCACGTCGCCGCGGTTCGCCGGCTCGCGCAGCTTCGCCACCGCCTGGCGCATGATCTTCACGCTCTCGCGCATCTCGGCCATGCGCACGTTCTGGCGGTCATAAGTGTCGCCATGGGTGCCGACCGGGATGTCGAAGTCGAACTCGTCGTAGCATTCGTAAGGCTGGGCGCGGCGCAAGTCCCAGGCGAAGCCCGAACCGCGCACCATCACGCCGGTGAGGCCCCAGGTGTTGATGTCGTCCTCGGTGACGATGCCGATGTCCACCGTGCGCTGCTTGAAGATGCGGTTCTCGGTGATCAGCGTGTCGATATCGTCGAGGGTCTTCAGGAACGGATCGCACCAGGCCTCAATGTCGTCGAGCAGGTCGTCGGGAATGTCCTGATGCACGCCGCCGGGGCGGAAGTAATTGGCGTGCAAGCGCGCGCCGCAGGCCCGGTCGTAGAATTCCATCAGCTTCTCGCGCTCGACGTAGCCCCAGAGCGGCGGGGTGAGCGCGCCCACGTCGAGCGCCAGCGAGGTGGTGTTGAGCAGGTGGTTCAGGATCCGGCCGATCTCGGAATAGAGCACCCGGATCAGGCTTGCGCGGCGCGGCACCACGGTGCCGGTCAGCTTCTCGATGGCGAGGCAGTAGGCGTGCTCCTGGTTCATCGGAGCGACGTAGTCGAGCCGGTCGAAATAGGGCACGTTCTGAAGGTAGGTGCGGCTCTCCATCAGCTTCTCGGTGCCGCGGTGCAGGAGGCCGATATGCGGGTCGGCGCGTTCGACGATCTCGCCGTCGAGCTCCAGCACGAGGCGCAGCACACCGTGCGCGGCCGGGTGCTGGGGGCCGAAGTTGATGTTGAAGTTGCGGATCTTCTGTTCCGCCGTCTCGGCGTCGTGGAAGCCGCGCGGGTCGTTGCTCACGCCGTCTTTCATGCCTTGGCCTCCCCCTTCTCGTCTCCGGGCAGCACGTATTTCGCGCCCTCCCAGGGCGACATGAAATCGAACTGCCGGTATTCCTGCACCAGGTTCACCGGCTCGTAGACCACGCGCTTCTGCGCCTCGTCGTAGCGCACCTCGGTGTAGCCGGTGGTGGGGAAGTCCTTCTTCAGCGGGTGGCCGCGGAAGCCGTAATCCGACAGGATCCGGCGCAAGTCCGGGTGGTCGCCGAACAGGATGCCGAACATGTCGAAAACTTCGCGCTCGTACCAGTTCGCGGCCTCGTGGACGCCGGTGATCGAGGGCACGATCTCGCCTTCGCCCACGGCACATTTCACCCGGATGCGCTGGTTCTGCCACATCGACAAGAGGTGATAGACCACGTCGAAGCGGCTGTCGCGCTCGGGCCAGTCGATGGCGGTGACGTCGATCAGGGTGGTGAAGCGGCAGGCCTGGTCGGCCTTGAGGAACTCGATGAAGCCGGGCAGCGCGGTGGCACGGATCTCGACCGTGAGGTCGCCATGCGCCACATGCCAGGAAATCACCTGTTCGGGGCGTTTCAGCTCGATCTGGGCACCGAGCTCCTTGAGGGCTTCCGTCATCGGCATCGGCTCACCTCGCGATCGTTCCGGTGCGGCGGATCTTCCGCTGCAACTGCAGGATGCCGTAGACCAGCGCCTCGGCGGTCGGCGGGCAGCCCGGCACGTAGACATCGACCGGGATGATCCGGTCGACGCCGCGCACCACCGAATAGGAATAGTGGTAGTACCCGCCGCCGTTGGCGCAGGAACCCATCGACAGCACGTAGCGCGGCTCGGGCATCTG
>JAGRMO010000077.1 GCA_020441205.1 Maritimibacter sp.
ACCACCTTCATGCCCGCGACCAGCGCCACGGTCAGCACCTTGTAGGGCGCCCAGCCGCGTTCGAGCAGGATGTTGGTGGCCTCCTCGATCTCGTCCTTGAGCCCGTCGTAGAGGTCGTCGTGCATCTGCGCGACGAGATCGTCGTCGTCGAGCTCCGAAAGGATCAGGTCGTCTTCGTCCGACATCGGCTTGTCCTTGTCTTGCACCGGGTCCGAGCCGGCGCGGCCAAATCTGCATCAGCCTTCGCCGGTTTCCCGACGCCGGGCTGGTCGGATTCCGACGCGCCCGGGGCTAATGGCGACCCTAGCGTGACCGGGCGGCGCTGTTGAGCGAAAAATCCTCATGGGAAACATGAGCCTGTTGCGAATGTTCGCGGAATGTTCCATCCTCCGGCCATGGATGCCACCGAGATCGCCCAGATTCCCCCAGAGCGCCGCCCCGGACGGGCGGCCGCGACCAATGCGGCCGGCCGCTACGAGCGCCACGCCCGCGTCGCCGTCGACGACGGCTGGGGCCTGGGCGAACCGCTGCCGCCCGTCCGCACCGAGGTGCGCGAGGAGCGTCCGCGCAGCGTCATCACCCGCAACACTTCGCCCGATCTGCCGTTCGACCGTTCGCTCAACCCCTACCGGGGCTGCGAGCACGGCTGCATCTACTGCTTCGCCCGACCCACCCATGCCTGGCTCGATCTTTCCCCTGGGCTCGATTTCGAGACCCGGCTGATCGCCCGTCCCGGCGCCGCCGAACAGCTCGAACGCGAGCTCAGGCGCAAGTCCTACCGCCCGAAAGTACTCGCCATCGGCACCAACACCGACCCCTATCAGCCGATCGAACGTGACCGCGCGATCATGCGCTCGGTGCTCGAGGTACTGCGCGCCTACCGCCACCCGGTGGCGGTGGTGACCAAGGGCGCGCTGGTCGAGCGCGACATCGACATCCTCGCCGAGATGGCCGGCCACGGGCTCGCCCAGGTCGGGATCTCGGTCACCACGCTCGACCCTTCCCTGTCGCGCAAGCTCGAGCCGCGCGCCCCCGCGCCCGCCCGCAGGCTCCAGGCGATCCGCGCGCTCACCGAGGCGGGCGTGCCGGTGCGCGCGATGGTCGCCCCGGTGATCCCGGCGCTCACCGATGCAGAGCTCGAAGCGATCCTCGCCGCCGCCGCCGGGGCCGGCGCGCGGGCGGCGAGCTGGGTCATGCTGCGCCTGCCGCTCGAAGTCTCCGCGCTGTTTCGCGACTGGCTCGCCGAACATGTCCCCGAGCGGGCCGGGCGGGTGATGGCGCGGGTGCGCGAGATGCATGGCGGCAAGGATTACAGCGCCGACTGGGGCCGGCGGATGCGCGGCGAGGGGCATTACGCGCGGCTGGTCGCCGCCCGCTTCGGCGTCGCCGCCCGCCGCCTCGGACTGGCCGAAAACCTGCCCGCGCTGCGCGAAGACCTGTTCCGCCGGCCGCCCCGGCGCGGCGACCAATACGATCTGTTCAACAGGGAGACAGGGCCATGACCACTGCCCATTACACCGGAAGCTGCCAATGTGGCGCCGTCCGCTTCGAGGCCGATCTCGATCTCGCCGGCGCCGTCACCTGCAATTGCTCGCGCTGCGAACGGCTCGGGCTCACCCTGGTCTTCACCGGGTCGGAGGGTTTCACCCTCCTTGCCGGCGCCGGGGGGCAGACCGAATACCGCTTCGCCACCAACACGATCCGGCATCTGTTCTGTCCGACCTGCGGGGTCGAGAGCTTTGCCCTTGGCACCATGCCCGATGGGACCGAGACCGTGGCGGTCAACGCCAATTGCCTCGACGGCGTCGATCCGCGGGCGCTCGCGGCCACGCATTACGACGGCGCCAGCCGGTAGAGCGCGACCGGTTCCGGGCCAGAGGCCCGCGGCGCAGCGCGACCGGCTAGCCCGGTTGCGGGGCCGACGCGTCATATGATCTGTGAGCTCCGTGACCGCTTCGGGGGTGTCCCGCCAGGGGCGTGCCGTCGGCACGGCGGGCAGCGCCTCCGCCTTGCCCGCCGCAGGCGAAAAGGGCGTCAGCCCGGCACCTCGTTCGTGGATATCACTCGGGCCGACGCCGCCGGCCGGTGCGCTCGCGCTGGCGCGGCGCGGCGTGGGCATGGCCGTGACCGCAGACGATGGTTCCATCGGTCTCAGACGAATAGGGTCCGAGCTTCGCCTCGATCAGCTCGAGCGACGGTG
The DNA here is from genome assembly GCA_020441205.1 of Maritimibacter sp. Lineage (GTDB taxonomy): Bacteria > Pseudomonadota > Alphaproteobacteria > Rhodobacterales > Rhodobacteraceae > Sinisalibacter. Next base: position 2,201 of record JAGRMO010000077.1, read on the forward strand.
CCTCGCTGGCCTTCGGCCGGGTCTCGAGCGCCTCGCGCATCGCGCGCAGATGCTCGGGCGTGGTGCCGCAGCAGCCCCCGATGATCTTCGCGCCGGCATCGCGGGCGAGCTGGGCGTAATCGGCCATCAGCGCCGGCGTGCCGTCGTAGACGATCTCGCCGTCGACGTATTTCGGGATGCCGGCATTGCCCTTGGCGACGATCGGCACGCCGGTGCCGGCGGCGGCAAAGCCGAGGATGGTGCGCAGCAGGTCCGACGAGCCGACGCCGCAATTCGCGCCGAAGGCTTCGGGCCGGTTCTCGATCCCGGCGGCGAGGGCGGCGAAATCGGTCGAGGTCACTCCCATCATCGTCCGCCCGGCGGTGTCGAAACTCATCGTGCCGACCCAGGGCATGCCGGCGAGCGCCGCCGCCTTGGCCGCCGCCTTGTATTCGTCGGGCGACGAGATCGTCTCGATCCAGAGCACGTCGACCCCGCCCTCCTTCAGCGCTTCCGCCTGTTCGTGGAACATCTCGACCGCGCCCGAGAAGCTGAGCGGCCCCATCGGCTCCATGATCTCGCCGGTCGGCCCCATCGAGCCCGCGACCACCACCGTGCGGCCGGCCTTGTCGGCCACCTCGCGGCCGAGCTCGGCGGCGATCCGGTTGAGCTCGCCCACACGGGCTTGCGCATCGTGCAGCTTCAGCCGCGCCGCGGTGCCGCCGAA
>JAGRMO010000078.1:0-7199 GCA_020441205.1 Maritimibacter sp.
CAATGCGCTCGACAAGCTGATCGGGGCGATGCTGCACGCGGGCGTCGACGCATCCGCCGGGGCCATCGTGCTGACCAGCCGGATCTCGGTCGAGATGGTGCAGAAAACCGCCATGGCCGGCGCGCCGGTGATCGTCGCCGCCTCGGCGCCCACGGCGCTGGCGCTGGAGACGGCCGAGGCCGCCGGCATCACGCTTGCCGCCTTCGCCCGCGACGGCGGGTTCGATCTCTATTCCCACCCGGAACGGGTGCAGACGGGAGCTTCCGATGTCGCCTGACAAGATGGTCCACATGGCCAACCAGATCGCCGCCTTCTTCCGCAGCCAGTCGGGCGATACCGCCGAGGGGATCGCGGCGCATCTCAGCGATTTCTGGGAGCCGCGGATGCGCCGGCAGCTCATCGACCACATCGCCGAAGGCGGCGCGGGGCTCGATGCGGAGGTGCTGGCCGCGGCCAAGCTGATGCGCGCGCCGGCCGAGTGACGGCCGCCCGGGCGGCGGCGGGTCGCCTCAGAGGGCGACGATGTGATTGTCCCAGGCGAGGTCGTGGCGCGCGAGCGGGCGCGTGCCGCCGGTTCCGATGGTGACGAGCCCGCCGAAACCGTCGGACGCGATCAGCCCCTCGGGATGGGCCGCAAGCCCGCAGACATCGGCGCGGGCGACGGCGGCGATGAACGCGCCCTCGGCGGTGAAGCGGTGCACCCGGCCACCCTTGGGCGAGGTGATCGCGAGTTCCGTGCCATCGGCGGCGAAGGCGATCGAGCCTGCGTAGCCGTCCATCGCCAGCTCGTCGGCCAGCGGCGCTTCCGCCAGCAGCAGCGCCTCGCCCCTGCGGTGGAGGCCGAGCAGCGGGTAGCCCATGGCGGGCTCACCTTCCCATTGCATCGCGAAGCCGACGAGCCCGTCGTCGCGCAAGGCGAGGTGGCGGATCGAATTGAAGTGCAGCTCCTCGTCGAGCCGGACCTCGTCCAGCAGATCGCCGGTGGGCGACAGATAGGCGAGGCTCGGGCGCATTTCGGGGATGTTGAGTTTGGTCCGGTCGTCGGGGTCGGTGGCGATGCCGCCGTTGGCCACCACCAGGGTTTCGCCGTCCGGCATCAGCCGGGCGTCGTGCGGGCCGATGCCGTGGGTGGCGAACTCGCCGAGGCGGCGGTAGCCCGCGGCCACGTCCCAGATGCCGACGATACCGGCCGAGCCCTCGGCCTCCTGTTCGATGGTCAGAAGCGTCGCGCCCGCGTCGGTGTAGAGCCCGTGGCCGTTGAACTGCCGGCCTGCGGGCGGGGCGAGCTCGGTGAGCACCGCGCCGGTCGAGGCGTCGATCACCAGCGCATAGGCACCGGGGCGGCGGGCGAAGGCGACCACCTCGGCCCGGGTCGGGTGGGCCGCGCCGGCATGGCCGCGGGCGGGCAGCGGCACGCGAAAGCGCTCGGCGCCCGAGACGTCGAGGCCCGCGAGCACGAAGCCGCCATCCGCCCGTTTCGCCGCGGCGATATAAGCGGGGCTGCCGACCGAGGCCCAGCCGGGGCGCGCGGCGGCCGCGGCGGCGAGGCCAGCGAGAAAGGACCGGCGGGCGATCATGTCAGTCTCCGTCCTGCGAGTTGAAGCCGGGCTGGAGGCCGAGGACGAGGCCGACTTCCTGCTCGACCGCGTCGATGATGCCTTCGATCTTCTGGTCCAGCACTTCGAGCTTGAACCGGGCCGAGGCGTCGCCCACGTCCTGGAACCCCGGGTCGTCGATCTTCGACGCGGCGTCCTTCGCGCTGTCGAGCGCGGCGTCGGTCAACGGCAGCTCGGCGTCGATCAGCCTTCGGGCCAGCGCGACCGCCGCCTCGGCTTCCGCCAACACGTTCACGAGTGAACGCCCCGAGCGCCAGGCCTCGGCACGCTCCGGGCGGGGCTGGTCGAAGGTGCCCATCGGCCGGCCGATCCGGCTGTCGGCGGTAAACTCGAGGCCTGAGACCACCTGGGTATAGAGCGCGCGCAGCGCCTCGCCTTCGCTGAGGAAGGTCGGGTTGTCGGCCGCGCCCGCGGTGAGCAGGGTGGCGGCGAAATCATCGCGCCAGGCGGTGTCGAGCGCTGTGGCCTGGGCGGCGAGATCGGTGGCAAGGCGCTGGACCAGCCGGCAAGCGTAGCTGTCCGGCCCATAGGCATCGAAACCCTCGTCATAGAGCATCATTTCAAGCGCGAAGAGCCCGCGGCCGGCGATGGAGACCTCGGCGAAGCTCTCGGCGCTGTCGATCACCGTGTTCTCAGCCTCGATCAGCCCCTGCAGCGCGCGCGGGGTGAAGCCCCGGGTATCGGGCCAGAAGGCGACGGCATGGGCGGCGTTCTCCGAGGGGCCCAGGTGCAGATCGCCCACCGTCATCCAGGCGTCGAAGGCGGCGTTGAAGGGGGGCCTGAGCGCGGTCGGGATGCAGTCCGCCTCGGCCGCGCGGGCGAGGTCGGTCGCGGCGGCGGAAAATCTAGCGAACCCGGGCAGGATGAACGCGTCGATGGCCTCGGGCACGCCGGCATTGGCCGGCTGGCTCAGCAGGGCGACGGCGAAGGCGACGGCGTGGATGGCGCGCATCAGAGGGACTCCAGAAACCGGATCAGGGCCGCGCGGTCGGGTTCCGGCATGGCCATGACGCTGTTGCGGGCGGCGTCGGCTTCGCCCCCGTGCCAGAGGATGGCTTCGAGAAGGTCGCGCGCACGGCCGTCGTGCAGGTAGCTTGTTTCGCCGCCGCCCGCGTCTGTCAAGCCGATGCCCCAGAGCGGCGCGGTGCGCCATTCCGAGCCGCTCGCGCCGGCTTCGACAATGCCATCGGCGAGGCCGGGGCCCATGTCGTGCAGCAGAAGGTCGGAATAGGGGTGGATTTCGCCGCCGCCGGCGGTGGCATACGATGGCGTATGGCAATTTGCGCATCCCGCGCCGTGAAACAGCGCTTCGCCGGGCGCGGTGTCGTCGCCGTCTGACGGCCGTGGGGCGGGGGCCTCGATGTGGCGCAGGAAGGCGGCAACGGCGTCGAGCGCCTTCTGGTCGATCTCGAAGCCGCGCGCGTCGCCGTCGCCATGCGGCGCCGTACGGCAATCGTCCTGCGTCTCGGTGCAATCGCCCCAGGGCTCGGGATGGGCCGGGTTCGACAGCCCGATGTCGATGGCGAAGGCGCGGGCGGTGGAGGCCGGAAGATCGGGGCTCGCGGCCTTCCAGCCGAAGCGCCCAAGCGTGGCGCCGGCCTCGTCCGACAACAGGTTGGCGCGTCCGGATATCCCGTCGCCATCGGCATCGTCCGGGTCGGCGCGGGCGAGGATCGCGGCGGCGGGGATCGCTTCGATCAGGCCGAGGCCCCGGACAGGTGGCGCGATGCGGGGCGAGAGCAGGGTTGCCGGGTCGAGCGGCCCATGCGCCAGCGCCTCCACCGCGACTTCTGGCCGTCGCAACGCCACTTCGGAGCCGTCGTCGAGCCTCACCCGGGTTTCCGTCCAATCGACCGCCACCTGTCCCTCGGCCAGCAGGCCCGGGGCGGCGAAGGTCTGGATCTGGTGGCCGTAGGTCGGGTCCGGCGTCGCGCCCCCTGCCCCGTCCGGCCGCGCGGTCATCACCACGAAGGAGACCGGCGCGTCACCCGGCGCCGGCGGGTGGCCGCGGCCCGCGCCGTGGTGGCAGGCGCTGCAGGCGCGGGCGTTGTAATAGGGGCCGAGCCCGTCGCTCGCCCGGGTCGAGCTCGGGGCGGCGACCCAGAGTTTCTCGAACAGCGCCCGGCCGTCGAGAATGGCCAACGCCGGATCGCTTTCAGCGGCCTGGGCCGCGCCCGAGGTGAGCGCGGCCCAGACCAGCAGGGCAGAGATGGCCGGATAGGCGGGCATGGTGGTTCGGCGCGGCCTATTGCTGGAGCGGTCCGAGACTGTCGGATCCCTCGACCTCGATCGCGCCGAAATTGAGCGCGGTGACGACGCGCTCGATCGAGCGGGTCTGGTCGATGAGCCCGTTGACGCCGGCCATGATCAGCGCCTCGCCCTCGGCATTGCCCATTTCGAGCATCTGGTCGTAGGCGAGCCCGCCCTCGGCGGCATCGACGATGGCCTGCAGCGCGGTCATCGTGGTGGTAAGCTTCGCCTGCATCTCTGCATCCAGCGCCGGGTCGGCCTCGGCGACGAGATCGGCCAGCGCCGGGCCTTCGACGAGGCTGCCATCGATGCGGGTGTACTGGCCGAGATAGACGTTCTCGATCCCCTTGCCGTCGTAGAAATGCGACCAGTGGGTGTTGTCGGAGAAGCAATCGTGCTCTTCCTCGGGATCGTTCAGCAGAAGCCCGAGACGCATCCGCTCGCCGGCCTGTTCGCCGTAGGAGAGCGAGCCCATGCCGGTGAGCATCGCGGTGATGCCGGCGGCGGGATCGGCGCTGACGGCCGCGCGGGCGGCACCGCCCTCGGCCCAGTTCGCCGCCATCTCGTCGAGATCGGCGACCAGCAGCTCGGTCGCGGCGGCGAGATAGGCGGCGCGCCGGTCGCAATTGCCGCCGGTGCAGCCCTCACCCGCGACGTAATCGGTATAGGGCCGCGCGCCGGCGCCGGGGCCGGTTCCGTTCAGATCCTGCCCCCAGAGCAGAAACTCGATCGCGTGGTAACCGCGGGCGACGTTGGTCTCGATGCCCTCGGCCTCGTTCAGCGTGTCGGCGATGAGCGCGGGCGTGATCTCGGTGGCGTCGACCTCGGCGCCGGCGATGGCGAGGGTCGGGTTGGCGATGACGTTGAGCGCGGCGAGCGGGTTCTCCCCCATCAGCCCTTCCTGGCCCGGATCGACATAGTCGATCAGTCCCTCGTCGAGCGGCCAGGCGTTCACCTTGCCCTCCCAATCGTCGACGATCGGGTTGCCGAAGCGGAAGGCCTCGGTCTGCTGGTAGGGCACGCGGGCCGCTTTCCAGGCGGTGCGGGCGGCGGCGAGGGTCTCGTCCGAGGGGGATGCGATCAGCGCGGCGACGGCGTCCTCGAGCGCGCGGGCGGTGGCGAGGCTGTCGGCATAGGCGGCCTCGGCGATATCGGCGTAGGTTGCAACGACGGCGGCGGGGTCGGTTTCGGCCCGGGCGGCGCCGGCGGTCAGGGCCAGGGCAAGGGCGGAGGTGGCCAGAAGGCGGTTCATGTCGGTCTCCTTGTTCGCGTGTCTTCGCTGTTCGGTCTATTTGGTGAGGATGAGCTTGCCGGCGCGAGTCATGCGCAGGGTGTAGGATTGGCCACGGAAGGTGATCCGGGCGGTGCCAGTGCCGTCGCAGAGGTCTTCGGCGCGGTGCACGGGCACGGTCGGGGTGTCGGTCTCGGTGTCGGTCATCGGTCGCGCGGTCCGTCGAACCAGCGGCTCAGCACATCCTCCACGCCCATCGAGGGCGCAAGGCCCGACTGGAAGAGGATGTCCAGGATCTCACGGCGCGCGGCGTCATTCGCCTTCGGCGCCTCCGGGCTCTCTCGTGTGTCGCTCTGCATCAGGGCGCTCCCTATGGGTTTGCTCTGGCTTCCCTTGGCCGCAAGGGTGGCTGGCGGGTGAGTCGTTTTCTGACCGAAACACTCAGGCATGTCAATCCGAGTTATTTAGTCAGGTAAACTTCAACTTGACCGGCGGCAGGCGCGCCCCCACCTTCGCGGGCAAGAGGAGAGATCATGCGCGATACCAACGGCCCCCTGCCCGACACCGCATTCTGGCGCGCCTATGGCGGCAGGTTCGCCGGGCTGCCGAGCTGGCCCGGGTTCGATGCATTCTGGGCGCGGCTCGCGGCGTCGGGCGGCGCGTGGTACGTGTTCGATCCCGCGGGCGACGCGCCCCCTGCCCCGTCACCGGATTTCGCCGCCGCACTGGCCGAAGCACGGGCCTGCGTCGAACAGGTGCGGTCGCGCGGCTTCTGCGGCGCGGTCTTCGCCGACGACCTCGAGACGCCCGGTTTCGTCAAGGTGTTCGACCCCTACCGGATGGGCGGGGTCTGCGGCGGTTCGGGCGAGCGGGTGATGCCGCGCTGGATCTTCAGCCGGATCGCACCAGACGCGCTGCCGCTCCTGCCGGCCACGCCGGCGCGCAAAGGTCTGCTCGCGCGTCTCGTCGGCTAGTACGGCTGCGGATTTCCGGTTAAGCCCCTGCCATGACATTCGAGATCTTCCTTGTCGGCCCGCCCGGGCTCGAAGACGCGCTCGCGGCCGAGGCGCGGGCCGCCGGCTTCGAGGTGACCGGCACATTGCCCGGCGGGGTCACGCTGTCGGGCGGCTGGCCCGAGGTCTGGCGCGCCAATGTCGTGTTGCGCGGGCCGACCCGGGTGCTCGCGCGCGTGGCCGAGTTTCGCGCCTTCCACCTCGCCCAGCTCGACAAGCGGGCGCGCAAGGTCGACTGGGCCTCGGTGTTGCGGCCCGACGTGGCGGTGCGAGTCGAGGCGAGCACGTCGAAGTCGAAGATCTACCATGCCAAGGCGGCGGCGCAGCGGATCGAGCGGGCGATCGCCGAAGAGCTCGGCGCGCCGATCGCCGCCGACGCGCCGGTGCAGGTGAAAGTGCGGATCGACGACAACCTGGTGACGGTGAGCGTCGACACCTCCGGCGAGAGCCTGCACAAGCGAGGCCACAAGCTCTACACCGGCAAGGCGCCGATCCGCGAGACGATGGCGGCGCTGATGCTGCGCGCCTGCGGCTATGACGGGGCCGAGCCGGTGGTCGACCCGATGTGCGGTTCGGGCACCTTCGTGATCGAGGCGGCCGAGATCGCGCTCGGCCTTCTGCCGGGGCGCGACCGGGCCTTCGCCTTCGAACAGCTCGCCAATTTCGACGCGGCGGCGCTTTCGGCGCTCAGGGCCGAGCCGCCGCGTGCGACGGGTTTGCGGTTCTACGGCTCCGACCGCGATCAGGGTGCGATCAAGGGGGCGAGCGAGAATGCCGCGCGCGCCGGGGTAGCGGCGGTGACCGCGTTCACCCGCGCCGCCGTCTCCGATCTCGCGCGGCCCGAGGGGCCGCCGGGCCTCGTGATGATCAACCCGCCCTATGGCGGGCGGATCGGCGAGCGCAAACCCCTGTTCGCGCTCTACGGCAGTCTCGGCGCGGTGCTGCGCGAGCGGTTTTCCGGCTGGCGGGTGGGGCTCGTCACCGATGACGGCGGGCTCGCGAAGGCGACCGGGTTGCCGTTCGAGCCCGTTGGCCCGCCCATCGCCCATGGCGGGCTCAAGGTGAAGCTCTACCGCACCGGCCCGCTCG
>JAGRMO010000078.1:7285-13850 GCA_020441205.1 Maritimibacter sp.
CGGTCGGAGGCGACGATCTCGCCGTCGACCGCGACCGAGACGCCGGCCTCGATGAACGGGGCGAGGCCGGGATGGACCTTGACGAGCCCGTCCAGCACTTCGCCCACGGTCGCGGCTTCGAGCTCGACCACCTGTTCGCCGCCGGTGACCTGGCGCAGCCCCGACCAGAGGTGGACCTCAACCATCCCTACGCCCACGTATGGCCTCGAGCACCTTCGGCGGGCTCATCGGCAGTTCGCGCAGGCGCACGCCGGTCGCGGCGGCCACCGCGTTGGCGACGGCGGGCAGCGGCGGGGCGATGCCGGTCTCGCCGACGCCGCGCACACCGAAGGGATGGCCCGGGTTGGGCACCTCGACGATCACCGTGTCGATCATCGGCAGATCGGAAGCCACCGGGATGCGGTAGTCGAGGAAGGTGGCGTTCTGTAGCCGTCCGTCGGCCCCGTAGACATAGCCTTCGTTCAGCGCCCAGCCGATGCCCTGCGCCGCGCCGCCCTGGTACTGTCCCTCGACATAGGCCGGCTGGATCGCGCGGCCGGCGTCCTGGACCACGAGGTAGCGCAGGATGGTGGTGCGGCCGGTTTCCGGGTCGACTTCAACGTCGACCACATGGGTGCCGAAGCTCGCGCCGACACCGCGCGGGATGCCTTCGAAATGGCCGGCGATCGGCCCGCCGGAATCGCTCATGCGCCCGGCGATCTCGGCCAGCGACATCGGTGGGAACTTTCCTGCGTTGGGTCCGGCCGGCTGGGCGGCGCCGTCGATCCATTCGACCGCCTCGGCGTCGATCCCCCAATCGGCGGCGGCGCGGCGGCACATCTCCTTGATCGCCTGGTCGCAGGCGGCAACGGCGGCCTTGCCGTTGGCGAAGGTGGCGCGCGAGCCGTGGGTCGGCTCGTTGATCGCCAGCGCGCCGGTCTCGACCACGTTGACCCGTACGCTCTCGTATGGAATACCGAGGTACTCGGCCACCATCAGCCCGATCGAGGCGCGCGAGCCGCCGATATCGGGGGTGCCGACCGATACCTGCACGGTGCCGTCCTCGGCGACCGCCATCGAGACGGCAGTATCGCCGTTGTAGTTCGACCAATAGCCGGTGGCGATGCCGCGGCCCTGGTTCGGCCCGAGCGGGGCGGCGAGGTTCGGATGCGCCCTGGCGGCGGCCAGCACTTCCTTCAGCCCGATCTTGCGGAACTTCGGTCCGTAGCTCGACTGGTCGCCCTCTTCGACGGCGTTCTTCTGGCGCAATTCCAGCGGGTCGAGCCCCAGTTCGCGCGCCATCTCGTCGACCAGGCTCTCGACCGCGAAAGCGGCCATCGGCGCGCCCGGGGCGCGGTAGGCGGCGGCCTTGGGGCGGTTCGCCAGCACGTCGTAGCCGATGTGCAGCACCGCCGGCAGCTTGTAGGGCGCGAAGGCGCATTTCAGCGCGTCCGGCACCGGCGAGCCCGGGAAGGCACCGCCCTGCATGCGGAACTCGACCCGGCCGGCGGTCATCGTGCCGTCCTTCTTCATGCCGATCTTGACATCCATCGAGGCCGAGGCGGTCGGGCCGGTGGCGCGCAGCACCTCGGCGCGGCTCATCACCAGCTTGACCGGCTTGCCGCCCGCCTTGCGCGAGAGCGCAAGCGCAAGCGGCTCCATGAACACCGTGGTCTTGCCGCCGAAGCCGCCGCCGATCTCGGAGGGCGTGACGCGCAGCTGCGCCACGTCGAGGCCGAGCACGTTGGCGCAATCGCGGCGCACGTACCACTGGCCCTGGGTGGTGACCCACATCTCGCCCTTGCCGTCCGCGCCGAGCTGGCCGACGCAGGCCTGCGGCTCGATATAGCCCTGGTGGGTGGCTTCCGACTTGTAGGTCTGCTCGCGCACGATGTCGGCCTCGGCGAAACCGGCGTCGAGATCGCCGCGACCGTATTCGATGTAGCTCACCACGTTGGGCGACATACCATCCGGCACCGTATGGTCAGCCGAACCGGGCCGGATCGCGGGCGCGTCGGGGCGCATCGCCGCGTCCACGTCCGTCACATGCGGCAACAGGTCGTAGCTCACCTCGATCAGCCGCGCGGCCTCCTGGGCGATCAGCGCCGAGGTGGCAGCGACGGCGGCGACAGCGTGGCCGTCGTAGAGCGCGACCTCGCCGGCCATGACGTTTTCCTGAATGTCCCAATCGCTGCCGGTGAGCCCCGCGGGGAAATCGGCGCGGGTCACCACCGCCTTCACGCCGTCGAGCGCCAGCGCCTTCGCGGCGTCGATGCCGACGATCCTTGCATGGGCGTGGGGCGAGCGCACGACCGCGCCCCAGAGCATCCCCGGCAGGGCGAAATCGGCGCCGTAGCGGGCGCGGCCGGTGACCTTGTCGAGCCCGTCGGGGCGCAGCGCCCTGGTACCGACCAGCTTGAATTCGCGGGTCATCTCGTCTTTCGCCATCACGCAGCCCCCCTCATTTCCGCCGCCGCGTCGATCACGGCGCGGACGATCTTGTCGTATCCGGTGCAGCGGCAGAGGTTGCCGGCAAGCCAGTAGCGCACCTCTTCCTCGGTCGGGTCCGGGTTCTTGGCGAGCAGCGCCTTCGAGGCGACAAGTATCCCCGGAGTGCAGAAGCCGCATTGCAGGGCGGCGTGTTCGAGGAACTTGCGCTGCAGCGGGTGCAGGGTGCCGTCGGCCTCCGCCAGCCCCTCGATCGTGTCCACCCGCTTGCCCTCGGCCTCGACGCCGAGCACGAGGCAGGACGAGACCAGCCGGCCGTCGAGCAGGACCGAACAGGCGCCGCAATCGCCGGTGCCACAGCCTTCCTTCGAGCCGGTGAGGCCGAGCCTGTCGCGCAGCGCGTCGAGCAGGGTCTCGCGCGGATCGGCGAGAAACTCGACCGGGTCGCCGTTGACGGTGGTGGTGACGTGGATCTTGCTCATTTCGCATGTCCTTTCGCGCGGGCGTAGGCGATCTCTGCCACCCGGCGGGCGAGCACGCCCGCGACTTCGGTGCGGAAATCGGCGGTGCCGCGTTTGTCGCTGATCGGCCGGGCGGCGGCGCTTGCCGCTCCGGCGAGGGCCTCGAGGGCGGCGGCGTCGAGCGCGGTGCCCGTGATCGCCGCGGCGGCCTCGGGCACGAGGATCACGGTCGGCGCGACCGCCCCCAGCGCGACCCGGGCCGAGGCGATCTGGTCGCCGTCGAGCACGAGGTTCACCGCGCAGCCGACGACGGCGATGTCCATCTCGGTGCGCGGGATGAAGCGCAGGTAGGCGTCGCCGCCATGGGCGCCGCGGGGCGGGAGCGTAATGGCCGAGATGAGCTCGCCCGGCGCCAGCGCCGTCTTGCCGGGGCCTGCGGGGATGGTCTCAACGGCGACGTCGCGGCTGCCGCTCGGTCCGGTCACGGTGACCATCGCGCCGGCCGCGACGAGGCCCGGCACGCTGTCGGCGGCGGGCGAGCCGTTGCAGAGGTTGCCGGTCAGAGTCGCGCGGCCCTGGACCTGGGTCGAACCGATCAGTTCCATCGCCTCGACGACGCCGGGCCAGTCGGCCTTGAGCGCGGCGTGTTCGCCGAGCTCGGCGCCGGAAACGGCGACGCCGATGCGCCAGCCGCCGTCTGCGGTGCGGGCAATGTCGCGCACGCCGGGGATGTGCTTGAGGTCGATCATGTCGTCAGGCAGCACGAGCCCCGAGCGCATCTGGACGAGCACATCGGTGCCGCCGGCGAGGAAGCGGGTGACCCCCGCGGCGCCGGCCGCGATGCGGGCTGCGTCCTCGAAGGTCTGGGGTGTGTGGTAGCGCATTCTCATTCCTCCGTACCGGCGGTCGGGGCCGAGACTACAAGCCTCGCCGGCGATGTCGATGGGCCATTTTCCGGCGCACCCGGGCGCGGGCGCGGCAGGTGATCGGCCTATGTGGGGTCCGGCACAGGTATAGGCTTTGCGCCGCGCAGTTACCATGCGTCGCGGTGAAATTTCCGTGCGGTCCCCCGGGCCGCCGGCGGAGGAGAAGCGCCGGGTTCGGTCTGGGTACCGGGCCGGGTCGAGAGCGGCCCGGCCGGCCAGTTGTCGTTGATTTTACAAGGAAACGGGCCGTTCATGATCCGGAAACGGTGGGCCGTCCATCGCCGACGCGCCCGGGCCCCGCGCCTCAGACCCCGAGGTAGCGGTCGCGCAGATCGTCGGTGAGCGCGTCGAACCGGCCCTGCCAGACGGTGCGGCCCTTCTCGAGGATCATCGCGCCGTCGGCGATGGTAGCGAGTTCGGCGAGCGACTTGTCGACCACGAGGATGGCGAGGCCGGTCTCGCGCTTGAGTTTCGCGGTCGCGGCCCAGATTTCCTGGCGGATCACCGGGGCGAGGCCCTCGGTGGCCTCGTCGAGCACGAGGAGCTTCGGGTTGGTCATCAGCGCCCGGCCGATTGCGAGCATCTGTTGCTCGCCGCCCGAGAGCGAGCGCGCTGCCTGTCCCTCGCGCTCGGCGAGGCGGGGAAACAGCGCGCCGACGGCGGCCATGTCCCAAGGCCCCGGGCGGGCGGCGGCGAGCAGGTTCTCGCGCACCGTGAGGCTCGCGAAGCAGCGCCGGCCTTCCGGCGCCAGGCCGATACCGGCGCGGGCGGCGCGGAAGGCGGGCAGCGGGCCGATGTCGCGATGGTCGAAGGTGACCGAGCCGCCCGCGTTCTTCAGAAGCCTGCAGATCACCTTGACCGTGGTGGTCTTGCCCATGCCGTTGCGGCCCATGAGCGCGACCACCTCGCCGGGGCCGATCTCGAGGTCGACGTCGAACAGCGCCTGGGCGCGGCCGTAGAAGGCAGAGACATGTTCGAGCTTCAGGAGCGTCATGACGGCGCGTCCTCGCCCAGGTAGGCCGCGCGGACCCGCGCGTCGGCCCTGATCTCGTCCGCCGTGCCGGTGGCGATGAGCCGGCCAGAGACCAGTACGCTGATCCGGTCGGCGAGCGCGAAGACCACGTCCATGTCGTGTTCGACCAGCAGCACCGGTGCCTCGGTCCGGAGCCCGTCGAGCACCTCGACGAGCTGGCGGGCGCCGTCCATGCCCATGCCGGCGAAGGGTTCATCCATCAGGAAGGCGCGCGGGCCCAGCACCAGGGCGACGGCGATCTCGACGGCGCGGCGCTGGCCGTGCGAGAGATCGGCTACGCGGGTGGCGGCGAAATCCTCGAGCCAGACCCGTTCGAGGGCGGCGCGGGCGCGGGCGACGAGGGCTTCGTCGCGCAGCACATTGCGCCAAAGCCGGAAGACGCGGCCCTGTCTGCCCAGCGCGCCCAGCACGACGTTCTGCAGCACCGTCATCTCCATCGCCAGCGACGAGACCTGGAAGGTGCGGGCAAGCCCCCGGCGGGCGCGGGCCACGGTGTCGAGCGCGGTGACGTCGCGGCCGGCGATCTCGACCCGCCCGGCATCGGGCGCGAGGTCGCCGGCGATCTGCCTGATGAGGGTCGATTTGCCGGCGCCGTTCGGGCCGATCAGGGCGTGGATCTCGCCCGGGCGCAGGGTGAGCGAGACGCCGTCGGTCGCGGTCAGCCCGCCGAAGGCCTTGGTCAGGCCCGTGACCGAAAGCACCGGCTCAGTCATGCGCCACCTCGCGGCCCGAGACGAGGCCGATGAGCCCGCCGCGGGCGAAGAGCACCACGACGAGCAGCAGCGCGCCGAGGTAGATGTGCCAATAGTCGCTGACGCCGCCGAGGACATGTTCCATGACGATGAACAGCGCGGCCCCCGCGACCGGGCCGAACACCCGCGCGACGCCGCCCAGGATGACGAAGACCATGATCTCGCCCGAGGTCTGCCAGCTGAACATCGTCGGGCTCACGAAGCGGTTGAGATCTGCATAGAGCGCGCCGGCGAGCCCGGTGATCGCGCCCGACAGGGTGAAGGCCAGGAGCCGCACGCGGGTGGGCTCGATGCCGACGGCGCGCACCCGTTCGGGGTTCTGGCGGGCGGCCGCGAGGGCGAGGCCGAAGGGCGAGCGCGCCGCCCGGGCGAAAAGCAGGAGCGCGGCCGCGAGCAGCGCGAAGGCGAGCGCGAAGAACTGGATCGGGTCGAGCGTGTCGAGCCCGGGAAATGAATTGCGCAGGTAGATCGACAGCCCGTCCTCGCCGCCATAGGCGGGCCAGGAGATCGCGAAATAGTAGAACATCTGGCCGAAAGCGAGGGTGATCATGATGAAATAGACGCCGGAGGTGCGCAAGCTGAGCGCGCCGATGGCGAGCGCGGCCAGCGCCGAGGCGGCGACGGCGACGAGCCAGATCACCGGCATGGATTTCGTGCCTGGCACGGTGAAGGGCCAGTCGATGAGCGCGGTGTAATCCTGCGCATGGCTCGCGAGGATGCCCATCGCGTAGCCGCCGATGCCGAAGAACACCGCGTGGCCGAAGCTGACGAGGCCGCCAAGGCCGAGGGCGAGGTTCAGCCCGACGCCGGCCAGCGAGAGGATGGCGACACGGGTGGCGAGCGTGATGACGAAGGGTTCGTCCGCGCTCCAGGCCCAGAGCGGCACCGCCAGCAATGCGGCCAGCAGAACGGTGTTGAGAAGGGTTTCGCGGCTCATCTCACCCTGCCCCGTAGAGCCCGGTGGGG
>JAGRMO010000079.1:0-138 GCA_020441205.1 Maritimibacter sp.
GACATGGGCGGGGCGGCGACCGTGCTGGGGCTCGCGCAGACGATCATGACCCTCGGGCTCAAGCTGCAGCTTCGGGTGCTGATCCCCGCGGTCGAGAACGCGGTGGCGGGCGATGCGATGCGGCCCGGCGACGTGCTC
>JAGRMO010000079.1:195-6743 GCA_020441205.1 Maritimibacter sp.
CTGGCCGACGCGCTGGCGCTGGCGGACGAGGCGACGCCCGATCTCGTGGTCTCGATGGCGACGCTGACGGGCGCGGCCAGGGTGGCCGTCGGGCCTGACCTCGCGCCGTTCTACGCCACCGACGAAGCCGACGCGGCGGCGATCAAATCCGCTGCCCGCAGGGTCGCCGATCCGGTGTGGGAGATGCCGTTCTGGGCGCCCTACGAGCGGTTGATCGAGCCCGACATCGCCGATCTCGACAACGCCCCCGGCGGCGGCATGGCCGGGTCGATCACCGCGGCTCTGTTCCTCAAGCGCTTCGTCACCGCGACGCCGCGTTATCTGCATTTCGACATCTACGGCTGGCAGCCGAGCTCGGCGCCGGCGCGGCCCAAGGGCGGCGTCGGCCAGGGCGCGCGGGCGCTGCTCGCGGCCCTGCCGGAGCTTCTCGGGCTGTGAGCGATCCGCGTCTCACCGCGTCGAACGGGCGGGTCGCGCATGTCTCGCTCAAGGGCCGCGTCGCGGCCGAGCGGTTCGTCGAGGGCGATTGGCGGCAGGTCGAGGCCGGGGTGCTGCCGCTGCTCGACGCGCCCGGCGGATCGCGGGTGCGCGAGCTGTTGCAGGGCGCGCGGTTCTGCGTGCTCGACCGCGACGACGGCTTCGCCTTCGGGTTCGCGGGCCAGGACGGCTATGTCGGCTGGGTGTTCGACGAATTCCTGTTCCCGGAGGTGGCGCCGACCCACCGGGTCGCGGCGATCCGCTCGTTCTGGCAGGAAGATCCCGACATCAAGCTCGCGATGCGGCTGTTTCCGCTGTCGTTCGGGGCGCGGGTGCGGGTGGTGCGCGAAGAGGGCGCCTGGGCGCGGCTTGCGATCCAGACGCCGCCCGACGCGGTCTGGTACCGCGAGGCCTGGATGCCGCGCGTCCACCTCGCGCCGGTGGCGAGCCTCGAGGCCGACCCGGTGGCGGTGGCCGAGATGTTCCTCGGCACACCGTATCTCTGGGGCGGCAATACCGCTTTCGGGATCGATTGTTCCGGGCTGGTGCAGGCGGCGCTGCTGGCCTGCGGCCACGATTGTCCGGGCGACAGCGACATGCAGATGGCACTCGGCGCGCCGGCTTCTGGAGGGCCTCAGCGGGGCGATCTGATGTTCTGGAAGGGCCATGTGGCGATGGTGGCGGGTGAAGGCCGGCTGATCCACGCCAATGCCCATCACATGGCGGTGGCCTACGAAGGCATCGCCGAAGCGGTGCAGCGGATCGAATCGCAGGGCGGCGGGCCGGTGGTGGCGCATCGGCGGCTGGCGCGGCCTTAGGTCAGCCCCTGGAGCCAGCTTCCGGCGCGCTTTCGGTCTGCCCGAGGGCCCGGCTTTCCGGGGAGCCGGGCCGATTGAAAGCGCGAATACACACATGATTTTATAGACTTACTGGGTCTATGCCGGCCCCAAACGAGCGCCCCGAAGCGCCCGGTTCCGCCACCGCGCGAAGGCGAGGCGCGGCCGCAGATCCGGTCATGGGAAGCGGCGACCCGTCTGCCTGGCCCCGCCGTCGTCGCCCTGACCGACGGAGCCTGGGCTACTCCACCGCCCGGATCAGCTTGCGCTCCAAGAGGCGCAGCACCGTCGCGAGATCGGCGCCGCGTTTCAGCACCTGGCCATCGGTGCCGATCAGCGCGTATTGGCCCTGCCGGTGCATGAGCTTCGGCCGCTTCTCGATCCGGTAGAGCGGGTGTTCGGCGGTATGGCGAAAGACGGCGAAGACGGCGTGGTCCTTGAGGAAGGACATGGCGTAGTCGCGCCACTCGCCGGCGGCGACCATGCGGCCGTAAAGCCCGAGGATCACCGACAATTCGCGCCGGTCGAACGCCACCTTGTCGTAGGCGTCGGGTCTGGGAAACGGCGTCGGCGCTTGCAGGTTCATCCTTCGAGGATGGGGGGAAGGCGCGGGCAAATCAACTCCCCCGATCAAGCCTGCGGCGGGGGCTGCCCCGATTTCGCCATGAAATGACCCCGCACAGGCCGGAATCCGCCCCAAGTTCCGCCCCGATCAGGGATCATACAATCCCTACGTAGCGAGCCAAAAGCTCACCCCCGGTGCCGCTTCAACAGCCCCCACCCAGTTCGCGGCACCGGGGCTACGCATTCCCCCCGCCTCCCCAAGGCGGGGTTTTTCTTTGTGGGCAGGCCGTGACGATGCGAACCGGGCTCTAGCAACCGAGCTCCTGACGAAATTGGCGCACGAGATCGAGCGTTCGGGCGCTCTCGTCCCCGCAGACATTCTCGCAAGGCACGCCCCGGCCATCGCCGTCGCGATCGGCTTCGCCGCAACAGGCCCAATGGAACACGGCTTCGCGGCAATCGCGCATGGCTTTGCAGTATTTCTCGCCGCAGGCATATTGCTGCGCCAACCGGTAGGGCTCAGCCCGGGGAGGTCCGGCCCCTTGCCCGAGAGCTGCCGAGACGAGGGCGAAGGTCAGCATCGTTGCAGCAAGGGGATTCGCGTTCATGCGACGATCCTAGGGAGCGGATCGCCGGATGGCGACGCCTCGATGTCCGACCGATCCAAGCGGCCCCCCGCAACACTCTTGACCGCTCGGTCGGTTATATGTCAGCGTCCTCCCATCAGAGGAGGAGCGCCGATGACCCCCGAGGAACGTGCCAAGCGGTCGGCCAAGGCGATGTGGGCCGACGACCGGGCGAGCCAGGCGATGGGGATCGAGATTGTCGAGGTCGGCCCCGGAACCGCCACCGCGACGATGATGGTCCGCGACGACATGGCCAATGGCCACGGCATCGCCCATGGCGGCTTCATGTTCGCGCTGGCCGATACCGCCTTCGCCTTCGCCTGCAACAGCTACAACACCCGCGTCGTCGCCCAGCACAACGTCATCACCTACCTGAGCCCCGGCCATGTCGGCGAAGTGCTGACCGCGACCTGCACCGAGGTGCACCGGGCCGGGCGGTCGGGGGTCTACGATGTGGCGATCACAGGCGGCGACGGGCGTCCGGTGGCGCTGTTCCGCGGCCATTCGCGGCAGGTCTCGGGGGCGCATTTCGCCGAGGACGGCGCGACGTAAACCGGCGTGCCGCACCGGGGTAACACGATACCGGCCGACCGCGCCGGCAGGGAGGAACGATGAAAGACCTGACACCCCGCAAGGAAGACCTCGAGTATATCGAGACCGCTTCGCGCGACGAGATCGCCGCCGTGCAGCTCGAGCGGATGAAATGGTCGCTGCGCCACGCCTATGACAATGTCGCCTTCTACAAGGCGTCGTTCGATGCGGCCGGGTTCCACCCGGACGATCTGCACAGCCTCGACGACCTCGCCCGCGTGCCCTTCACCACCAAGCAGGATCTGCGCGACAATTACCCGTTCGGACTGTTCGCGGTGCCGCGCGCGCAGGTGGCGCGGATCCATGCCTCGTCGGGCACCACCGGTCAGCCCACCGTCGTCGGCTACACCAAGGCCGATCTCGACATGTGGGCCACTGTCGTCGCGCGCAGCCTGCGGGCCTCGGGGCTGCGCCCGGGCGACGTGCTGCACAACGCCTATGGCTACGGGCTGTTCACCGGCGGCCTTGGCATTCATGGCGGGGCCGAGAAGCTCGGGCTCACCGTGGTGCCGGTCTCGGGCGGGATGACCCAGCGCCAGGTGCGGCTGATCGAGGATTTCGGCGCCAGGGGCATCACCGTGACGCCCTCCTACATGCTGTCGATCCTCGACGAATACGCCGAGCAGGGGCTCGACCCGCGCCAGTCGCCGCTGGCCGTCGGCATCTTCGGCGCCGAGCCCTGGACCAATGCGATGCGGCGCGAGATCGAGGAGGCGTTCAACATGCATGCGGTCGACATCTACGGGCTGTCCGAGGTGGTCGGCCCGGGCGTGTCGATGGAATGCGTCGAATCGAAGGACGGGCTCCATATCTGGGAAGACCATTTCTACCCCGAGGTGATCGACCCCGAGACCGGCCGGGTGCTGCCGGACGGCGAGCTCGGCGAACTCGTGTTCACCTCGCTCACCAAGGAGGCCTTCCCGATCATCCGTTACCGCACCCGCGATCTCACCCGGCTGTTGCCCGGCACGGCGCGCTCGATGCGGCGGATGGAGAAGGTCACCGGGCGGACCGATGACATGATCATCCTGCGCGGCGTCAACGTGTTCCCGACCCAGATCGAAGAGCAGATCATGGCGGTGCCGGAGCTCGCGCCGCATTTCCAGATCGAGCTGATCCGGCCCGACCGGATGGACGAGATGCATATCCATGTCGAGCTGGCCGAGGGGGTCGAGGCCAACCCGCTGCATGTCTCGCACACGTTCAAGGGGCTGGTGAAATCCAACGTCGGCGTCAGCGTCAAGGTGCATGTGGCCGAGCGTGGCGGGGTCGAGCGCTCGCAGGGCAAGGCGGTGCGGATCGTCGACAAGCGGCCGAAGGGCTGAGACATGCCGAGGGGCATCGCGCGCGACCACGACCAGAAGCGGGAGGCGATCCGCAAGGGTTCGGCCGAGTATTTCGCCCGCCACGGGTTCGACCGCGCCTCGATGACCGGGGCGGCGCGCCATTGCGGTGTGTCGAAGGCGTTGATCTACCACTATTATCCGTCGAAGGAGGCGTTGCTCTACGATATCCTCGAAGCGCATCTGACCGATCTGGTCGAGACCGCCGGCGAGGTCGAGGCGGCGGCGGGATTGCAGCCCCTGGTCTGCGCCATTCTTGCCGCCTACGAGGACGCCGACGCCGAGCACAAGCTGCAGATCGACGCGCTCGCGGTGCTGCCCGCCGAGATGCAGGCGCCGCTGATCGCGCTGCAGCGCGCACTGGTCGAGATCATGTCGCAGGCACTGGTGCGCGAGGCGCCGGGGCTTGCGGGCACCGAGAAGCTGCGGCCGGTGACGATGTCGGTGTTCGGCATCCTGAACTGGTTCTACATGTGGCACCGGCCCGGCAAGGGGCTCTCGCGCGAGGCCTATGCGACGCTGGCGAGCGAGATGGTGCTGAACGGGATCCGGGGGATGTAGGCGCGCGCGCGTTGCGTCGGGCGCGGGGGCGGAAACGCTCGGTTTCGCAAGGTTTTCCCCCTGACTCCGGTGGGCGGACGGGGTAGTCTCGCCGGCATGAGCATGATTGCGGCGCGTATGCCATTTTCCTACCAGAGCGATCCTTCGGTGCCCCGGTTCGAGGCCGGCGCGATGTTCACCGTGATGGATGCCCATTGCGCGCTCTGCGCCCGGGGCGCGCGCTGGATCGCACGCAACGACCGCGCGGGGGCCTTCACCATCATCCCGGTGCAGAGCGAGCTCGGCGGCGCGCTGATGCGCCATTACGGGCTCGATCCCGTCGACCCGGTGTCGTGGCTCTATGTCGAGCACGGCCGGGCCTTCACCTCGCTCGATGCGCTAATCCGGGTCGGGCGGCGGCTCGGCGGTGTCTGGCGCGGGCTCGTCGTGCTGCGCCTCCTACCGCGAGCGGTGCAGGACCCGCTCTACCGCCTGGTGGCGCGCAACCGCTACCGGCTGTTCGGCCGGGCCGATCTCTGCGCCCTGCCCGACCCGCAAGTGCAGAAACGGCTGCTCACGTGAAGATCCTGATCCTCGGCGGTTACGGCGTGTTCGGTGGGCGGCTTGCGGAGCTGCTGGCCGATTGCGCCGGGCTCGAGCTGGTGATCGCCGGCCGGCAGCGCGACCGGGCCGAGGCGTTCTGCGCGCGCTACAAGGGGCCGGCGCGGGCCACGCCGCTCGCGCGCGACCGGGCCGAGATCGCGGGCGCGCTTTCGGCCCTTCGCCCCGACCTCGTGGTCGATGCCTCCGGCCCGTTCCAGGCCTATGGCGCGCAGCGCTACCGGGTGGTCGAGGCCTGTATCGCGGCGGGTGTCGATTATCTCGATTTCGCCGATGCGGCCGATTTCGTCTTCGGCATTTCCCAATTCGACGCGGCCTGCAAGGCGGCCGGCGTCTTCGCGCTTTCCGGCGTCAGCAGCTTTCCGGTGCTGACGGCGGCGGTGCTGCGCGAGATGGCGCGCGAGATGGAGGTGGTCTCGGTCAAAGGCGGCATCGCGCCCTCGCCCTATGCCGGGGTCGGGCTCAACGTGATGCGGGCGGTGGCGGGCTATGCCGGGGGACCCGTGAAGCTTGTGCGCGGCGGGCAGCCTCACCAAGCGGTGGGGCTCGGCGAATCGTTGCGCTACACCGTCGCGGTGCCGGGGCGGCTGCCGCTTCGCAACATCCGGTTCTCGCTGGTCGACGTGCCCGATCTCCAGGTGATCCCGCCCGAGCACCCGGGGCTTCGCGATATCTGGATGGGCGCGGGGCCGCTGCCCGAGAGCCTGCACCGGGTGCTCAACCTGCTCGCCAAGGCGCGGGCGCGGTTCGGGCTGCCCTCGCTCGCGCCGTTGTCGCCCCTGTTCTACCGGGTGCTCAACCTGATGCGGTTCGGCGAACATCGCGGCGGGATGTTCGTGCGCGCCGAGGGGGTGGCCGAGGGCCGCGTGGTCGAGATGTCGTGGCACCTCATCGCCGAGGGCGACGACGGGCCCTACATCCCGTCGATGGCGATCGAGGCGATCGTCCGC
>JAGRMO010000323.1 GCA_020441205.1 Maritimibacter sp.
CGGGATGGTCGGCCAGTCGGAATATTCCTTGATGCCCTGGCGGATGCCGTCATCGGCCAGCACGTTCACGTCGGTGTAGTCGACGCCCATGAAGGTGAGCACGCCGGCGACGCGGGACGAGAACCCGCATTGCGGCATTTCCTTCGTGCCCTTCATGTAGAGCACGACGTCGTTGGAGGTGACGGTATCCTTGATCTTGTCCTGGGCGCTCATGGCGGTTCCTTCCTGGAGTCTGTCGGGGCGCGCGGCTAGGCCGGCACCTTGGTGGTGAGGGCGAGGGCGTGCAGCGCGCCATTGGGGCCGTCCATCTTGCCCTTCAGCGAGGCATAGACCGCGCGCTGCTGTTGCACCCGGTTCTGCCCGCGGAAGCTCTCGTCGATCACTTCCGCCGCCCAGTGGTTGCCGTCGCCGGCAGTGTCGGTGATGGTGATCTTCGCGTCCGGGAAGGCGGCCCGGATCAGCTCTTCGATTTCATGCGCTTCCATCGCCATGGATGGGGTCTCCCCGCTTGTCGGTCTTTGGTGTCGGTTTCTGACAGAAATAGTCGGGTGTGTGGCCGCTCGCAAGGGGCGGCTTTCACGGGGGCCGGGCCCAAAGCGTCACACCCAGTCGCGCAGCCGCGGCAGAAAGGCCTTGAGCCGCACCGGTGCGCCCGAGGTGGCGAAGGCGGCGAGGCTGTCTTCGGTCCAGGCCGGCGGCAGGTAGCTGCGCAGGAGCGCCTGGCGTTCGGCCTCGAGCGCCGGCGGCAGATCGAGCCAGCGCGCGGTCTCCAGAAGCTCGATGCCGTCGTGGACGAGACGCATCGCGGCGAAGGCGGCGATCATCGGCTGGGCGAGGTCGGGTTCCGAGCGCCAGTCGCGGCCCGCGAACAGGTCCTGGGTCACCCGCTGGCCCGCGCCCTTGCATTCGTAGCTGGCGCAGCCCGCAAAGCCCTCGGCTTCGAGGCGGCCGTAGATCGAGCAGCCCAGCTCGGCGTCGAGATTGGGGCAGGGCAGGCCCGCCGGCTTGTCGAAGCCGAAGCTGTCGCCCGCGTCGAAGGCCAGCGCCATGCAGCACAGGGCGGCACAGGCGGCGCAATCGGAGGCGAGCTCGGGCAGATCGGACATTCTGCGGTGATGGCGCAGCTTGGACCTGTTGGCAAGAGTGGAGGTCGGGCCGCGGCCCGGCAGCGCGGCGATCCCGGCCCCGGGACAAACCCCATTGACCCTCACGTTGCGTGAGGCCCCATGAACAGGGTCATGAAACGAATCGAGGAATATACCGTGGGCGCGCTCGCCCGGGCTTCCGGCGTCAGCGTGCGGACGCTCCACCATTACGACGCGCTGGGGCTACTGGTTCCGGCGCGGGTGGGCGAGAACGGCTACCGGCTCTATGGCCGGGCCGAGGCGCTCAGGCTGCAGGAGATCCTGTTCTACCGCTCCGCTGGCTTGCCGCTCGCCGAGATCGGCGCGCTGCTCGCGGGCGGCGATCCGGTGCAACGGCTCGAAGCGCATCGCGACCGGTTGGCGCGGGCGCTGGGCGCCCAGGCGAAGATGCTCGCAACCCTCGATCGTACGCTGCAGGAACTGAAAGGTGCAGATCCCATGACGCTCGAGACCCTTTACACCCCGTTCGATCCGGAAACCCAGGCCGATCACGAAGCCTGGCTGGTCGAGACCTATGGCGAAGACATGGCCCGGGCCATCGCCGCCTCGAAAGCCCATCTCGCGTCGGTGCCTGTCGGGATGGAAGGCCGCATGGAGGCGCTGCGCGAGATCGAGGCGGCGCTGGTCGCGGCCTATGAAAACGGCGCGGCGCCCGAGACGGCCGAGCTCGGCGCGCATCGCGCCTGGGTGGCCGAGATGTGGGGCAGGCCCTGTCCGCCCGAGGCCCATGCGGGGCTGGCCGAGATGTATCTCGCGCATCCCGATTTCATCGCGCGTTTCGAGGCGTTGTCGCCGGGGTTCAGCCAGTGGCTGCCGGCGGCGATGAAGGCGGCGGCGGGGTAGGCGCAGGGGCCTGGCTTCGGGCGGGTCAGATATCGAAGCCGAAGAGCCAGACCTGCCAGAGAATGCCCCCGCCGGCGGGGGCCGGCGCGGGCGCGATACTGAGGTTCATATAGGCAAGATGGGGCGGCGCGAATTGCGTGGTCTCGATCCCCTCCGCCGGCGCCTCGGCCCAGCCCGGCCCGCCGGGCGGGCCGATGTCGCCGGCGCCGCCCGGGATGAGGTCCGCTCGGGCGAGGCCGAGGGCGTCGAAGAGGGACCTAAGGCCAGCGTCGGTGGCGTCGAGGCGGATCTGGACGAAACGGTCCTGGAACCCGCCCTCGCGCGCGCCGATGGTCGTCAGCCCGTCCGGCAGTGCGATGCCGAGCTCGGCTTCGGCGAGCGCCCGGACTTTGGCGGGGTCGGCGGTCACCCGGTCGCAGCCGAGCCCGCCGCATTGGGCGACGACAAGCCAGCCGAGGGTCGCAAGGAGGAGGGCGACCAGACCGGCTGCGGCGGCGAGCGCCAGGAAGACAGTGCGGCGAGAGGTCCGGGTCATGGCGCATTCTCGGGTCGGGTCGCGCCTCGGGCAAGGCCTATGTGCGAGGCCGGATGGGCGCTTCGCCCCTGCGCCCTGGCGAAGATCATGTTAGCGATAAATCAAACAGAATCAACGACCTGACTTTGTGTCCGAGTTCGCCCACCCTTCGCCCGCCGGCCTTTCCGGGGCCGGTTCGGTGCTTCTTTGGTCTCGAAATATCCTCGGGGGGCGGGGGGGCAGACAGCCCCCCGCTGGCGGTCAGGTCGCCTTCGCCTCGAAGCTGGTGCGGTAGATCGCGGCCAACTCCGCGAGCGGCGCTTCGGAATGGCCGAATTTCACCGCGTCGCCGCCGAATTTTCCGACCGAGGCGACCTTCACGCCCCAGCGCCCGGCCTCGACCATCAAGGCCTCGGCCTCGTCGAAATTGCAGGCGATCAGGTAGCGGGCCTGGTCCTCGCCGAACAGGGTCGCGGTGTCGGCCGGGTCGAGCTCGACCCCCACGCCAGCGGCTTCCGCCATCTCGAAGGCGGCGAGCGCGAGGCCGCCGTCGGAGAGGTCGGTGCAGGCCTTGATGAGGGCCCTGTTGGCGCGGATGAACTCGCCCGCGCGTTTTTCGGCGGCAAGGTCGACATGCGGGGCATCGCCGTCCTCGCGGTGGAAGACCTCGGCCAGCAGCGCCGACTGGCCGAGGTGACCCTTGGTTTCGCCGACCAGCACC
>JAGRMO010000324.1 GCA_020441205.1 Maritimibacter sp.
CGAGGCGATGACCCTGGCCGACAAGATCGTCGTGCTGCGCGACGGCCGCGTCGAGCAGATCGGCAGCCCGATGGAGCTCTACAACAACCCCGCGAACCAGTTCGTCGCGGGCTTCCTCGGCTCGCCGGCGATGAACTTCCTGCCCGCCCCGCTGGTCTCGGGCGCCGAAGGCATTACCGTGGGCGTGCGGCCGGAAGATCTGGTGCTGGACGCGAGCGGACCGATCCAGGCAAGGGTGACCCATGTCGAGCACCTTGGCGGCGACACCAATGTGGTGCTGAAAGCCACCGACGGCTCGCCGATCACGCTGCGGCTGTTCGGCCAGCACGAGATCGGCTTCGGCGAAGAGCTGCACCTCGGCTACCCGCCGCAGAAGGCCTTCCACTTCGACGCGGCAGGCCACCGCATCGCGAGCTGACGGCGCGCGGGGCCCCCGGGGGCGCATCAGCGTCGGAGCCCGGCACCACAAGCCGGGTGCCGCCCACGCGATATCCGATTGAAAGGCAACGAAGACGGCGACAGGCCGGCTTCGCGCCGATATGCTCGCGGCGCGCGCGACACCGGGCACCCCTCGGCTGCGCTGGAACGCAAGGAGACCGACCATG
The DNA here is from genome assembly GCA_020441205.1 of Maritimibacter sp. Classification (GTDB taxonomy): domain Bacteria; phylum Pseudomonadota; class Alphaproteobacteria; order Rhodobacterales; family Rhodobacteraceae; genus Sinisalibacter. The sequence continues at coordinate 606 of JAGRMO010000324.1, forward strand.
AGCGCCCCCGTCGTCTGGAGCCCCGGCGAAGCCCGTATCGCCACCGCCGAAATCACCCGGTTCGCCCGCGCTGTCGCCACAAGGACCGGCCGCGAGATCGCTGGCAGCACCGCGCTTGCCCGCGCGGCGGCCGACGACCCCGAGGCGTTCTGGACCGCGATCTGGGACGAGATGGGCGTGATCGGCGACAAGGGGACGGCCCCCTTCATCACCGGCGCGGCGATGATCGACACCCGGTTCTTCCCCGCAAGCAGGCTGAACGTCGCCGAGAACCTCCTGCGGCTCGGCCCGCCGCGCAACCCGAACGCCGACGCGCTGGTGTTTCGCGGCGAGGACAAGGTGCGGATGCGCTGGAGCTGGGCCGAGCTCGAGACCCATGTCTCGCGGCTGCAACAGGCGCTCGCCGCCGCCGGCGTCGGCCCGGGCGACCGGGTGGCGGCGCTCCTGCCCAACCGGCCCGAGGCGGTGGCGGCGATGCTGGCCGCCGTCTCGCTCGGCGCCGTCTGGTCCTCCGCCTCGCCCGATTTCGGCGCCCGCGCCGTGCTCGACCGCTTTGGCCAGATCGCGCCCAAGGTGCTCTTCACCACCGACGGCTACTGGTACGCCGGCAAGCGCATCGAGATCGCGGACAAACTCGTCGAGATCGTCGCCGGTCTGCCCAGCGTGACCACGACCGTGGTGATCGACTACCTGGGCGAGGCGGAAGCGGTGGCAGGCACCCTGCCCGGCGCAGTGAGCTTCGAGGCTTTCGCGGCGGCCCACGCCGCGGCCCCGCTCACCTTCGCCCGCCAGCCCTTCGACCATCCGCTCTACATCCTGTTTTCCTCCGGCACCACCGGCGCGCCGAAATGCATCGTCCACCGCGCCGGCGGCGTGCTGCTTCAGCATCTGAAGGAACACGCGCTGCATGGCGACATCGGCCCCGGCGACCGGCTGTTCTATTTCACCACGCTGGGCTGGATGATGTGGAACTGGCTGGTCTCCGGCCTCGCCCGGGGCGCGACGCTGCTCCTGTTCGACGGCTCGCCGTTCCACCCGGGACCCGAGGTGCTGTTCGACTACGCGAGCGACGAGCGGATGACCCATTTCGGCACCTCGGCGAAATACATCGACAGCCTGCGCAAGGCAGTCTTCGCCCCCGCCCCGCAGCACGACCTCGCGCCCTTGCGCGCGATGCTCTCGACCGGCTCGCCTCTGGTGCCCGACAGTTTCGATTACGTCTATGCCGAGATCAAATCCGACCTTCACCTCGCCTCGATCTCGGGCGGCACCGACATCGTCTCCTGTTTCGTGACCGGCGATCCGACCCGGCCGGTGCATCGCGGCGAGATCCAGGGGCCCGGCCTCGGCATGGCCGTCGACGTCTGGACCGAGGACGGAGCGCCCGCCGCCGACGGCGAAAAGGGCGAGCTGGTCTGCACCCAGCCCTTCCCCTCGATGCCGCTCGGCTTCTGGGGCGACGACGACGGTGCGCGCTACCGGTCGGCCTATTTCGACCGCTTCCCGGGCGTCTGGTGCCAGGGCGATTTCGCCGAACGTCGCGCCACTGGCGGCTTCGTCATCCACGGCCGCTCCGACGCAACCCTCAACCCAGGCGGCGTGCGGATCGGCACGGCGGAAATCTACGCCGAGGTGGAAAAATTCGCCGAGCTGCGCGACAGCGTGGTCATCGGCCAGGACATCGGCGACGACGTCCGCGTCGTGCTGTTCGTGGTCATGGCCGAAGGCCGCGCGCTGGACGAGACGCTGGTGACGGCGATCAAATCCGCGATCCGCCGCGGCTCCTCGCCGCGCCACGTGCCGGCGCTGATCCTCGAAGTCGACGACATCCCGCGCACCAAGTCGGGCAAGATCTCCGAGATTGCGGTGCGCGACGTGGTCCATGGACGGACGGTCAAAAACACCGACGCGCTCGCCAACCCCGATGCGCTGAACTGTTTCCGCGATTTGTCCGCCCTGCGGACGGACGGCGGCGCCTGACCCTCCGGCGCAGGCCTAATCGGGGGAGAGGTCGAACACCTGCCCGGTGAGCCAATCGGGCCAGTCGCGCTCGAAGAAAGATTTCGCGCCTTCATCGAACCGGCGGTTCGGCCGTGTCGAGACCCCGATCGCGCCGCCCTCAAGCCGTACGACGATCTGCTCGTCGCGGTCTTCGGCG
>JAGRMO010000080.1 GCA_020441205.1 Maritimibacter sp.
GCGCGGCGATTTCAGCCAGGAATAACCCTTGTCGATGTCGAGCTGTTCATAGGGCGGCTCGGGGCCGTCATAGGCGAACTTGGTCTCGCCCGAGAACGGGTGCAGGCCGGTGCCCGGGCCGGCTTCGTAATCGTACCAGGCGTGGTCGACGTTTTCCTGGATCTCGTCCTCGGCGTAGAGATCGACCTCGTGGACGGTCGAGAGATCGCGGTCGAGGATCACGCCGCGCGGCACCAGGAAGGTGGACGGGTCGGACGAATTGCCGGTGGTGGGGAAATCGCCGTAGGTCAGGAAGTTGCCGACGCCTTCGCCCATCGCGCCCCAATCCTTGTAGAAGCTCGCGATCGCCAGCGTGTCGGGCAGGTAGGCCTGGTTCACGAAGGCTTCCATCTTGTCGATCACCGATGAGACTTCGGCGAGGTCTTCCATCGTCAATGCGCCGTCCGAGTTCGGGTCGATCGGGCAGGGTACGCCGCCGACCAGGAAGTTCGGATGCGGGTTCTTGCCGCCGAAGATCGTGTGCAGCTTGACCACGTCGCGCTGCCATTCGAGCGCGTCGAGGTAATGCGCCACCGCCATCAGGTTGGCTTCGGGCGGCAGCTTGTAGGCCGGGTGGCCCCAGTAGCCGCCGGCGAAGATGCCGAGCTGCCCCTGTTCGACGAAGACCTTGAGCTTCTTCTGCACGTCGGCGAAGTAGCCGGGGCTCGACTTCGGGTAGTTCGAGAGCGACTGCGCCAGCGCCGCCGTGGCCGCCGGGTCGGCGTCGAGCGCCGAGACCACGTCGACCCAGTCGAGCGCATGCAGATGGTAGAAGTGCATCACGTGGTCATGCACGTATTGCGCCGCGATCATCAGGTTGCGGATGAGCTGGGCGTTCTTCGGCACCTCGATCTTCAGCGCGTCCTCGACCGAGCGCACGCTCGCGATTCCGTGCACCAGGGTGCAGACGCCGCAGATGCGCTGGGCGAAGGCCCAGGCGTCGCGCGGGTCGCGGCCCTTGAGGATGATCTCGATGCCGCGCACCATCGTGCCCGAGCTGTAGGCCTCGGCGATGGTGCCGCCGTTCATCTGCGCTTCGATGCGCAGGTGTCCCTCGATCCGGGTGATCGGGTCTACGACCAGTCGTTGTGCCATGTTTCCTCTCTCCCGTCAGTCGTCGAGATACTCGGCCATGAGCTCGGTGAGCCCCTGAACCTCGATCTTCTCGTCCAGTTCGTAATGCTCGAGGCTTTCCTCGAGGATGTGGTGGCAATAGGCGCACATGGTGACGACCTTCTCGGCGCCCACGTCCTCGAATTGCCGCTTCTTGTGGCCGAAAGCCTTGAGCCGGATCTCGGTCGCGCTCTCGTTCGAGCCGACGCCGCCGCCGCCCCCGCAGCACCAGTTCATCGTGCCGGCGTCCTCGGTCTCGACGAAATTGTCGGCCACCATATTCAAGAGACGGCGCGGTTCCTTGTTGATGCCGCCCCGGCGGTTGATCTGGCAGGGATCGTGGAAGGTGATCTTGGTGGTGTCCTTGCCCTTGGTCTTGAGCTTGCCCTGCGAGGCCAGCCGGTCGAGCAGTTCGATGATGTGGACCACTTCGAACGGGTAGGTGCGGCCGATCAGGTTCGGCCCTTCCCAGCGCAGCGCCTGGTAGGCATGGCCGCATTCGGGGCTGATGATGCCCTTGACCTTGAGCTTCTCGGCGGCGTTCACCACCCGGCCGACGAGCTCGCGGGCGATGTCGGTCGAGCCGAGCTGGATGCCGACGTTGGTCGCTTCCAGCGCCTCGGTCGAGAAGGTCCAGGTCACGCCGGCCTTGTCGAAGATCCGGGCCATCGCCTCGATCACGTCGTTGAACTCGGCCACTTCCTGGGCCGAGAGGATGACGAGGTAGTCGACGCCCTCCTTGTCGACGTTGATGGTGAGCCCCGTGGTCTTCTCGATCCGCGCGATATGGGCGCCGAGCGCCTTCCACAGATCGCCCATCGGGCCGCCCTTGTCCCAGTGGCGCTGGGCGGCGCCGACCATCTCTTCGGGGCCGTAGCCGGCGGCCGACATGCCTTCGCGCATCTTGCGCACCATCATGGTGATGTCGTTGCCGACCGGGCAGACCAGGGTGCAGCGGCCGCACATCGTGCAGCTGTCGTAGACCAGCTCCTCGAAGCTCGCGAGTTCTGCATCGGTGATCGGCTGGCCGAGGCCCAGGAGCGAGCGCACCCGGCCCATCAGCGTGTATTCGTCGCGCCACATCCGCCGCATCAGGTCGAGCTTGTGGATCGGCGTGTATTTCGGGTCGCCGGTCTCGGTGTAGAACAGGCAGGCTTCGGCGCAGAGCCCGCAGGAGACGCAGGACGAGAAGAAACTCGCCACCGGCGCGTCGATCTGTTCGCGCAGCGCGTTGAGGCCGCGTTCGAGCGTCGCGGTCATGACTCGGCTCCTTTCCGGCCCTGGATCGAGCCGTTGTAGTAGCGCGCCATCATGAAGGTGACGGCGTGGGTGAGCTTGGTGAACGGGAAGGCGACCATCAGCGCTTCGGCCGACAGGATATGCAGCGCCATCCACAGGGTCTGGTCGGCGCCGAACAGGCGGTTGACGGCGATGTAGCCGGTGACGAGCGGCAGGAGCGAGAGGGCGAGCACCAGCCAGTCGTCAAAGCCGGTGAGCGCGCGGCGTACCGGGTTGGCGATCCGGGTCCAGCCCAGCGCGATGCCGGCAACCACAGCGAGCGCCGCGGCGGTCTCGATCAGCGCCTTGTTGGCTTCTGGCCACTGGATGCCGATGAGGTCGTCGATCAGCGCGATATGGGCGCCGAGGAACAGGAAGGCGATGGCGAAGCCCAGATGGAAGACATAGCCGCCCACATAGGTGACCGGGGCCACCTTGAGCTGGCCCTTGCGCGGCACCGAGCGGGTGAACACGGTCCTGAAGCCCTGGGCGACCGGGTTGCCCTTCGGTGCGGCGAGGTCGCGCTTGCGCCCCAGCACCGCGATCTCGAGCACCCGCAGCAGGAGGCCCGCGATCAGGATGGTCAGGGCGATGTCGAAGCCCGTGGTCCGGGCCCACATCAGCAGGTCGAAATACGGGTTGTTCATGTGTCTCTCTCCAGATCGTGCGGATTGACGTCTTCATGGGCGGATTTGGCGCGGGCCTTGGTGGCGCGGGCGGCAGCCCCGCCGGCGATCCCCAGGGCGGCGCCGCCGGCGAGCGCGCCGAGGCCCCACTGGCGGTAGTTGCCGGCGGGCGTCGAGAGCGGCTTGTAGAAGCCGCCGTTGTCCCAGAAGTCGGGTTCGGTGCAGCCGAGGCAGGGGTGGCCCGCCTGGATCGGGAACGAGGTTCCGTCGTTCCACTTCACCGTGGCGCAGACCGATTTGGTGGTCGGTCCCTTGCAGCCCAGCTTGTAGAGGCACCAGCCCTGGCGGGCGCCCTCGTCGTCGAAACCCTCGGCGAACTTGCCCTTGTCGTAGAACGGCCGGCGGTAGCAGCGGTCGTGGATGGTCTCGCCGAAGAAAGCCTTCGGCCGGCCGAGCTCGTCGACCTCGATGCTGTCGAGGCCGAGGGCGAGGAACTGGGCGATGACGGAGGTCATCACGATCGGGATCGGCGGGCAGCCGGGGATGTTGATGATCGGCTTGTCGGTGATGATGTCGCTGACCGCGACCGCGCCGGTCGGGTTCGGATTGGCGTGGGGGATGCCGCCGAAGGCGGCGCAGGTGCCCACGGCCACGATGGCGGCGGCGCCGGCGGCGGTTTCCTTCAGCATGTCGAGGTTGGACACGCCGGCAATGCAGGAATAGGCCGGGTTGTCGAGCGGGATCGAGCCGTCGACGATGACGAGGTAATTGCCGTAGTTCGCTTCCATCGCCGCCTTGCGGGCTTCTTCGGCCGCGTGGCCCGAGGCCGCCTGCAGGGTGTGGTGATAGTCGAGCGAGATCGCGTTGAAGATCAGGTCTTCGATCGTCGGCGCATGGCTGCGGGTGATCGCCTCGGTGCAGCCGGTGCATTCCTGGAAGCTCAGCCAGATCACCGAGGGGCGCGCCGCGCTTTCGAGCGCATAGGCGATCTTCGGTGCCAGCGCCGGGGGCAGGGCCAGCGCCGAGGTGAGCGTGGCGCAATATTTGAGGAAGCCGCGTCGGCTGACCCCATGGGCCTTCATCAGCTCCGGTAACATTGGTTTGTGGGTCATCTCCGCCTCCTCGCCGGGCGCGCGTGTTTCCCGGTCAGACGACCGGCGCGCCCTGCCGCTGCAATTCGCCTTCCAGCCGCGCGAGTCCGGTCTCGGCATCCGCGCGCTGGGTCTTCAAAATGTCAGGGCAGAAGGTCACCTCGACGAAGCGTGACAATGTCTCGCCCTGCTGGTCGAAATGGTCGATGCGCCAGACGCCGGCGATGCCGGTCTCGGTCACATGGCTCTGGCCGAGCACGTCGAGCGTCGCGTGCAGTTCGCCGGTGCCGAGCACGGCGTCGAGCCGTTTCTCGTCGCCGGCGCTGAACGGCAGCGCGCCGAGATCGATGATGGTGGGGTCGCCAGTGTCGAGCAGCTTCGCGAGCGCCGTGGCGATCTCGCGCAATATCGGCTCGGCATTGCCGGTAGCGATATGCGCCTTGAGGGCGCCCAGCGAATGAACCTCTTGAGACGAGCGGCGCATCGCACCACGCTCCCCGTTCCGGTCGGCAACGCTCCGATGTTGGCAATCGTTAAGCCCTGATTGGCTCAAATTGCCAAAGCCGCGGGGGCCGCGACATGATCTGCATCAAGCCAACATCATATTCAGATTATTGAATAATTAGAGCTGCCCCACCCATCCGGCGACGAGGGCCAAGACCGCCTCGGCGGCGGGGGCGACGGCGGCGGCGACGGCCGGGGTCATCGCCTCGCCGACGGTGAGGCGCTCTGGCTGGATGCCGACGAGGGCGCGGCGCTCGTGCATCGCGCCGCGCAGCCTCAGCCCGTCGAGCATGTCGTCGAGGCCGATGTCGTGCGGGTTGCGGCCACGGGTGCGCAGGAAATGGTCCATCTCGGCCCCCTCGAAGGCCTGCACCGTTCCCGGCGCGCCGCCGAGGTTGGCCGCGTCGATCACCACCATGGCGGCGGCGTCCTCCATCTCGACCAGCAGCGTGAGCCCCATCGTGCCGCCGTCGAGGGCGCGGATGCCAAGTGCGGCGGCGCGCGGGTCGCTTCCCACGGCTTCGGCCACCCGCACGCCCACCTGTTCGTCGGTGAGCAGGGTGTTGCCGAGGCCGAGCACGAGGATTTGGCGGTTGTCTGTGGTCATGGGGCCGAGCATACTCCGCCCGTCTGGCCAGGCAATCCGGGAGTAGGGCAATGTGCCTCACCGTTCCGATGCGCGTCGAAGAGATCGACGGTCCGCGCGCGCGCTGCGAAGCCCTCGGCGAGGAGCGCTGGGCCAATCTCATGCTGATGGGCGACACGCCGCCGCAGGTCGGTGAGTATGTGTCGATCCATCTCGGTTTCGTCCAGCGGGTGGTGCCGGAGACCGAGGCGCTGGAGGCGCAGGCGCTGTTCGCCGAGATCGCGCGCACGCTCGACGGCGGCTGATCCTGGGGCTTGCCCCGTGGCCGAGGCGACAAACCCATAGAATTCCCCGGATTTTTCGCCCTGCGGGTTTGACCTCGGCAGTGTCCCCGGCGCAAGGTGCGGCTAAGCGGGGCCGTGCGCCCGGCGTGGGATGAAGGAACAGGCGGGCAATGCAGGTCGACATCATCGCGGCTCATGAGCTGGACCGGGGGCTGGAAGACGCCTGGCGCGGGTTCCAGGCGGCCGACGGCGATCTCCGCAGCCCGTTCTTTTCGCCCGAGTTCTGCCGGATCGTCGGCACGGTGTGCGACGATCTGCGCATCGCGGTGCTCACCGAGGCGGGCGCGGTCTCCGGCTTTCTGCCCTATCACGTCCAGCGCGGCGGGCGGCTCGCGCCGCTCGCGGGCGAGATCTCGGATTACCATGGGATCGTCGGCAACTCAGAGACGGCGCCCGACCTGCGCGCGCTCCTGAAGGCGCTGAAGGCGCAGGCCTACGATTTCAACCATGTGCCGGCTTCGCAGGCCCGGTTCCGCCCGCATGGCTATCTCGACACCTCCTCGCCGCTGGTCGATCTCGGGGAGGGCTTCGAGGCCTGGCGCGCCGAGCGGCGGGCCGGGTCGTCGGCGATCGCCAATGTCGAGCGCAAGGGCCGCAAGCTCGGGCGCGAGGTTGGGCCCTTGAGGTTCGTCGCGAACGAGACCGATCCTGCCGTCTGGGCCGCGCTCGACGGCTGGAAGCGCGCCTCGCTCGCCGCCATCGGGGTACGTTTCATTCTCGACCGGCCCTGGGCGGGGGCAGTGGTGGCGGAAGTCCGGGCGACGGACACGCCCGGCTTCGGGGGCATGACCTCGGCGCTCTGGGCCGGCGACACGCTCGCGGCTGTGAGCTTCTCGATGCGCGCGGGCACGACCGCGCACAGCTGGTTTCCCACCTATAACCCCGATCTCGAGCGCTATTCGCCGGGGCTCACGCTGCTGATGGAACTCCTGCGCCACGCCGATGCGTCCGGGACGACCGAATACGATCTCGGCCGTGGCGACGAGCGCTACAAGGGCGAGTTCGCCAATGCAGCCCGAGCGCTGGTCGAGGGGTCGGTCGAACGTCCGTTCACGCCGCAGGGAGTCGCGCGCCGGTTGCGCAAGAGCGCGCTCGGGCTCGCGCGCCGGCTGGGGCCTGGCGGGGCCGAAGAGCTTGCCCGCCGGGCGGGCAACCGGTTGCTCTCGGCGGGGCGTCTGCGCTGAGAGGCCGTGGCGCCGCAGAGGCGTCGGGTGCGCCAAAAGGTATCGGCCTGCATCGGGCGTGGGCAGGTTGGCGACGGGCGGTCTTTCGGTTAGGGATATTCCCAATGGAAACAGACTGTCGCCCTTTTCAGGCCACCTTTGGTGGGCATAGCTACATCAGCATATTTCCGGCCGGCCGTTCGACAGTCCGGTTTTCATTCGACGTACGCATGGGGCAGTGATGTCAATCCGAATATGCGTGGTCCTCGGACAGGCTCTACGTCCGGGGCCCGGGGAGCGCAGATTCATCTCGGCACTGACCGGGGACCCGCGGTTCGAGTTGACCGCTTTGACGACGGCGCCCGCCGTCGCCGAACGTGTGCCGTCCGGGGTGCAACGCCTGATTGATATCGAGCAGCTGGCCTTCAAGGTGCCGGATACGGCGCCGAAAGAGATACCGCCGGTCGCGCCGTTCGATCCGCAGGCGCTGTCCGACTGCGACGTGATTGTCGATTTCAGCCATTCGGGCGCGGTGCTCGATCTCGCGGCCCGCGCGCGGCACGGGCTCTGGCGGCTTTCGGCCTTCGAGCCGGGGGCGGGCTTCGCCGAAGCGCGCGACCGTGCGCCGGTCACCGAGGTGCAGCTGGTGAGCCATGGTGCGGGCGGGTCGGTCGAGACCCTCTCGACGGCCGCCTACGACACCAAGTTCCTCGCCTCGCGCAACCGCGCCTTCATCCGCGAAAAATCGGTGCAGATGGTCCTTCAGGCGCTGGCCCGGCTGGTGGCGACCGGCAGTGCGGTGGCGGGCATCGACGGGCCCCTGCCGGTGCGGCGCGGGGCCGACGTGTTCCGCGCGCATGACGTGCCGGTCTATCTCGGGCGGACGGTGCAGGAACTGGTCCGCCGCGCGCTGTTCGCCGCCGGCGAGCGGCTCGGACGGCGGCCCGGCATGTTCTCGCTCAGGCTCGGCACCGGCGACCGGCTGCGGTTCGATCCGGGCAGCGCCACCGATCTGGTGCCGCAGAACAACGAGTTCTGGGCCGATCCGTTCCTGTTCGAGCACGAGGGCGCGCTCTATCTGTTCTACGAGACCTACGATTACCGCACCCGGCTCGGGCATCTGAGCGTCGGGCGGGTCGAGGGCGATCGGCTGGTGCCGCTCGGCGATGCGCTGAAGCGGCCCTATCACCTGTCGTTTCCCTTCGTGCTCAGTCATGGCGACGAGATCCTGATGATCCCCGAGACGCACGAGACCAAGCGCACCGAGGTCTGGCGGGCGACGACGTTTCCGACCGAATGGGAGCTTGCCGCGACCGCGTTTCAGGGCGTCGCGACCGCCGACACGGTGGTGTTCCAGCACCAGGGCAGATGGTGGCTGTTCACCAATATCTGCAACGACAGTTTCAACGATTTCGGCTCCGAGCTGCACCTGTTCATGATCGACGGGCCGATGCTGAACGAGGTGGTGCCGCATCCCTTGAACCCGGTGGTGATCGACACCCGCACGGCGCGGGGCGGCGGGCGGGTATTCTGCGAGAACGGCCGGCTCTACCGCACCAGCCAGGACAATTCGCACGGGGTCTACGGCTACGGGCTCAACGTGATGGAGATCACCCGGCTCGACGAGACCGGCTACCAGGAGACCCGGCTGCGCCATGTGCTGCCGGATTTCACCGACGGGATCATGGCCTGCCACCACATGGACGCGGCCGCCGGGCGGTTCGTGATCGACGTGCGCCGCCGGGCGCTCGGCGGGCCCGATCTATGGCGTCGGTAGCTCCAGCATCCGGCGCTTGAGAAAGACCCCCATCATCACCACCCAGGCCAGCGCGATGGCGGCGAGGCTGAGGCCGAGGCCGAGCCCCGGGCCGGTGGCGCCGCGCAGGGGTTCGGTGGCGGCGACGATGCCGGCAGTGACGCCGGTCAGCGCCGCGCCGGGCACGAAGGTGTGGACGAACTGCGCGAGCGGCAGTTCCAGCGCGCGCAGCATCGCCCAGATCGCGACCCCGGCGACCAGCACCGAGCTTGCCAAATGCGCCCAGGAGGCGGCCTCGGCGCCATGTCGGGCGAAGGCCATCAGCAGCAGCAGCAGGCTGCCCGCGCCGAACATCCGGATCACGAACTGCCGGCTCGCGTAGCCGGTGATCGTCAGGGTGGGCTCGAGCAGCGCGGTGAAGAACAGGATCGCGCGCGACAGCGACAGGATCACCACCACGCCCGCGGCCGGCAGCCAGGTCTCGTCGAGCACGGTGACGACGAGGGGTTCGGCGAGCAAAGCGACGGTGGCACTCAAGGGCCAGAGCAGGGCGGCGGCGAGGCCCATGTTGGCAATCCAGGCGTGGCGCAGGGCGGCGAGGCCCTCGGCCTCCTTCTCGATCCGGGTGAAGCGCGACCAGGTGAGCACGCCGAGCGGCTGCAGCACGAGGTCGGTGGCGGTGATGGCGATCCGCGCGCCGCCGCGATAGGCGCCGACGACGGCGGGGTTGGCGAAGGCGCCGAGGATCAGGTCGGTGCCGTAGTTCTGGAACAGATGCACCCCGGTGGTGCCCCAGAGCGGCACCGCGGTGCGGGCGGCGTCGCGGGTGACGGCGCGGCTCAGGCGCAGGCGCGGCAGCTTGCGAACGAGGCCGCCGGTGGCTGCGAGGCCGACGGCGACGGCGACGTAGCGCGAGGCGACGAGCGCGCCCACCGCCCAGCCCTGGGCGAGCAGCACCACGGCGGTGACAAGGGCGCAGACCTCGGCCGCGAGCACGTAGAGGCTGGCCGCGCGCACCCGCCGCTCGCGCACCAGGAGCGCCTCCCACCAGGCCTGGGGCGCGATGAAGAAGGGGATCGGGGCAAGCGCGATCAGGGCGAGCCCGCGCGGATCGGCGGTGCCGCCCACGGCGAGGCCGGCTCCGAGGATCGCGAGGCCGAACAGCGCGCCAAGACCCGCGTTCAGCCAGAACAAGGTGTCGCGCGCCTGTTCGCCGTCGCCCGCACGCAACAGCGCCTGATAGAAGCCGGTGAAGATGAAGGTGTTGCCGATCACCGCGGCCGCCCAGGCCAGCGCGTAGGTCCCGAAGATCTCGAGATCGAGATAGCGCGAGGCCACCATCACCGAGACGAAGGAGATCACCTGGCCCAGAATCCGCGAGGCCATGCCGACGACATAGGGTTCGGTCAGTTTTCTCAGCATCGCGCGCGCGTCGCCTTCGGTGTTTCGGGCGGCGCGGGCCTAGCCCGCCTTCGCCTCCGCGGCCCGCAGCGGAATGCCCTGGGCCCGGAGCACCTCGCCGAGGCCGCAGCGGAAGGCGGCCTCGTCGAACCGGCGGGCATGGGCCACGAGCGCCATTGGGTCGAGATCTGCAAGCTGTTCGGCCTCGAAGGTTTCCACCGCGTCGATCATCGCGTCGATGCTCTGTTCGTAGAACAGCAGCCCGGTCTCGCGGTCAACCACCGTGTCGAGCGCGCCGCCGCGCCCGTAGGCGATCACCGGGCGGCCCGAGGCCATGACCTCGACCGGCACGATGCCGAAATCCTCTTCGCCGGGGAAGATCAGCGCCTTCGCGCTCGCCATGTAGCGGCGCATTTCGTCGAACGGCAGCTTGCCGAGAAAGCGGATGTTGTCGCCGGCGCGGGCGGCGAGTTTCTTCTCGGTCGCCTTCGGCCCGCCGATGACGTAGAGCGGTTTGCCCATCTGGGTGAAGGCCTCGACGGCGAGGTCGGGGCGCTTGTAGGGCGCGAGCTCGCCGACCCAGAGGTAGAACTCGCCGCGCGCCTCGGCCGCGAGCGGAGCAAAATCGTCGACATGCACCGGCGGGTGCACCACGGTCGAGGGCCGGCGCCAGTATTTCTCGATCCGGGCGGCGACATGGGTCGAATTGGCGACGAACTGGTCGACCCGGGCGGCCGAGGTCACATCCCATTCGCGCAGCCGATGCGCGAGGCGCGGCAGCATTGCGCGGGTCACGAGGCCGGCGCTGTCGCGGTAGACGTGGTACTGGTCCCACAGATAGCGCATCGGCGAATGGCAGTAGCAGACATGCGGCGTGTCGGGCGGGGCGATCACGCCCTTGGCCGGGCCGGCCTCGCTCGATAGCACCAGATCGTAGCCGGTGAGGTCGATCTCCTCGAGAGCGCGCGGCATCAACGGCAGGTATTTCTGGTACATCCTCGTCGCGAAGGGCAACCGTCCCACCGAGGTGGTGGTGACCTTGCGGGCACGGATGAGCGGGCTCACCGCGTCGGGATCGTAGGCGTGGGTGAAGATGTCGGCTTCGGGAAACATCCGCAGGAGCGCTTCGAGCACCTTCTCGCCGCCGCGCATGCCGACCAGCCAGTAATGGATGATTGCGACCCTCGGGGCGGCGCCGCGCAGGCGCAGATTGCGGGTGACGGCCGGGGCGGAGGCGATCGCCGCCGCGGCGTCGGGCCGGACCCTGTCCCGGCTAGGAGGCGTAGGCGCCATAGGCGGCTCCGTAAGCGCTGTCGGTGTATTTGGGATCGGCGCGGTTCAGCACGATTCCGGCGACGCCGAGGCGCAGCGCGGCAAGCGCTTCGAGCCCTTCGTTCACCGCCTGGCGCGTGGTCTGATCCCAGCGCACGACATAGACGATCTGGTCGGCGACGCGGGCCAGCACCAGCCCGTCGGCGACGTCGAGCAGCGGCGGGCTGTCGATGATGACCACGTCGTAGACCGCCTTCAGCTCGTCCATCATCGGCTTCAGCCAGTCGATGCTGAGTTCGTCGGCGGCCTGGATCGAGTGGTTCGCGGTCGGCAGCACGTTGATGCCGAGCTCGTCGTCGGTCAGGATCGCCTCGTCGAGCGCGCACCGTTCGAGCACGAAGTCGGCGAAGTCGTGAACCGGTTTCCAGCCGAAGCCCTTGACCAGTTTCGAGGCGCGCAGATCGCCGTCGACCATGACCACTTCCTTGCCCGCGAGCACCGCCATCTCGGCCAGCGCCATGGCGACGAGCGATTTGCCTTCGCCGGGACGCGACGAGGCCACCATGATCACCTGGGCGCCGCGGCCGCCCTTGCGGGCGAACAGGAAGGTCTTGAGCTGGCGGACCCGCTCACCGAAGACGCTGTTCGACTTTCCGCTCAGGTCGGAGACGATCCGGCGCATGTCGCGGCCGCGCACGCGGGGCAGGGTGGCGAGCACCCGGTGGCCGGTCGCGGCCTCGATCTCGCGCCGCGTGCGGAAGGTCGAGCGGGTCATTTCGAGGATCACGGCGATGGCGAGGCCGATGGTGAGGCCGAGCATCGCGCCGAAGGCACCGAGCAGTTTCGGACGCGGCGCGGTCGGCGCTTCCGGCACCGGGGCGCGGTCGATGACGCGGGCCTCGGGCAATTGCAGCCGGTCCTGGCCGGTGGCCGAGCTCAGGCGCGCGAGCAGGGTTTCGTAGTATTGGCGGGCGGCGGCGGCCTCGAGTTCGGTGCGGCGCAGATCGACGGTGTTGCCGGAGATGCCGGCGAGCCGGTCCTCGAGCTCCTGCACCGAGGCCGCGAGCGACGAGACGCGCGACTGCGCCACCGCCACGTCGTTGCCGCGCAGCTCGATGATGCGCTCGGCCTCGGTGGCGATCTGGACGTCGATTTGGGCGATCTGGTCGGCGAGCCGCACCCGCTGCGGGTGGGTCGCGTCGTAGCTGCGGGCCCATTCCTCGTCCTTGCGCACCAGCTCGAGCCGGTCGGCGAGCAGGGTTTCGAGCATGGTCGAGGTCACCGCCTTGGCGAGTTCCTGCGGCCCCTGGTCGGCGAGGATGGCGCCGAGCTGTTCGTAGGTCGCCTGGGCGGCGGCGAGGCCGGCGCGGGCGACGGCCAGTTCGCTGGTGAGGGTGCCGAGCTGCTGGTTGGCGTTCTCGTAGCTCGCGCCTTCGCGGGCGAGGCTCTGCGAGCGGGCGGCGGCGAGCGCGATCTCGGTGCGCTCGACCTCGGCCTGCGCCTCGGCCACAAGATCCTGGATCCAGCTCGTCGCCTGGCGCACGCTCTCGCGCTGGCGGGCGAGCTGCTGGGCGATATAAGTGTCGGCGAGCCCGTTGGCGACGGCGGCGACCAGCTCCGGGTCGCCCTGGTCGAAGCGGATGACGACGACGTTGCTCTCGGCCTCGCGGGTGATCCGCAGGTCTTCGCGCATCGCGTCGATCAGCGAGGCCACCCGGTTGTCGCGCTGGCCGGCCGGGCGGGCCGCGCCGTAGACCATGATTTCGAGCCGCTCGAGGCCGATCTGTTCGATGAGCGCGGCGAGCAGCACGTTCGAGCGCATCACCGACATTTCCGAAAACACTTCCGGCTCGCTCACCTCGGCCGTGGAGACCACGGCGTCGGCCTGGTTCACCTGCACCTGGCGCGGGGCCAGCAGAACCTTCGCATAGGCGGTGTATTGCGGCGCCATCTGCCTGGCGGCCAGATAGGCCAGCACGGCGCAGAGCAGCATCATCCCGAGGATCAAGGCACGGCGGCCGAAGATCGCCCGGACCAGTCCGCGCACGTCCACCCGGTCGGCATCAGCCGGTCGGGTCGCCATGCGGGCCGGAATGGGCGAATGCACATCCATCCTGGACACTCAGTTCACTCCTCGCGCGGGCGCCTGGGCGCCCCCGGCGGTCATCTCGTACGTCTGGAAGCGGTCGACCCGGCCCCCCAAGCCGGGCCGCCTGCCCCTTGCGGAGGGTGTCGCGCCCGTGGCCGTAAGCCGGCCCATTGCGCGATCCCTCGAAGGGTTCCGGCGGGACGTTGCATATCCCCGAGCCCCGCCGGCCATCCCTATGTCCGCATAACACGCGGTGGTCACCCCAAACACTAAAACCGTAACCCCGAACTCTCTTACACGACTCACATGGTGCGTTTTTTCACTTTCTGTCAATCATTTATGGTTTCGCCGCGGATTCCGGGCCGGTGCACGAAACAATGGCGAAAAGCGACTTCCGACTGGCAAGTTCAGGGCAACATTGTGACCGGAAGATGGCGCGGGGCCGGCTCAGCGCCGGTGAACCGATTCTAGCACGGCGGCGCGCGAAAGCCCGGTGGCGGCGCCCGAGAGGGCGAAGATGAACAGCCCCAGGTCGGGGGTCGAATGGGTCAGGATCGCCGACGAGATCATCGCGAAGACGCCCGCCTTTGCGCCGCGGATCGCCGCGTTGGGTTCGCTGCCGGGGGCGCCCGAGGGCATGATCATGAACGCGGTGAGGAAACCCACGAAGAACAGCGTGCCCAGCGCGCCGATGCTGCCGAGGCAGGCGATCAGCCAGTTCGACGCCCGCACCGAGCCGAGCCCGGCGCCGAAGCCCCAGGTATCGGTGAAGTTCTTCAACGCCAGGGTGTTCCAGCTCATCCGCTCGACGCCCGAGTCGCTCTCCATCTTGTTGAACAGCATGTCGTCGAAGAAGGCGGTCACCGGTTCGACCATCTGGTAGCTCGCGACGGCGGCGACGGCGACGATCCAGAGCCCCAGCGCGCCGGCCACCGTCAGCCCGACCGAACGGCGCGCGGCCTCGGGGCGCAGGTAGCGAAAGAAGTTGAGCAGCGCGAAGCCGAACAGGAAGACGATGAGGGCGAGATAGGCCGAGGACGAGGTCGAGCGCAGCACCGAGATCGTCGCCATCGCGAGCATCCAGGCGGCGGCGCGCGAGCGGTCGACGGCAAGCCAGTACTGCAGCCAGAAGCCGAACAGGCCGAGCGAGAAGAAGCCGAAGGACGAGGCTTCGGGGAAGCCACCGATCATCCGCTTCAGGCCCGCCATCGTGTCGGTCACCCGGATCGTGTAATTCGCCGTGCGGATCCATTCGAGCACCACTTCCGTGCCGGTCGCCGAGGTGAGGATGTCGATCCAGCCGAGCGCGAAGTTCACGCTGGTGGCGACGATCATCGCGACGACCAGCGAGCGGGCCACCGGCACCCGGCGGAAGGCGGTGGCAAGGCCGACGAAAGTGAAGAAGCCCAGCATCAGCCGGAACAGCTGGGTGATGTTGCCCGCCGACGGCCCGAGCGGAGTGCGCACGATGGTCTCGCGGCTGTCGTCGCGGGCGATCGAGAACACTTCGGTCAGCCCCGCGAACAGCCGCGGCGCGAAGATCGCCGAGAACATCGAGACCAGGATCACCATCGTGAGGAAGAAGCCCGGCTGCAGCGGCCGCGCGGTGCCGATCAGGCTCGACCCGGCGCCCGGGGTCAGCAACACGAGGACGAACATCGCCACCGCGGCGAGGTCGGCGACGATGATCGACGCGCCGCCGAGGGCGGGCAGGTTGAAGGCGGCGGCGGCGCCGAAGGGCAGGAGCGCGAAGAACACCCAGGCGCCGCGCTGGGCGCCGAGGATCAGGAGAAGGACGATCGCGACGAGCGCGATGGGCGTACTGGAGACGAACTGCACAGGGGGACCTGTCCGTGGTTTCCCCCTACCTGCCGCAAAGCCGCCCGGCTGTGAAGCCCGCTTGCGTGCCGGCCGGGGTTCCGGCAGTCTCGCGGACGGGTCTATTTGGGGGTTCGCATGGTCCGTCTGGCATTGGTTTTCGTCCTCGTTTGCGCGGGGCCGGCCGCGGCGGAGCCCGCGCGCGCGCCGGTGCTCGGCGTGGCGCAGAACTTCGGCCAGAGCTGGGCGCCCGAGCTGCTCGACGCCGCCGAGGCCGCCGGCATCCGCCATATCCGCGACGAGCTCCACTGGGACGCCGCCGAGGTCGACGGGGCTTACGTCTTCGACCAGCCGATCACCAGCTATCCCGACGCGCTGGCGACGCGCGGGATTGGCCTCATGCTCATTACCGGGGGCGCGCATCCCGATCACGACGCCTATGTCACGCCGCATACGTCCGAGGGGGTCGCGGCCTATGCTGCGTTCTTCGCCGAGGTGGCGGCGCGGTTTTCGGCCGTCGAGGCGGTCGAGGTCGGCAACGAGATGAATTCCGAGAGCTTCACCTCGGGCCCGGCGCAGGCGGCCGATATCGTCGGGCGCGCCGGCTATTACGCGGCGCTGCTCGAAGCCACTTCGGCGGCGGTGCGGGCGCGGCGGCCCGACGTGCGGATCGTCGGGGGGGCCGCGCATTCGATCCCGCTCGCCTGGTTCACGGCGCTTTCCGATCTCGGCGCGCCGGCCGCGAT
Source organism: Maritimibacter sp. (assembly GCA_020441205.1). Classification (GTDB taxonomy): domain Bacteria; phylum Pseudomonadota; class Alphaproteobacteria; order Rhodobacterales; family Rhodobacteraceae; genus Sinisalibacter. The sequence continues at coordinate 15,827 of JAGRMO010000080.1, forward strand.
GGACAGCGTCGCGCTGCATCCCTACACCACGCCGCCCGAGCAGTTCCGCCGCCAGGTGGCGCTCCTGCGCGCGGTGCCGGGCTTCGAGACGATGCCGATCGAGGTAACCGAGATCGGCACGCCCGAGGCGTCGGAAGCACCGGCGCTGCTCCTGAAATCGCATTGCCAGATGGCGCTCGCCGGGGTCACCAGCCTCGCCTGGTACCCGCTCGCGCCCCGGGGCGACGGCTTCGCGCCGATGATCGACGAGACCGGCGCGCTCACCGACGTGGGCACCGGCTGGCAGATGCTCGACGAGGCGCTAGACGGGCTCGACGTGACCGACGCCGCGCCCGATCCCTTCACCTATGCCTGCGCCTATGGCGCGAGCGGGCTCCTGCTCTGGGGCGCGCCGCGCGCCCTCAGCCTCGCCGACCCGGCGCTCACCGCCTACGATGCCGCCGGCCGCCCGGCCGAGGTGCTCACGCTGGCCCCCGACCGGCCTTTGCTGATCCTGTCTTCGGGCGCCGCGCCAGAGATCGGCAAGAACGTCCTCCTCGGGCCGCAGGAGGTGGTGGCCGACAGCTTCGACCAGTTCGCCTATCCCGGCCAGACTGGCGACGGGTTCGACCGGTTCGCCCGGGTGGCGGGCGAAAACGTTCCCTTCGTGCTCGGCCCCGGCCAACAGGAGGGCGGGGTGCCGTGGACGCCCTATCTCACCACCGCGCGCGATGGCTGGGTGCGGCTCACCGCCGAGTTCCTCCAGCTCTCGGTCTGGGACGAGGGGCCGGTCGAGATCGTACATGCCTTCACTGCGCCGGAGGCGATGAATGTCGCGGTCGAGGCCGCGCTCACGCCGTCGAGCGGCACGAGCGACGGGGTCACGCTCACGCTCCTGAAGAACGGCGCCGAGCTGACCCGGGTCTCGGTGGTGGGCGCGAGCGATCTCACCCATCCGGATGTGCACCTCGCCGCCGGCGACCTGCTCGAGATCGTCGTCGGCCCCGGCGCCTCGGCCGAGGGCGACACCAGCGATTACCGCTTCACGTTGCGCCGGGTCGAGTGATGCGGTCTCCGGACGCGGCACTTTCGGCTGCCCTCTTTTTCTTGTCCGAAATACCTTCCGGGGGTCCGGGGGTGGAAAACCCCCGGCTCCGGCGATTTCCACTGGCCCCTGCCTCGGTTATTTCGCTAATTGGCCGGGTCACGAGGACAGGCCGGACAGAGTGAGGACGCCCGCATGACCAGACGCCGCATCGTCGTGGTGAACGACGACAGCATCGCGCGGGGCGGTACGGCCGTGCTCGCGGTGATGTCGGCCAAGGCGCTGGCCGCGCGCGGCCACGAGGTGATCTGGCTCTGCGGCGATGCGGGTGCCAACCCGTCGCTCGCCGAGGCGGGGATCGAGGTGGTGGCGCTCGGCTCGCGTCCGCTCCTCGATTTGCCGGCGCGCGCGGCGCTGGTCTCGGGCGTCCACAACGCGCCCGCCGCGCGGATGATCCGCGCGTTTCTCGCCGAGCGCGACACGCCCGACACCGTCTATCATGTGCACAGCTGGGCGCAGATCTTCTCGCCCGCGCTGTTCCCGGCGCTGGCCCCGGTGGGCAAGCGGGCGTTGCTGCATGCGCATGACATGTTCCTCGCCTGCCCGAATGGCGTGTTCATGGATTACCGCAAGAACCAGCCCTGCACCCGGCGGCCGGTTTCGGCCGCCTGTGTGGCGACGCATTGCGACAAGCGCAGCTACGCGCAGAAGCTCTGGCGGGTGGCGCGCGGCGCGCGGGTGATCCGGGCGCTCGGCGATCTTTCGGGCTGGGGCGGGATCGTGGTGATCCATCCGGCGATGAAGGCGAAGCTCGCGCGCGCGGGCTATCCGGAGGCGCGGATGCACACCGTGCGCAACCCGGTGGTGCCGTTCTCGGCCGTGCGGATCCGGGCGGAGGACAACCGGGGCCTGCTCTACGTCGGCCGGCTCGAGGCCGACAAGGGGGTGGGCGAGCTGGCATCGGCGGCGGCGCGCGCGGGCGTGCCGCTGACGCTGGTGGGCGAGGGGCCGATGCGGGCCGAGATATCGGCGCGTTATCCCGCGGCGCGGCTCGCGGGCTGGGTCGACAAGGCCGGCATCGCGCCCTTTGCCGCCGAGGCGCGCGCGCTGGTGATGCCGTCGCGCCACCCAGAGCCCTTCGCGCTGGTGATCGCCGAGGCGGCGGCCAGCGGGTTGCCGGTGCTCGCGGCCGATACCGCGGCGATGGCGGCCGAGGTCGAAGCGGCGGGGCTCGGCTTTGCCTTCGACGTGTTCGACCCGGCCAGTTTCGACGCGGCGATCGGGCGGATCATGGCGCTGCCCGCGGCCGAGGTGGCGGCGATGAGCGCGCGCGGGTTTTCCGGCGAGGCGGCGCTGGGCACGACCCAGGACGGCTGGATCGACGGGCTCGAGGCGCAATACGCTCGCGTGCTCGCGGACGCCGGTCGCTGAGCCGGCACGGGCCGAGGGGCGTCTAGAGGTCGAGGATGCGCCCGGGCGACACCCGACCGCGCACCAGATCCCAGATCGCGATGAGGTTACCCTTCAGCCGGCCGCGGAAATCGGCCCATTCCGGTGGGCTCACCGAATGGCCGAGGTTCGACAGGATGTTGCGCGAGGCGATGAACAGGGTGTGGCGCAGCGTCATCGAGCCCTTGCGCAACAGGTAAACCGGGTTCGAGATCTGGCTGTAGCCGAGCCGCACGCCGGCGGTGCGTCCGGTCTTGGTGCCGAGATGGACGCCGCGCATCGCGCCGGATTTCACCAGCTTGCCGTGGCGCGCGATCCGGCGCGAGAAGTCGACGTCCTCGAGCCAGGAGTAGAGCGGCAGCTCCTCGTCGAACCAGAGTTCGTAGGCCGCCACCACCGCGACGCGGAAGGCGAAGTTGCAGCCGTAACCCGAGAAGGCCGGGGTCAGACCGGTCGGCAGCGTGTCGACATTGCGCTCGGCCAGCAGTTCGACGCCCTGGGCGTGGTTGTAGCCCGGGCCGTTGATCCCGTCTGCCAGCACCGTGCCGGTGGCCAGCACCACGTCGGGATCGTTCACGAAGACCTCGAGAGTCTTCTCGAGGTAATCCGGCGCCATCAGGAAATCGTCGTCGAGCATCAGCACGATGTCGTCGGGATTGAGCTCCTCGAACACCCGGTTGCGCTGGGCGGTGGCACCCTTGCGGCCCCAGACCACCCGCACCGGGAAGGGCAGGGATTTGGGGTCGAGGTCGCCGATGTCGTCGGGCGACGACAGGCTCAGGATCATCAGGTCCGGCAGGCGCTTCTGCCGGGCGATCGAGCGCACCGTGTCCGGCAGGATGCTGGGCCGGTTGGCCGAGGGGATGGCGACGACCAGCCGCAGGGTAACCGCCGGCGCCTCGGGATCGACGACGATCGGGCCGGCGGGGCCGAGGTTCTCCCGGCTGCGGTCGGGCAGATCACTGGCCCGACCGGTCCATTCCAGAACATTGCCCTTCTGACTCATCACGAAACCTCAGGACGCGCCCCGCTGTGCGAGAACCACTGTGATGGTTTTCAGCACGATACGCAAATCGTCGGCAAAAGTCGCGTTGTGGACGTAGTCGACATCCAGCTTCACCCGGTCGGCATAGCCGATCAGGTTGCGGCCACCCACCTGCCAGGCGCCGGTGACGCCCGGGCGCACGGCGCAGTAATCGGCGAAATGCACGCCATATTTGGCGGCTTCGGCGGTGATGATCGGGCGCGGCCCGACGATCGACATGTCGCCGCGAAGCACGTTCCAGAACTGCGGCAGCTCGTCGAGCGAGGTCTTGCGCAGGAAGCGGCCCACCGGGTGGACGCGGGGATCGTCGGCGAGCTTCTGATCACGCTCCCATTCCGCGCGCGCGGCGGGATCGTTGGCGAGCAGGTCAGCGAGCAGCGCATCGCCGTCGGTGCGCATCGAGCGGAACTTGAGGCAGTAGAACGCCTTGCCGTGCTGGCCGACGCGTTTGTGGCGGTAGAACACAGGGCCGCCGTCGCCGAGCTTCAGCGCCACGGCGACGCCCAGCATCACCGGTGCGACCGTCAGCAGCGCGGCCGCGGCGAACAGCTTGTCGAAAACGAGTTTGGCGATCGAAATCCCGCGCGGCCGCGACGGCACGGCGATGTGCCGAAATGGTACGGCCTCGGCCGAAGTAACCGGCCCAGCTTCAAACGTCATGACTATCCCCCTTACCTACCCCAAACAGCAACCGAGTACCCCGAAAGATGACTTGCGCCCGGTTTTAGCCGATAGTTTGCCATATCGCTGCCCCACTTGTGCCACATTCGGGGAAACGTTTTGTTCGTCCAATGGCGACAATGACAATCCATGCTGACCAATTCGATTGGTCGTATGAGCGAAACGCCCGGCATCTTCTAGGGGGAATTCGTGGCCAATTTCAGCAACAAGGCAGGAATTGGGCCGAAATGCGGACAATCGGCAACGGTCCTCGAACCCGGTCCTGTCCCCGATGTTGAGACAATGGGGCGAAATTGTACATTTTCATCAAGTTGCGTCGAAGCGCCCGGATCCGAGGCCGCTTTCGCGGCGTCCGAATCACTGGTGTCGCAACGTCAGATCCGGGCGGTCACGCGGATTTGGGCAGCCCGTCGCGCCGCCCGTGGGCCAGGTCGCGCAGGAATCGCGAGACGGTGCCTGGGCTGGTGAAGGCCTTGCGCATCGAATACGGCACCCAGGCGGTGCCGAACGGGATGTAGACCCTCGTCGAGACGCCCAGCGCCCGCGCCACCGCGACGGGCGCCTGCATCGGCAGGCCGTAGAGCAATTCCTGTTCCACCGGCGTGCTGGCTTCCAGCAGCCGGCGGATCGCGGTTTCGGCCAGTGCCGGGTCGTGGGTCGCCACGCCTGCCGCACGGACGCGCCCGGCGAGCCGGTCGATCACCGCGAGATAGCCGGTCGCGGGGTCGAGGTCCGGGGCGGCGGGATCGGCCCACTGACCCTTGACCACGCGCACCCGGAGTCCGAGGTCGATGGCCCGGTCGGCGAGGGCGGGGGCAAAGGCCCAGCGGCCCGGCACGGCGATCCCGAGCCCGTCGCCGCCCAGCCGTTCGGCGACCGCGTAATCGGCCTCCGCCTGATCCGGCCCGTGGGCGTCGATGTCCACCGGTACGCCGGCCGCCCGCGCCTCGGCCATCAGCTCCGAGATCAGTTCGGGCCCGCCGTGGAGCGCCGGCACTTTCATCGACAGATGGGCGTCGAGACCGGCGGTCGCGATCGCTTCGATCAGCCCGCTGTAGCGCGCCTGCGCCAGGGTGGGCGGGTCTTCGGCATCGTGCCAGTAGCACAGCGTCACCGCGAGGCCGCGCGTGCGCGCCTCCTCGGCGACGGCCAACGCGTCGGCAAGGTCGGTTCCGGCGATATAGGGGCGCGCCGCGCGTTTGATCACCGAGAAGATCAGGCCCAAAGCGTCTACCCTCTGTTCAACAGCCGGCGCCGCAGCCGGCGGAGCACGACCCGCGTCCCGTCGCGCAGCAGCGATGCCAGCCCGGTCGGGGTCCCCGGGTAATAATGAAGCCGGGTATGCGCCCTCAGTTCCGTCGTCCAGAAGGCGGTCCAGGGGGCGTCCTTGCCGAGAAACTCGATCCGGTCGAGCCGGTCGACGGCCGCCCGCCGCACCACGTCGGTGAGCAGCAGCATTCCCGGCGAGGCGCGGCCGAAGGCCTCGTCATAGCCGATCTTCAGGAGCCACAAGGCATTGTCCTCGGCGACCATGATCTGCATCGCGGCCGGACGTCCTGCGATGTCGAGAAAGGCGATGCGGCATCGCCCCTCGGCGGCCAGCTTGGCGCAATAGCGCCGCAGGAAGGCTTCCTGCCTGGGATTGTCGAGCACCGCGGTGCGCTCGCGGGCCTTCCAGCCGCCGGCCTCCACGGCGAAGGCCCGGTCGAGCATGGTCGCGACGGCGGCCGGGTCGGGCGCGTGGACGTGGATTTCGACCGCGCCCATCGCCTCGGCCTTGCGTTGCGCACGGCGCAGATCGGCGCGCCGGCGCGCAGTCAGTCGCGCGGCCGGATCGGTCCAGCTCGGGTCGAGCCGCAGGACCGGGCTGCCGCCGGCAGGTGCGGCGAGCACGATGCCGCGGCCCCGGGTCATGGCCAGGAAGGTCGTGGCGAACAGGCCGTCGCTCGGCAGCGAGCCGAAGCGGATCGGGCGGCGTTCGGCCAGCAGGGCTTCGCTCAGGGCGCGGGCGCCGGCCGCGTCGGCGACCTCGGGTTCGATCGGTTCGGCCAGTTCCTCGGCGCCGGCCAGCACGAGCGACGGCAAGGCCCGACCGACCCGGGCGAAAGGCCCGACCGCGCCGTCGAGCCGGAACAGCCGTTTCGCCCGCTCGGGGTAGAGGGTCTCGTAACAGGCATCGAGCCAGGTCTGGCTCTGCATCGGCGTGCGCCAGCCCCCGCAGGGGGGCTGCGCGGTCGAGGTGGCGGTCGCATCGCGATCGGGTCTGCAGGCGCCGGGCGTTGGCACGTCGATCTTCACCGGTCGCCAGGGCTCCCGGCCGGTGCCCTGTCGCGCGCGACCCCGAGCGGGTCTCGTGTGACATTCTCGGTGCGCATGTCCGTTGCTCCTTGCCCATCCCGGCCGCAACGTCGGGCGGGGATGTCGTCCGGCCGGCATTTTCGTCGCGAATTGCGGTTCGATTGTGGTTTGCCGGCGGATTTGTCGTGGCGTCGCAAGGGTTTCGGCGCAACCGGACGTTGCCGGTTGAGGGCTGGCGGAGGGCGCGTGTCCGGGGCGCGCCCGGCGCTACCTTGCCAGTTTCGCGCCCAGCCCGTCGAGCATCGAAAGGCACTGGGCGAGCTGGTCGATGTCGAGGTATTCGTCGGGCTTGTGGGCCTGCTCGATCGAGCCGGGCCCGCAGACCACCACGTCCATGCCGAGCCCCTGGAAGATGCCGGCCTCGGTGCCGAAGGCGACGAGGTCGCAGCCGTTCGCGCCGGTCAGTTCCATGACGATGTCGCGGGCGGCGTTCCGGTCGGCGGGCGCGAGCCCCACGACCTCGCCGATGGTCTCGGTGACGATCCGCGCGTCCGGGCTCACCGCCTGCATCTCGGGCAGCAGGTGGTCGCGGACATAACGGTGCATCTCCTCGCGCACGAACTGGCCGTCGCCGTCCTGCACGGGCCGCATCTCCCATTCCACCTCGGCGCGGTCGGCGATCACGTTATGGGCGACGCCGCCGTGCAGGCTGCCGGGGTTGATCGTGGTCCAGGGCGGGTCGAAGCGGCTGGTCTTCGGCGCGCGCGCCATCAGCGGCCGGCGCAGCTCCAGAAGCCGCGCCACGTAGCGCACCGCATATTCCACCGCGTTCACGCCCAGATCGGGCTGCGAGCCGTGGCCGGCCAGCCCCTCGAACCGCGTAGTGTATTCCCAGCAGCCCTTGTGGCCCTCGATCACCCGCATCGAGGTCGGCTCGCCGACGATGGCCACCTTCGGGCGGATGCCCTGGGCGGCCAGCGTCTCGGCCAGGGCCTGACCGCCGAGGCAGCCGGTCTCCTCGTCATAGGTGAAGGCGAAGTGCAATGGCCGCGTCGTCACCGCCCGGCCCAGCTCCGGCGCCATCGCCACGCAGGCGGCGATGAAGCCCTTCATGTCGCAGCTGCCCCGGCCGTAGAGCCTTCCGTCGCGCTCGACCATGCGGAACGGATCGTCGGTCCAGCCCTCGGGGTCGGCGGGCACCACGTCGGTATGGCCCGACAGCAGGATGCCGCCCGGCGCGTCGGGGCCGATGGTGGCGAAGAGGTTGGCCTTCCGGCCGGTCGCGTCGTGATGGATCTCGACCCGCGCGCCGGCCGCCTCCAGCCAGCCTGCCAGCGCGTCGATCAGCGCGAGGTTCGAGTCCGACGAGACCGTCGGATAGGCGATCATCTCGCCGAGCAGTGCGACGGTGTCGGTGAGCCTGGTCATCGTCATGCCTTCACGAAGAGCTGGCGCGGGACCGTCCCCAGCACCTCGGGCGCGCCGTCGCGGATGACGATGGTCTCGGTGGTCTCCAGGCCCCAGTCGTCCATCCACAGCGCGGGCATGAAGTGAAACACCATGCCGGGCTCCAGCACCGTCTCGTCCTCGGTGCGGATCGAGGCGGTGCGCTCGCCCCAATCCGGCGGGTAGCTCAACCCCACCGGGTAGCCCATCCTTCCCTGCCGCTCGATGCCGTGTTTCGCCAGCACCGTCATGAAGGCATTGGCAATGTCGCAGGTGCGGTTGCCGGCGCGCGCGGCGTCGAGCCCCGCCTCGATGCCTTCGAGCTGGGCGGCCTCGACGCGGCGCATCTCGTCCGAGGGCCGGCCCAGAAAGACCGTGCGGCAGAGCGGCGCATGATAACGCCGGTAGCAGCCCGACAGTTCGAAGAAAGTCGCTTCGCCCTCGCGCATCCGGTCGCCGTTCCAGGTCAGGTGCGCGGCGGTGGCGTCGAGCCCAGAGGGGGTCAGCGGCACGATGGCCGGGTAGTCGCCCCAATCCTCGCCGATGCCGGTGATCGCGGCATGGGCGATATCGGCGACCAGCTCGTTCTTGCGTACCCCGGGCGCGGCACGGTCCAGCGCGACGCCGACCACCTTCGACGAGATCGCCGCCGCCTTGCGGATGAAGACGAGCTCTTCTTCGGATTTCACCAGCCGCTGCCAGTTCACCAGCGCGGTGGCGTCGACCAGGCGCGCCCCGGGCAGGGCCTCGGCCAACACCGCGTGGGCCTTGGCCGAATAGTAGTAATTCTCCATCTCGACCCCGATCCGGGCGGCGGCGAAGCCCAGCCGGTCGAGATGGGCGGCCAGGTCCTGCATCGGGTGGTAGACGGTCGATTGCACGAAGTGGTCGGCGTAGCCGACGATGTTGTCGTCGCTCATCCAGCAAGTGCGCCGGCCGCCGAACATGTCCATTCTGCGGCCCCACCAGACCGGCTCGCCCTCCATCCCCAGGATCGCCGCCTGATGGGTGTAGAACGACCAGCCGTCGTAGCCGGTGAGCCAGGCGATGTTCGAGGGGTCGGTGACCACCAGCGCGTCGACGCCGGCCTTCGCCATCGCGGCACGGGTGATCTTCAACCGGCGGGCGTATTCGGCGGCGCTGAACGGGGCGCGAAAGCTGTCCATGGTCTCTCTCCTGGTCGGCCGCTGCCCCGGGCCGGGTGGGCGGGATTGGGGCGCTTTGCGCGCCGGCTCGCGCATCCCCTTGAAACCATGGGGCTTTGCTTGACTCGGGGGCCGCGCGCCCCCAATCCTGTCGTCAACATCGCCAAAGCGCAATGGGGCGCGTCCCGCGGTCCGGTACAGGCCGCCGCCAAGACGGCCCTCGGCCCGCCGGCAAGATCACACAGGAAGCGCTTTCCGATGTCGTTCTCGATTTCCGATATCCTCGCCGCGCGCCGGCTGATCCGCGACAAGGCCGACGCGACGCCGCTGGTGCCCTCGCCCTACATGGCCTCGGTCGCGGGGCAGGATTTCCTGCTCAAACTCGAGATCGCCCAGCCGATCGGGGCATTCAAGCTGCGGGGTGCGCTCAACGCGGTGATGAACCTGCCCAGGGGCGTGCCCGGCGTGGTCTGCGCCTCGACCGGCAACCATGGCCGGGGCGTCGCCTGGGCGGCGAAGGCGCAGGGCTTGCGGGCCGTGGTCTGCATGTCGGCGCTGGTTCCGCAGGTGAAGGTGGCTGCGATCCGCGCGCTCGGCGCCGAGGTGCGCATCGCCGGCCAGTCGCAGGACGCGGCGCAGGCGGAGGTCGACCGGCTTGTCGCGGCCGAGGGCCTGGCCGAGATCCCGCCGTTCGACAATCCGTTCGTCATCGCGGGCCAGGGCACCATCGGGCTCGAAATCCTCGAAGCGCGGCCGGATGTCGAGACGCTTCTGGTGCCGCTCTCGGGCGGGGGGCTCGCGGCCGGCGTCGCACTGGCGGCGAAGTCGTGCAACCCGTCGGTGAAGGTGATCGGCGTGTCGATGGACCGGGGCGCGGCGATGTATGCCTCGCTCGCCGCCGGCCGCCCGGTCGAGGTGGACGAGGTGGCGAGCCTTGCCGATTCCCTCGGCGGCGGCATCGGCCTGCACAACGCCTATTCGTTCCGGCTCTGCCAGCGTTACCTCGACGGCGCGGTGCGGGTGACCGAGGAAGAGATCCGCGATGCGATGCAGGCGCTCTATTACGAAGACCGGATTGTCGCCGAAGGCGCATCCGTTGTCGGTCTGGCGGCGGTTTTGTCTGGGAAGGTGAACCTAACCGCTTGTGCCGCCACAATAATAACCGGACGCAACCTAGACATGGCCCAATTCACCCGTATTGTCGCCGGGCAAGACGTGAGGCTCGGCGACAGGGTGGTGCAAGGGAAAATGTATGGGACATGAGATCCGGATCGTGACCGAGGCCGAGCTGCGTTCCGCGGTCCGGCTCGATCTCGAAACCGTGGCGGTGATCGAACGGGCCTTCGCGGCGCTGGCCTCGGGCGGGGTGGTGATGCCGCCGATCCTGTCGATGGCGCTCGAAGACGTTCACGGCGAGGTCGACGTCAAGACCGCCTATATCCCCGGGGTCGACGGTTTCGCGATCAAGGTGTCGCCCGGTTTCTTCGACAATCCCAAGATCGGGCTCCCGAGCCTCAACGGGTTGATGATCCTGTTTTCCGCCAGGACCGGGCAGGTCGAGGCGGTCTATCTCGACAACGGCTATCTCACCGACATCCGCACCGCGGCGGCGGGGGCAGTGGCGGCGCGCCATCTCGCGCCCGAGGACGTGACCACGGCGGGCGTGATCGGCACCGGGGTGCAGGCCTGTCTGCAGATGCAGGCGGCGCATCTGGTGCGGCCGTTCAGCCGGGTTCTGGTCTGGGGGCGCAACCCGAGCCATGCGGCGGTCTGTGCCGCCAATATCGGCGCGCGGCTCGGGATCGAGGCCGAGGTCACCACCGATGCGGCGACGCTGATGCGCCGGTCGCAGCTTGTGGTGACGACGACGCCGGCGCGCGACGCGCTGGTGCAGTCGGGCTGGCTGCATCCCGAGCTGCATGTCACCGCCGTGGGCGCCGACCAGCCGGGCAAGACCGAGATCGCGCCGGCGGCGCTGGCGCGGGCCGATCTCTATGTCTGCGACCGAGTGAGCCAGTGCGAAGTGTCGGGCGAATTGGCCGGGGCGCGGGCGGCCGGGCTGTTCGACGGAGTCACCCCGCCCGAGCTCGGCGAGATCGTCAGCGGCGCGCATCCGGGCCGCACATCGCCGGCGCAGATCACCATCTGCGACCTCACCGGCACCGGCGCGCAGGACACCGCGATCGCGGCCCATGCCGCGACGGTTCTGGGCGGGGCCGGGGTTCTGATCGAGGCGTGACCGGGTTCGCCCGGACTTCGCCGGGCGAGGGTATTGTTATCGCTAACTGTAACAAAATCAGCATCTTGCCCCCGTGTCCGAGTTCGCCCACCCCGTTGCCCGGGCCAAGGCAGTGGCGAAGGGCTGGCCAGCGCCGCCGGGATCGGCTAGCACTCCTCCATCCCTCGCAATAAAGGCATTGCGCGCTGCTGCCGGGGTGCGGAGCCCCGGTGCCCGACGCGTGCAGCCCCGGGTCTCCCTCATCGTCAAGGAACGTGCCGGCCGGAAGGCCGCAGGAGGGACAATGCTGACCAACGATCAACTCGCCAAATGGGACCGGGAGAGCTTCTTCCATCCCTCGACCCATCTCGCCGATTTCGCCCGCGGCGACGCGCCCCAGCGGGTGGTGACCAGGGGCGAGGGGGTGTATATCGAAGACCGCGACGGCACCCGCCTGCTCGACGCGTTCGCCGGGCTCTACTGCGTCAACGTCGGCTACGGGCGGCCCGAGATCGCCGAGGCCATCGCCGAGCAGGCGCGCGAGCTCGCCTATTACCA
>JAGRMO010000081.1 GCA_020441205.1 Maritimibacter sp.
GCGCGCGGTGCTGGCCGAGACCGAGGCGGAGCTGACCGGCGGGCTCAGCCCAAGGGTGCTGCCGATGGCGAATATCGCCGATTTAGGGTCGATGTTGCAGATGGCCGGGCTCGCGTTGCCGGTGGCCGACAGCGCGGTGCGCACCGTCACCTACGGCGATCTCCGGGCGCTCCTGCACGACCTTCGGGCAATGGGCGAAGGCAATGCGCTGAAGGACCGGGCCCGGGTAACAGGGCGGGGTTTGTTCGACCGGGCGGCGGCGCATTACATGGCGAGCTATGGTGCCGAGGGCCGGATCCCGGCCACGTTCGAGATGGTGTTTCTCACCGGCTGGGCGCCGCACGAGAGCCAGCAGAAACCGCTCAAGCCGGGCTCCGCTTCGGCCCGTCTCGCGGATGCGCTGGCGCAGGCCAGATCCGAATTGCCCGATTGACCGTAGTCTGAGCGACGTTATCACGGGGCCACCCCAGCGAAAGAGCCAGGCGATGCGCGACGAGAAACATCTTCCCAAGGACCATCCGAAACTGCCCGCGGCGCGCGTCGGTGTGCTGATCGCCAATCTCGGCACGCCGGACGGCACCGATTACTGGTCGATGCGGCGCTATCTGAACGAGTTCCTGTCGGACAAGCGGGTGATCGACTACCCGGCGTGGAAGTGGCAGCCGATCCTGCAGGGGATCATCCTCACTGTGCGGCCGAAGCGCTCCGGGGCGAATTACCGAAAGATCTGGAACACGGAGCGCGACGAGAGCCCGTTGCTGACGACGACGCGGGCGCAGGCCGAGAAGCTGCGCGCGAAGCTCGAAGCGCGTTTCGGCGACCGGGTGATGGTCGATTTCGCGATGCGCTACGGCAATCCGTCGACCAAGGCAAAGCTCGCCGAGATGGTGCGCGCGGGCTGCGACAAGATCGTGTTCTTCCCGCTCTATCCGCAATATTCCGGGCCGACGACGGCAACGGCGAACGACCAGTTGTTTCGCGCGCTGATGGAGGTGACCTGGCAGCCGGCGACCCGCACGGTGCCCGCCTATTACGACCGGCCCTCCTATATCGAGGCGCTGGCGCAATCGGTCGAGCGGGTCTACCCGAGCGAGGCCGACGCGCCCGACGTGCTGGTCTGTTCCTACCACGGCGTGCCCGAGCGCTATCTCACACAGGGCGACCCCTACCATTGCCAGTGCCAGAAGACGACGCGTCTTCTGCGCGAACGGCTGGGTTGGGCGAAGGAGCGCGTGGTGACCACGTTCCAATCGAAGTTCGGGCCCGAGGAATGGCTGAAGCCCTACACCGTCGACGAGGTGGCGCGGCTGGCCGAGGCCGGGAAGAAGACCATCGCGGTGATGGCGCCGGCGTTCTCGTCGGATTGCCTCGAGACCCTCGAAGAGATCAACGAAGAGATCCGCGAGAGCTTCGAACATGCGGGCGGGACCAGCTTCACCTACCTGCCCTGCCTCAACGACGACGAGGCCCATATCGCGATGATGGAAGAGATCGTGGCCGAAAACCTCGCGGGCTGGCTCGACTAGGCCGGCGGTTGTCGTCTTCCGGCGCGGGCTCCATATAGGGGCGGAACCATTGGAGGCGACATGAGCGAGACAGAGTTTCCCGGCTGGCACGGCACCACGATCATCGGGGTGAAGAAGGGCGGCGAGGTGGTGGTCGCGGGCGACGGGCAGGTGAGCCTCGGGCAGACCGTGATCAAGGGCACCGCACGTAAGGTGCGCCGGCTCAATCCCGGCGGGCACGAGATCGTCGCGGGCTTTGCGGGCTCCACCGCCGATGCCTTCACCCTGCTCGAACGGCTGGAGACCAAGCTCGAGGCCACGCCCGGCCAGCTCGCGCGCGCCTGCGTCGAGCTCGCCAAGGACTGGCGCACCGACAAATACCTGCAGAAGCTCGAGGCGATGCTGATCGTGACCGACGGCGAGGGGTTGTTCGTGGTCACCGGCGCTGGCGACGTGCTGGAGCCCGAACATGACGTGACCGCCATCGGCTCGGGCGGGAATTACGCGTTGGCGGCGGCGCGGGCGATGATGGACGGCGACCGGCCGGCCGAAGAGATCGCGCGCAAGGCGATGGCGATCGCGGCCGACATCTGCGTCTACACCAACGGCAATCTTACCGTGGAGACGATCCGCAAATGACTGACCTGACCCCCCGCGAGATCGTCTCCGAGCTCGACCGGTTCATCATCGGCCAGAAGGAGGCGAAGCGCGCCGTGGCCGTGGCTTTGCGCAACCGTTGGCGGCGCAAGCAGCTCCGCCCGGAGCTGCGCGAAGAGGTGTATCCGAAGAACATCCTGATGATCGGGCCCACCGGGGTGGGCAAGACCGAGATCAGCCGGCGGCTCGCGCGGCTCGCCAAGGCCCCGTTCATCAAGGTCGAGGCGACGAAGTTCACCGAGGTGGGCTACGTGGGCCGCGACGTCGAGCAGATCGTGCGCGATCTGGTGGATGCGGCGATCATCCAGACCCGGGCCGAGATGCGCGAGAACGTGAAGGCGGATGCCGAGCGCAATGCCGAGGCGCGGGTGATCGAGGCGATCGCCGGCAAGGATGCACGCGAGCAGACCCGCGAGATGTTTCGCAAGAAGCTGCGCGCGGGCGAACTCGACGACCGCGAGATCACGCTCGACGTGCAGGAAGCGGGCGGCGGCGGGATGCCGATGTTCGAGATCCCCGGTCAGCCCGGCATGGGGATGGGCGGCATGGGGATGTCGCTCGGCGATATCTTCGGCAAGGCGTTCGGGGGCCGCACGGTGCGGCGGACGATGTCGGTGGCCGAGAGCTACGAGGTGCTGTTGACCGAGGAGGCCGACAAGCTCTTGGACGACGAGACGGTGACCCGGGCGGCGCTCGAAGCGGTCGAGCAGAACGGCATCGTGTTTCTCGACGAGATCGACAAGGTCTGCGCGCGGGCCGAGGTGCGCGGCGGCGACGTGAGCCGCGAGGGGGTGCAGCGCGATCTGTTGCCGCTGATCGAGGGCACCACGGTATCGACCAAGCATGGGCCGGTGAAGACCGACCACATC
>JAGRMO010000082.1:0-10036 GCA_020441205.1 Maritimibacter sp.
CGAATACGGTCTCTCGGCGGCGGTGTTCAGTCAGGACATCACCACGGCCTTCGACGTCGCCAACCGGCTCGAAACCGGCATCTGCCACATCAACGGCCCCACGGTGCACGACGAACCGCAGATGCCCTTCGGCGGGGTCAAGGCCTCGGGCTACGGACGCTTCGGCGGCAAGGCAGGGATCGCCGAATTCACCGTGACCCGATGGATCACCGTCGAAGACCCGAAACAGCACTATCCGTTCTGATCCGCCCTCGGGCGCGGCAACACCAGCGGGTCGGTCGGAAGGAACCCGGACCTGTCGGTCTAGGGCAGGGCGATGGCGACGCCCGCGTCGGTCAGCGCGCCGGCCAGAGCCTTGCCGGGAGTCTTTTCGGTGACGAGGGTTTCGATCCCCGCCAGCGGGCAGACCTCGACCAGTGCGCGGCGGCCGAACTTGCCGCTGTCGCAGACGACGATCCGCCTGCGGCCCGCGGCGAGCACCGCGCGGGCGAAGGCGGCTTCGTCGGGGTCGTAGTCCATCACGCCCTCGGTCGAGATCGCGCCGGCCGAGATCACCGCATAGTCGACCCGGAAGCGCTGGATCGCGGCGACAGCCTCGATGCCGAGGACGGCGCCCGAATCCGCGCTGAACCGGCCGCCGAGCAGGTGAACCGTATTGCCGTTGCGCCCGCCGAGGGTGCGGGCGATGTCGGTCGAGTTGGTGACGATGGCGAGGCGTTCGTGGCGGGTCAGCGCGCGGGCGAGGAAGCTGGTCGTCGTGCCGGTGTCGAGGGCGAGGCTGTCGCCGTTGCGCACGAGGCGGGCCGCGGTCTGGGCGATGCGCTGCTTGGCCTCCGCGTTCTCGCCCATCCGGCGCTGGAACGGCGCTTCGCCGCCGCTGCCGGCGAGGCCCACCGCGCCGTGCATCCGCACCAGCGTGCCGCGGTCGGCCAGCGGGCGGACGTCGCGGCGCACCGTCTCGGCGGAGACGTCGAGCAGGCCCGCGAGGTCGGCGATCGTCACCGTACCTTCGCGGCTGAGGATTTCGAGGATGCGGCCGTGCCGCTTCGATAGGCGGTCCATGTCGATTCGGAGCATGAAACAACAAAATCGGGCCGCAAAGCCACAAAATCTCACATAGGGCAATTGACAGGCCGCTTCGCCGTGCTGTTCACTTTGCTTTACAAGCCCGGCGCAGCATCCGGGGCGCGCCCGGCCCAGATCATCCCCGGAATCCCAAAACCCAGCAGGGGGTGCAATCACGTGACGACCAAACGGCTTTCCGCTATCGCGCTGGCGCTTCTGACCAGCACGTCTGCCTATGCGCAGGAATCGACCGACCCGATCAAGCTGACCTTGCACGACTGGACCGGCCAGCTCATCACCACCCAGCTCATGGGCGAGGTGCTGAAGGCGGGCGGTTACAACGTCGAATATGTGCAGGCCGATTATCTCGCCCAGTTCGCCGGGCTCGAGACCGGCGATCTCGACGTCGCCATGGAAATCTGGGAAACGACCGGCCGCGAGGCGATGGACGCCGCGACCGCCACCGGCAACGTGGTCAATGTCGGCCCCACCGGCATGCAGGCCAAGGAAGAATGGTGGTATCCGCTCTACATGAAGGAGCAGTGCCCGGGCCTGCCGAATTGGGAAGCGCTGAAGGAGCCCGCCTGCGCCGAGGCGTTCGGCACCGCCGAGACGCTGCCGAAGGGCCGCTACCTGGGCGGTCCGGTGACCTGGGGCGGGTTTGACGACGAACGGGTCGAAGCGCTCGATCTGCCGTTCGAAGTGATCCATGCCGGCACCGACGCGGCGCTGTTCGCCGAGCTCGAAAGCGCGATCCAGCGGCAGGCGCCGATCCTTCTGTGGGTCTACGCGCCGCACTGGGCGCCGGCGAAATACGAGGGCGAGTGGGTGGAATTCCCCGAATACTCGGCCGAGTGCTACGCCGATCCTGCCGTGGGTCTGAACCCGGATCTCGCCTACGATTGCGGCAAGCCGTTCGGCGACATCTGGAAGGTCGCCTGGGCCGGGGTCAAGGACAAGTGGCCGGGCGCCTATTCGGCGATCGAGGCCTTCACCATCAGCAACGACGACATGGGGGCGATGATCACCGAGGTCGATCTGAACGGCCAGTCGGTGGAGCAGGTGGTTGCCGACTGGATGGCCGCGAACGAGGCCACCTGGCAGGGCTGGATCCAGTAACTGACAGCGTCGCGCGGGGCGCCCGTCGGGGCGCTCCGCCGACCGCGAGATATCCGCGACATGACTGCGAGCGAACCGAAACTCGTCTGCCGGGGCGTCTGGAAGCTGTTCGGCCCGAACGCGGCCGAAACGCTCGACCGGCTCGGGCCCGAAGCCGCTCCGGCCGCGCTGGCCGAGGCCGGGCTGGTGCCGGCCGTGCGCAACGTCGACATCTCCGTCGGTGAGGGCGAGATCTTCGTCATCATGGGGCTGTCGGGCTCGGGCAAGTCGACGCTGGTGCGCTGCCTCTCGCGGCTGATCGAGCCGACGGCGGGCGAGATCCTGTTCCACGGCAAGAACCTGCTCGCCGCCTCGGAGGCCGAGATGATCGCGCTCCGGCGGCACGAGATGGGCATGGTGTTCCAGCATTTTGCGCTGTTGCCGCATATGACGGTGTTGCAGAACGTGGCGTTTCCGCTCGAAGTGCAGGGGGTGGCGCGGGCCGAGCGCGAGGCGCGGGCGGTGAAGATGATCGGTCTCGTCGGCCTTGCCGGGCGCGAAGAGGCGTTTCCGCGCCAGCTCTCGGGCGGGCAGCAGCAGCGGGTGGGGATCGCGCGCTCGCTGGCGGCGGACCCGGAGCTGTGGTTCCTCGACGAGCCGTTCTCGGCGCTCGATCCCTTGATCCGGCGCGAGATGCAGGACGAGTTCATCCGCCTGCAATCGGTGCTGAAGAAGACCATCGTCTTCATTACCCACGATTTCGACGAGGCGATCCGGCTGGCCGACCGGATCGCGATCATGAAGGACGGGGCGGTGGTGCAGGTGGGCACGCCCGAAGACCTCGTGCTCAACCCGGTCGACGATTACGTGCGCGAGTTCACCCGGGCCGTCGCGCGCTCGAAAGTGGTGAAGGCGGGCAGCATCATGTCGCCGGCGGATGGCGTGGCTTCCGCGCCGAGCGTGGCCGAGCGCAGCTCGGTGGCCGAGGCCGCGCCCCTGTTTCGCGAGGGCGCCGAAGCGGTCGCGGTCACCGATGCCGAGGGCCGGGTGGTGGGCAAGCTCGACCGGGCGGCCGTGATCGACCTGATGCTCGGGGGTTAGCGGCATGGCGCGCGCGGTCCCGGCACCGGCCACCGGCTTCGGCCTCCGAAGAGGACCGCTCCTCTGGGTTGTGGCCGTCGCGGGCTTCGCTGCGCTCTGGCTCTGGGGCGACGCGGCGCTGCCCTGGGCCTTCGAGATCCCGCGCGGCTGGCGACCGCCCTTCGCGGGCTGGATCGGCGGGGCACTCGACTGGCTGACCGACGAGGCCGATTTCGGCCTGTTCACCTTCCGCGAGCTCACCCGCTTCGTCTCGGCGGTGATCGACGTGCCCTATCAGGTGGCGTTGGGCCTGCTGTCGGACGGGGCAAGCGTCTTCGGGGTGCCGGTGCCGCCGGTGGGCTGGCTCGGGGTGACGCTGCTCGTGGCCCTGCTTGGCCTCGCGTTGGGCGGGGTGCCGCTGGCGGCGCTTTCGGGCGGGGCCTTCCTGTTCATCGCGGTGTTCGGCCAGTGGACGAGCGCGATGTTCACGCTGGCCTCGATCGTCGTCGCGGTGCCGCTCGGCGTCGGCAGCGGGCTCATCCTCGGCATCGCCGGGCACCGCTGGAAACGGTTCGGGCGCGCCATCGTGCCGGTGCTCGACCTGATGCAGACGATCCCGATCTTCGCCTATCTGGTGCCGATCCTGATCCTGTTCGGCTTCGGTCCGACCTCGGCGATGATCGCGACGCTGATCTACGCGATGCCGCCGATGACCCGGATCACGATGCTGGCGCTCCACCGGGTGCCGGGCGAGATCGTCGATCTCGGCCGGATGATCGGCTGCACGCGGCGGCAGATGACCTGGCGGGTGATGGTGCCCTCGGCGCAGGAGGCGCTGATGGTGGGCGTCAACCAGGTGATCATGCTGTCGCTCAACATGGTCATCATCGCCTCGATGATCGGCGCGGGCGGGCTCGGCTTCGACGTGCTGTCGGCGCTTCGCCGGCTCGATTTCGGCGCCGGGCTCGAGGCGGGCTTCGCCATCGTGGCGCTGGCCATCGCGCTCGACCGGCTGAGCCAGGCGGCGGCGGCGCGGCGTCCGCCGGAGCTGCAGAGCGGCGGCTTCATCGCGCGCCATCCCTTCGTGGTGGCGGCGCTGGCGGTGCTGGTGGGGGCGACGCTCGCGGGTCTCGCGCTGCCCGCGGTTCAGAGTTACCCGGAGGCGGCCGAGCTCTCGACCGGGAGCTTCTGGTCCGAGGTCGTGGCCTATATCAACGTGCATTTCTTCGACGCGATCGAAGCGGTGAAGAACGCCGTTCTGCTCAACGTCCTCATCCCGGTGAAACGCTTCCTGATCGGGCTGCCGTGGCTCGGCGTCGCGGGGCTGCTCGCGCTTGCGGGATGGCGGCTGGGCGGCTACCGGCTCGCTGCGCTGACCGGCGGGCTCACCGTGCTGATCGCCGCGACCGGGCTCTGGGAAGAGGCGATGACGACGGTCTATCTCTGCGGCATCTCGGTGGTTTTCGCGATGCTGATCGGCCTGCCGATTGGCATGCTGGTGGCCGAGCGCGACCGGCTCTGGGCCTGGGTGCGGGTGGTGATCGACACGATCCAGACGCTGCCGGCCTTCGTCTACCTGATGCCCGCGGTGATGCTGTTCCGGGTCGGCGATTTCACCGCAATGATCGCCATCGTGGCCTTCGCGCTGGCGCCCGCGATCCGCTACACCGTGCTCGGCCTGCGCGGGGTCGACCGGTCGCTGATCGAGGCCGGCGAGGCGATGGGATGCACGCCCCTGCAGATCCTCACCCGGATCCGGCTGCGTCTCGCCATGCCCGAGATCCTTCTGGGACTGAACCAGACGATCATGTTCGCGCTGTCGATGCTCGTCATCACTGCGCTCGTCGGCACCCGCGATCTCGGCCAGGAGGTCTACATCGCGCTGACCAAGGCCGATGCCGGGCGCGGGCTCGTCGCCGGGCTCTGCGTCGCCTTCATCGCGATCATCGCCGACCGGCTGATCCACGCCGCCGCGTCGCGGACCCGCGCCCGGCTCGGCCTTGCGGACGGAGGGGCCCATGACGCTGCCTGACGCCGTCGCCGCCTTGCCCTGCTGGCGGGGCGCGCCTGCGGGCGAACGCCTGTCGGGCGGGCTGTCGAACGAGATCTGGAAGGTGGTCGACGAGGCCGGGCCGCATGTCGTGCGGCTCGGGCGCGACTACCCGTTCCACCATGTCGACCGCGCCCGCGAGCTGATGAATGCGCGCGCCGCCCATGCGGCAGGCTTCGGCCCGGCGGTGGAATATGCCGCCCCAGGCTGCATGGTGACCGAATTCATCGAGGCGCGGACCTGGGGGGCGGAAGACCTGCGCGCCGACCCCGAACGGGTCGCCCGGCTGCTCGCGGATTTCCACCAGCGGATGGCGGCGGGCATTTCGGGCGCCGCCTTTCTATTCTGGCCGTTTCACGTGATCCGCGACTATGTGCGCACGCTGGGCGGCTCGCCGCACGAGGCGGCCGCGCAGCCCTGCCTGGCGCTGTCGGACGAGATGGAGCGCGCGCAGGTGCCGCTGCCCATCGTCTTCGGGCATCACGATCTGCTGCCTGCGAATTTCCTCGACGACGGCAAGCGGCTCTGGCTCATCGATTACGAATACGCGGGCTTCGGCACCGCGCTGTTCGATCTCGCCGGAGCGGCGTCGAATGCCGAGATGCCGGGGGATGCCGCCGAGGCGCTGCTCGCCGCCTATTTCGGCGCCAAGCCCGAACCCGCGCTCGCGCGCGCCTTCGACGCGATGCAGGTCGCCTCGCTCTTGCGCGAATATCTCTGGTCCTATGTTTCGGACCTCAACCTGTCGGCGCCGGGCGTCGACTATATGGCCTATGCGGGCGAGAACCGCGCGCGGCTCGACGCCACGCTGTCCGCCTACCGCAGCAGATGGGGAACAGAATGAGCCTTCCGGACCGTGCCCAGATCGTCGTCATCGGCGGCGGAATCATCGGCTGTTCGACGGCCTATCACCTCGCGCGCGATCACAAGGCCGATGTGCTGCTCCTGGAACAGGGGCAGCTCACCTCGGGGTCGACCTGGCACGCGGCGGGGCTCGTGGGGCAGCTGCGCTCGTCGGCCTCGATCACCCAGGTGCTGAAATACTCGGTCGAGCTCTACAAGCGGCTCGCGGCGGAGACCGGGCTCGAAACCGGGTGGAAGATGACCGGCTGCCTGCGGCTCGCGACCACGCCCGACCGCTGGACTGAATACCGAAGGCTTGCGACCACGGCCAAGAGCTTCGGGATGGAAATGCACCTGATCTCGCCCGAGGAGGTCAAGCGGATGTGGCCGCTGATGGAGACCTCCGACCTGATCGGCGCGAGCTGGCTGCCGACCGACGGACAGGCGAGCCCGGCCGACATCACCCAGTCGCTCGCCAAGGGCGCGCGGATGCACGGGGCGAAGCTCGTCGAAGGGGTACGGGTCACCGGCCTCAAGATGGAAGGCGACCGGATCGTCGCGGTCGAGACCACCAAGGGAACTGTCCAGTGCGAGAAGGTGGTGAACTGCGCCGGCCAATGGGCGCGGCAAGTGGGCGCGATGGCGGGGATCGAGGTGCCGCTGCAGCCGATCAAGCACCAGTATATCATCACCGAGGCGCTGCCCGGCCTCGCGCCCGACGCGGCCACGATCCGCGACCCCGACCGGCGCACCNNTTTCAAGGAAGAGGTCGGCGGGCTCGTCATGGGCGGCTACGAGCCCAACCCGCAGCCCTGGACCACGGGCGACGTGCCGAACGATTGGGAGTTCCGGCTGTTCGACGACGATTGGGACCATTTCGGCCAGCATATCGACCAGGCGGTCGCGCGGGTGCCGGCGCTGGCGGAGACCGGGGTCAAGCAGATGATCAACGGGCCGGAGAGCTTCACGCCCGACGGCAATTTCATCCTCGGCCGTGCGGCGGAATGTTCCAACATGTATGTCGGCTCGGGCTTCAACGCCTTCGGCATCGCGTCTGGCGGCGGGGCGGGCTGGGTGCTGGCCGATTGGGTGATGACCGGCGAGGCGCCGATGGATCTCTGGGTGGTCGACATCCGCCGGTTCTCGGGGCTGCACAAGGACCGCGACTGGGTCTGCGAGCGCACCTGCGAGGCCTACGGCAAGCATTACACCGTCGCCTTCCCGCATGAAGAGATGGAAAGCGGGCGGCCGCGCATCGTCTCGCCGCTTTACGAACGGCTGAAGGGGCACCGGGCGGTGTTCGGCTCGAAGCTCGGCTGGGAGCGGCCCAACTGGTTCGCGCCCGAGGGGATGGAGGCGCGCGACGTCTATTCGATGGGCCGGCAGAACTGGTTCGATCCGGTCGGGGCGGAACACGCGCTGGTGCGCGAGGCCGTCGGCCTGTTCGACCAGTCGTCCTTCGCCAAATACGAGGTGACGGGGCGCGATGCCGAACGGGCGCTCGACTGGGTCTGCGGCGGCGACGTGACCAAGCCGGTGGGCCGGCTCACCTACACGCAACTCCTCAACAGCCGCGGCGGGATCGAGGCAGATCTTACCGTCGCGCGGATCGCCGAGGATCGGTTCTACATCGTCACCGGCACCGGGTTCCGCACCCACGATCTTGGCTGGATCGCCGACCACATGCCGGCGGGGGATGTGCGCATCGAAGATGTCACCGAGGGTTGGGGCACGCTGTCGCTGATGGGGCCGCGGGCGCGCGAGGTGCTGGCTTCGGTCACCGATGCCGATGTGTCGAACGCCGCGTTCCCGTTCGGCCATGTGCGCGAGATCGACATCGCCGGCGCGCCGACCCGGGCGCTGCGGGTAACCTATGTGGGCGAGCTCGGCTGGGAGCTGCATGTGCCGCTCGACGCCACCGGCCGGGTGTTCGACGCGCTGATGGCGGCGGGCGCGGGGGCGGGGCTGCGCCCCGTGGGTTACCGCGCGCTCGACTCGCTCCGGCTCGAGAAGGGCTACCGCGCCTGGTCGTCCGACATCACGCCGAACGACAATCCGTTCGAGGCCGGGCTCGGCTGGGCGCTGAAGATGAAATCGGGCCGGCCCTTCCTCGGGCGCGCGGCGCTCGAGGCGGTAGCGGGGGCGCCGCTCAAGAAACGGTTCTCGGGCTTCCTCGTCGACGGCGAGGCCGTTCTCCTCGGTCGCGAGACGATACTGCGCGACGGCAAGCCGGTGGGCTATCTCACCTCGGGGGGCTACGGTTACACGCTCGGGCAGGGGATCGGCTACGGCTATGTGCGCAACCCCGATGGCGTGAGCGACGCCTGGTTGGCCGGCGGGCGCTACGAGCTCGTCGTCGCGGGCGAGACGGTGCCGGCGACGCTCGGGACGCCGCCGTTCTTCGACCCGAAGGGCGAACGGATCAGGAGCTAGGCACGCCGCAAGACACGACCTATGCGCGCCTCAGCACGACGCCGCGGCTGTGGGTCGAGCCCGCGTCGCCCGGCATCGAGATATAGGGATCGGTGGCCTCGACGATCGTCGCCTCCGGCGTCGCGGCGACGGCGGCGGCGATGCTGCCGGTCCAGAGGCTCTCCTTCACCGTCAGCACGACGATGCCGCCGGGTCGGGCGACGCCGAGCAGGCCGGGCAGCGCCTCGGCCCCGACATGGCCGGTGGTGAGCACGCCCGCGCAGATCACCGCGGCGAAATGGTCTTGCGGCAGGGGCAGGGTATTGCCCAACAGGCCCACATGTAGCGCGCTGTAGATCCCCTTGGCCCGGGCGACGGCCAGCATCCCTTCGGAGATGTCGAGCGCTTCGACCTCGGGGTAACCGAGGATGCCGAGCCATTCGCCCACCAGCCCGGTGCCGGCACCGGCGTCGAGCACGGGGGAAGCGCCGCGCGGCAGGTGGCGGGCGATCAGCGCCGTGGCGATCGCCGGGTGGCGGTAGCCGGCCTTGGCCATGTCGCCGTCGTAGGAGGCCGCCCATTTGTCGTAGAGCCTGGCGATATCGGCCGGGGTCTTGGCCGCATAGACGGCGTCGAGATGTTCGTTGTCGTGGCTGGTCATGGCATCCTCCGCGTCTGCCACCCTAGCCACAGGGTTCGGGCTGTGGAAGAGTGCGCGCGACGGTCCGGCAACAAACGGGGACAGGGGATGGAAGACGAGGCACGGAAGGTTCTGGCGCGAATTCCGGCACTTGCGGGCTATGCGGGCGCGCTCGAGCGGATGGGCGGGCTGACCAACGCGGTGTTCCGGGCGGGCGATACCGTGCTTCGCCTGCCGGGCAAGGGCACCGAGGAATATATCGACCGGGCCAACGAGGCCGCCGCCGCAAGGGCCGCGGCCGAGGCGGGGGTGAGCCCCGAGGTGTTGTATGTCGATCCTGCGACCGGGGTGATGGTGACCCGCCACATCGACGCCACGGTGACGATGACGCCCGAGGCGTTCCGCGCGCGGCCGGGGGCGCCGGGGCGGGCTGGGCGGGCGTTCCGGCAGCTCCATACCTCGGGAGCCATGTTCCCGGCGCGGTTCGAGCTGTTTTCGATGATCGACGAGTATCTCAAGCTGCTGTCGACCAAAGATGTGGCTCTGCCGGAAGGCTACCACGACGTGGTGGCCGAGGCCGAAGGGGTGCGGGCCGCGCTGGAGCGCCACCCGCTGCCCTCGGTCGCCTGCCATTGCGACCCGTTGTGCGAGAACTTTCTCGATACCGGCGAGCGGATGTGGATCGTCGATTGGGAATATTCGGGGATGAACGACCCGATGTGGGATCTGGGCGATCTCTCGGTCGAAGGCGGCTTCGGGGCGGAGCAGGACGAGGAGATGCTCGCGGCCTATTTCGGCGGGCCGGTGCCGGCCGAAGACCGGGCGCGGATGGTGATCTACAAGGCGAT
>JAGRMO010000082.1:10057-11633 GCA_020441205.1 Maritimibacter sp.
CTCTGGACGCTCTGGGGGCTGATCCAGCTCGCCAACGACAACCCGGCGGACGATTTCAAGGCCTACGCCGAGGGCCGGTTCGCGCGCTGCAAGGCGCTGATGGCGACGGAGGAATTCGCGCGCCAGGTGGCGGTGCTGGGGGCCGAGGGCTAGCGGCGCGGCACCGGGTTCGCCCTGGGCGGAAGAGCACGGCGCGGGGCAGGGGGCGGGGTGGCAGGCTACTTGCGCGTCTTGCCGATGCTGTAGCCGAAGTGCCGGGTGAAGGCCTTGCCGAGGGCGGCCGCGTCGGAGAAGCCACAGCGCAGCGCGATGTCTCTTTGGCCCAGATCGGTGTTGGCGGCGAGATCGCGGGCACGCGAAAGTCGCAGAAACTGATAGTAGCGCCCCGGCGGCATTCCCAGTTCAGCGAGGAACAGCCGGTTCAGCGTGCGCGGCGTGAGGTTGGTGGTCGCCGCGAGCGTGTCGAGCGACACCGGCGTCTCGATCGTCTCGACCATGTGGCTCAGCACGCGGCGCAGCGTGTCCGAGCCCTTGCCGGCAAGGCGGCTCGGTCCGCGCCCGACCGTGCTCTGCCGCTCGGCGTCGTGCACGAACATGGTCGAGACGTCATGCGCCACGGCCTGTCCGAACCGTTCGGAGATGAGCGCGAGCAAGAGGTCGAGCGCGGTCGAGGCGCCGCCGCAGGTCCAGACCCGGCCCTCCTTGACGTAGCGTGCGTAGGACAGTTGCGTCGCCGGGAAGGCCTCGGCGAAATCCGACAGAACCTGCCAGTGCAGCGTTGCCGTGCGGCCCGACAGGAGGCCCGCCTCGGCCAGCAGCCAGGCGGCGGTATCGGCGCCCAGGAGGCACTCGGCCTGCCGGTTCAGCCGCAAGAGTACGGCCGTGGTCGCCTTCGTGGCATGCTCGCGAAAGCCGTAGCCGGCGACCACGATCAGGAGGTCGGTGCGACCGAGGTCGGCGAGGGGCCGGTCGGGCGCGATGCTGAGCCCACTCGAGCTGATCGCGGGCCGGTCGTCGGGGGTAACGACGGCCCAGGCGATGCCGCCCCGCAGATTGTCGCGCACGGCGCGCAGCGGCTCCAGCAGGCAGGCGAGAACCATGTTGGAGAAGCCGTCGAACAGTAGAATGGTGACGTTCATCGGATTCATTTGTCACTATCGGCAAATTTTTTGTCACTATGAGACAAAACGCCGCAGGGAAGCAAGCCTATCATCCGTCCCAACAGCGACGTCGCAGACACCGTCGAATCATCGGAGGGGCGCGGAGGTGGGGAGAAATCTCTGGCAGGCGGAACCGGAACGGGCGGGCGAAGCTCGGCGCACCGGGGTCTTGCGGGCAGGGGCGGCGGCCGGGTGCAAGGCCGCCGCCGTTCCGAATTCCCGGCGCCGGACCTTCGCGCGTCACGCGGTGGAGGTGCCGCACCGCATGTCGCGGACCCACAAGAACGGCGGGCCGACCGGCCCGTACCCTCGCCACGCGACCGGCCCCCGGCCGGGACCGTCGACCTGAACCAGACAGAACGGAGATACGGGTGCCCCTTTCGATGAACCGTGACGTCTTCATCACCTGTGCCGTG
>JAGRMO010000325.1 GCA_020441205.1 Maritimibacter sp.
GACGCCGACCCCTTCGGCTTCATCCTGTTCGCCCGCAACGTCGAAGACCCCGACCAGCTCCGCTGGCTGACCACCGAGCTGCGCGAGGCGGTGGGCTGGCAGGCGCCGGTGTTCATCGACCAGGAGGGCGGCCGCGTCGCCCGGCTGCGCCCGCCGTACTGGCGCGACTGGCTGCCGCCGCTCGAACAGGTGCGACAGAACCGCAAGGGCGCCGCCCGGGCGATGCAGATCCGCTACCGGATCATCGCCGACGAGCTCACGGCGGTGGGCATCGACGGCAATTGCGCCCCGGTGGTCGATCTTGCCTATCCCGAGACCCACCCGGTGCTGAAAAACCGCTGTTACGGCGACGACGTGGTGCGCGTGGCCGACATCGCCGCCGCCACCGCCATCGGGCTGGTCGAGGGCGGGGTGTTGCCGGTCGTCAAGCACATCCCCGGCCATGGCAGGGCCAAGGTCGACAGCCACGAGGGCCTGCCGCATGTGAAGGCCCGGGCGAAGACCCTGCGGGTCTCGGATTTCCTCGCCTTCCAGGCGGTCTCGGGCCTGCCGATCGCGATGACCGCACACGTGGTCTTCGACGCGATCGACAAGGAAAACCCCGCCACGCTCTCGCCCGCGGCAATCGCGGTGATCCGCGACACGATCAAGTTCGCGGGCCTCCTGGTGACCGACGATATCTCGATGGGCGCGCTCTCGGGTCCGCTCGAGATCCGCGCCCGGGCCGCCCTCGACGCCGGCTGCGATCTGGTGCTGCACTGCAACGGCGATCTCGCCGAGATGCGCAGGGTCGCAAGCGCCGCAGGGCAGATGACCGCCGCCGGGCAAGCCCGCGCCGAAGCGGCGCTCGGCTGGCGCCGGCCGCCCGAGCCGGTTGACATCCCCGCCCTCGAAGCCGAATTTCGGGCTTTGATGACCGGAGAGGCTTGAGGCCGCCCGCCGGCCCGCTACAAGAGCCCCATGCAGGACGACGATTTCCAGCCCGACGTGCTCAGCGTCTCCGAACGGCTTGCCGCCGAGGCGCTGATCGTCGATGTCGACGGCTACGAGGGGCCGCTCGACCTGTTGCTCACGCTGGGCCGCACCCAGAAGGTCGATCTGCGCAAGGTCTCGATCCTCGGCCTCGCCGAGCAATATCTCGCTTTCATCGCGAAAGCGCGCGAACTGCGCATCGAACTCGCCGCCGACTACCTCGTCATGGCCGCCTGGCTCGCCTATCTCAAGTCGCGCCTGCTGCTGCCGCCCGACCCCACCGACGAAGGCCCCTCGGGCGAAGACCTCGCCGCCCATCTCGCCTACCAGCTCGAACGGCTCCAGGCGATGCGCGACGTGGCCGCGCGGCTGATGGGCCGCGATCAGAAGGGGCGCGACTTCTTCGTCCGCGGCCTGCCCGAGGACGTCACCCGTTCGCGCAAGGTGAGCTACACCGCGACGCTGATGGAGCTCATGCAGGGCTACGCGCGCATCCGCACGAAGGACGAGTTCCGCCCCTTCGTGATGGACCGCGACAACCTGATGACGATGGAAGAGGCGCTCGACCGGATGCGGGGCATGATCGGCTTCGCCGGCGAATGGTCCGATCTCACCTCCTGGCTGCCCCAGGGCTGGGAGACCGATCCCGCACGCCGCCGCACCGCCACCGCGGCCACCTTCGCCGCCTCCCTGCAGCTGGTGAAGGAAGGCCAGCTCGAGCTGCGCCAGACCGAGACCTTCTCGCCGATCCAGATACGGAAAAAACCCCATGGCTGATCCCCTTGAGACCGAACGGGAAGAGAGCCTGTTCGAGGCCCCGCCGATGGGCGAACAGGAACGCATGGTCGAGGCCGTTCTGTTCGCCTCGACCGAGCCGGTCACCGTGACCGAGCTTGCCGGCCGCATGCCGCATGGTTCCGAGCCGCAGGTGGCGCTCGAAAACCTCGCCAAACGCTACGAGGGCCGCGGCGTGCGCGTGGTGCGCGTGGGCGAGGCCTGGGCGATCCGCACCGCGCCCGATCTCGGCTTCCTCATGCACAAGGAAGTGACCGAGACCCGCAAACTTAGCCGCGCCGCGATCGAGACCCTCGCCATCATCGCGTATCACCAGCCGGTGACGCGCGCCGAGATCGAGGAGATCCGCGGCGTCTCCGTGAGCCGCGGCACCGTCGATCTGCTGCTCGAACTCGAATGGATCCGCTTCGGCCGCCGCAAGATGACCCCGGGCCGCCCGGTGACCTTCGTCGTCACCGCGGGCTTCCTCGATCATTTCGGCCTCGAAAGCGCCCGCGATCTGCCCGGGCTGAAAGAGCTGCGCGCGGCCGGCCTGCTCGACAACCGCCCGCCGCCCGGCGCCGAGCTCGGCTTCGGCGACGATGACGACGACGACCTCGATCCCGACGATCAGGCCGACATGTTCGAGGACGAGTGATCGCCCGAATCGCGGGGGCTTTCTGCACGCGGCGCTCTCTGCTAGACTGCGCGCCAAGCGGGGGCATAACCGCATGAGGCTTGGCCGATGAATATCGAGCGACTGATTTCCATGATCCTGCGCCAGGCGACGCGCCGGCTGGTCACCCGCGGCGTAGATGCCGGGATAGACCTCGCCGCCCGCGGCGGCCGGTCGCAATCGGAGATGACCCCGGAAGAGCGCCAGCGCGCGCGTGCCGCCAAAGAGACCGCGCGCCGCGCCCGCCAGGCCGCCCGCCTGCTCCGGCGGATGCGCTAGCACCGACCCTGACCGAAAGTATAGGTCGCGCCGGAACCGCCCACTGCCTTCCGCTCCCCGCTTCTTTGGTCCGCAAATATCCTCCGGGGGTCCGGGGGTGGAAAACCCCCGGCGGCCCAACCTCCACGCCGGGCGCGGCACCGGTGCCGTTCACCCCGCGCGGAAATGCTTCGAGAGCTTCAGCCCCTGGCCCTGGTAGTTCGACTTGAGCTCGGCACCGTAAAGCGTCTCGGGCCGCGCCGCCATTTTCTCGTAGACCAGCCGCCCCACCACCTGGCCATGTTCGAGCGCGAAGGGCGCCTCGTGGCAGCGCACTTCGAGCACGCCGCGCGAGCCCTTGCCGCCGGCGGCGGCATGGCCGAAGCCCGGATCGAAGAAGCCCGCGTAATGCACCCGGAACTCGCCGACCATGGCGAG
>JAGRMO010000083.1 GCA_020441205.1 Maritimibacter sp.
GGCCACCAGATGC
This sequence comes from Maritimibacter sp., assembly GCA_020441205.1. Classification (GTDB taxonomy): domain Bacteria; phylum Pseudomonadota; class Alphaproteobacteria; order Rhodobacterales; family Rhodobacteraceae; genus Sinisalibacter. The sequence continues at coordinate 14 of JAGRMO010000083.1, forward strand.
TGGCGCTCGCGCTCGGCGCGCGGACGATCAAGATGAACCATGGCCATCACGGCGCGAACCACCCGGTCAAGGACATGACCACCGGCAAGGTCGAGATCACCTCGATGAACCACGGGTTCACGGTCGACAGCCAGACCCTGCCCGAGGGCGTGCGCGAGACCCATGTGAGCCTGTTCGACGGGTCGAACTGCGGTATCGCGGTCGACGGGCGGCCGGTGTTCTCGGTCCAGTACCACCCGGAGGCGAGCCCGGGTCCGATGGATTCCTACTACCTGTTCGAGCGGTTCTCGGCCGCGATGGACGCGCGAAAATAGACGAATCGAACCTTTCAGGGGGCTGCGGGGCCGGACGGCGGGCCGGCGGACGGTCCACCCTTTAACCTTGTATTGTTCAAGGTTTCGACAATTTTGACGGGTACCGCTCGGGTCGAGATGAGCCTGAATCCCGATCCCGGACTGCCGCGATTCCTCGCTGTGCCGCCTGCGCCGGCCCCCGGTCCGGCGCCCGCGACGCAGTTGCGGATCTATCCGCGCGGCATCGCGCCGGGTCCGGTCGCCGGAGGTCCGGCGTACGACCGCACCCAGCCGTGGCCGACCCCACTCACCATCATCGACGCATCGCCGCCCGCCCCGGCATCGCCCGAGGCGCCGGTTCTCGCGATCTTCAAGGCGCCGCCGCCCCGCCTGGTGGCGGAGGCCCAGGCACCGCTGGGCGGGCTCACCATCTTCCGCGCCCCGCCGCCGCGCATCCTTGGCGCCGAAGCGCGCCCCGCACCCCGGCTGGTACCGGAGACCGGGACGGATCGCGCCGCGATCCGTGGCCGCCAGCCGCTGGGCGACCTCCTGGTCGAAGCCGGCGAACTGGCCGCGGCCGACCTCGCCCGCGCGCTCGATCTCATGGAGCGCGAGGAGGCGCGGTTCGGCGATATCCTTCTGGCCCACGACATGGTGAGCCGCGATGCGCTTTACCGCGGCCTCGCCCGGCAGTTCGGCTGCGCGGTGGCCGATCTGGCGGCCGAGCCGCCCGACACGCGGCTGGTCGACGAGCTCGGCGCCGAGACCTGTATCCGCCACGGGATCGTGCCGTGGAAGCGGGTGGGCGGCGCGACCGTGGTGATCTGTTCGCGCCCGGCCGAGTTTTCCGAACTGCGACGCTGGCTGCCCGCGAGCTTCGGCCGGGTTCACCTCGCGGTGGCGCCCGAAGCCGACATCCAGGCCGCGCTGGTGGCCGCGCGCCGCCGGGCGCTGACCGGGCGGGCCGAAACCCGCGTGGCGGCGGACGAGAGCTGCCGCGACTGGCGCACCGGCGCGACGTTTCGCTACGGCATCGCCGCCGTCGCGGCCACCGTCGCGGTGATGCTGACGATGCCGCTGGTCGCGTTTTCGCTGCTCACCGGCTGGGCGGTGCTGACGCTGCTGGTCAACACCGCGCTCAAGGCCGGGGCGGCGGTGCTGTTTCGCCGCCGGCTACGGGCGGAGCGGCTGGCCGGGACGGCTGCAACGCAGACGCCGGTCGCCGGCGGCACGCCCGCGCCCTTGCGCCTCCCCACCGTCTCGCTGCTGGTGCCTCTGTTTCACGAACGCGCCATCGCCGAGCGGCTGGTCAAGCGGCTCGAAGCCATCGACTACCCGCGCGAGCTGCTCGACATCCTGCTCGTGGTCGAGGCCGACGACGCGCTGACCCAGACCACGCTGGCCAATGCCAACCTGCCGCGCTGGATGCGGCAGATCATCGTGCCCGGCGGCGCGGTGCGCACCAAGCCCCGCGCCCTCAATTTCGCGCTCGATTTCTCTCGCGGCTCGATCGTCGGGGTCTATGACGCCGAGGACGCGCCGGAGCCGTCGCAGATCCGCCGTGTGGTGCAGCGCTTCGCCGAGCGCGGGCCGTCGACCGCCTGCCTGCAAGGCGTGCTCGACTTCTACAACGCGTCCGAAAACTGGCTCGCCCGCGCCTTCGCCATCGAATACGCCACGTGGTTCCGGATCATGCTACCCGGGCTCGAAAAGATGGGGTTCGCCGTGCCGCTCGGGGGCACGACGCTGTTTTTCCGCCGCGCCGCACTCGAAGAGCTGGGCGGCTGGGACGCGCATAACGTCACCGAAGACGCCGATCTGGGCATCCGGCTCGCCCGCCACGGCTACCGCACCGAGCTGATCGACACGGTGACCAAGGAAGAGGCCAATTGCCGACCCTGGCCCTGGGTCAAGCAGCGCTCGCGCTGGATCAAGGGCTATGCGATGACCTGGGGGGTGCACATGCGCGCGCCCGAGCGGCTGCTCGGCGAGGTGGGCTGGAAGAAGTTCCTCGGCGTCCAGTTCCTGTTTCTCGGCACGCTCAGCCAGTTCCTGCTGGCGCCGGTGCTGTGGAGCTTTTGGCTGCTCGCCTTCGGCCTCACCCATCCGCTCGAGGCGGCGCTGCCGTCCTGGGCGTTCTGGACGCTGGGCGGGATCTTTTTCTTCTCGGAGATCCTCACCATCGCGGTGGGGATGATGGCGGTGGCCGACCGCGAGCACCGGTTCCTGCTCAAATGGGTGCCGACCCTGCATGTCTACTGGCCGCTCGCGTCCGTGGCGGCGCTGAAGGCGATGATCGAGATCGTCACCAAGCCGTTCTACTGGGACAAGACCCAGCACGGCCATCTGCACCGCGATCACGATATCTGGGGGGTCAACCGGCCTTTTCAGCGCTGGCGGAATCGAGCTTGAGCCTGGTCTCGAAGGCGCGGCTGATGTGGTTGCGCAGGGCCTCGGCCGCCGCGTCGCCGTCGCGCGCCTCGATCGCGGTGACGATGGCGTCGTGTTCCGACACCGCTTTGGCCGAGCGGCCCTCGACCGCGAGCGAGGTGGTGGCGAGCAGCGCCATGGTGCGGTGCACGAGATCGAGCTGCTGGACCAGGTAGCGATTGTGCGAGGCGAGGTGGATCTGCTTGTGGAACCGCCGGTTGGAGCGCGAGAGCGCGGCCGGCTTGTCGATCCGGCCGCGGTCGGCCTCGACCATCTCGCGCAGCACCCTGAGCTCTTCGGGGGCGGCGTGCTGGGCGGCCAGCCGGGCGGCGAGGCCTTCGAGCTCGGAACGCACGGCGTAGAGCTCGGCCAATTGGTTGTGGTCGAGCGAGGCCACGATCAGCGAGCGGCCGTCGCGGGCCAGCAGGCTCTGGGTCTCAAGCCGTTGCAGGGCTTCGCGGATCGGGGTGCGCGAGACGCCGAAGCGTTCGGCCAGTTCGCTTTCGACCATCCGGTCGCCGGGCTTGTAGATGCCTTCGTCGATCGCTTCGAGCACCAGCCCGTAGGCGTCTTTCGGGCCGGATTTCGCCTCGCTCATCTGCCACTCCCTCGGATCGGTGGGACAGCTTTGCACGGGGCCGGGGCAAGTTTCAAGCCGGGCGCGCGCGGGCGCGCCTGCCGCCTTGCGCCGGCCGGCGCCCTCGCCTAGCGTCGGCCCATGCGCGCGACCCGCTTCAGCCATGTCACCACCTGGGTGTTCGACCTCGACAACACGCTCTATCCGCCATCTTCGGCCCTGTTCGACCAGATCGAGGCGAAGATGACGAAATGGGTGATGGAGGCGCTCGGGGTCGACCATGCCGAGGCCGACCGGCTGCGCGCGCAATACTGGCGCGACTACGGCACGACGCTCGCCGGGCTCATGCAGGTGCACGGGATCGACCCCGGCCCCTATCTCGAAGAGGTGCACGACATCTCGTTCGCGCCGCTCCACCCCGATCCGGAACTCGCCGCGCGGATCGGCGACCTTCCGGGGCGCCGGATCGTCTTCACCAACGCGACCGTGCCCTATGCCGAACGGGTGATCGAGGCGCGCGGGCTCTCAGGGCTGTTCGACGCGATCTACGGGGTGGAACAGGCGGGCTATCACCCAAAGCCCCAGCCGCTCGCCTTCGAGACGGTATTCGCCGCCGACGGGCTCGACCCGCTGGCTGCGGCGATGTTCGAGGACGATCCGCGCAATCTCGCGGTGCCGCACGGGCTCGGGATGCGCACGGTGCATGTGGCCCCGGAGGCGCAACCGGCGGCACATATCCACGACCATACCGACGACCTGTCGGGCTTCCTCGGCGAGATCCTCGGCTGAGGCTGCGACGCCATGGCAAATGCCGGGACTTCCCAAGCGCACGGGTCGCGGGCTATCCTCGTTCAGCAGAACGCTCGCAATCGCATCAAGGGAGGTCACCATGGCCGCACTCGTCATCGCCATGATCGTGGTCACGGTCATCATCTTCGCCATGATCATCACGGTGGCCGTCGGCCGCTGAGGCCCCATCCCGGCGTCTGTCGGTTCCGGGTGCGGTTGGGCGCCCTGTCCAGTCACGGGCATGATTTGGGCGCTGCGACACATTGGCTAATTTGAATATGCTCATGTTCGGGTGACAAGGCGCGTCACAACAAGGAGACGCGCCATGGACAACTCGACACACGCCGGCACCGATGCCGAAACCCGCCGCCTGCTGCCGGGCGAAAAGCACAACCGCGATCTGTCGAACCCGGGCGAGGTCTGGGCCTTCGTGCTCGCTCTGGTGCTGATCGCCGCGCTCGGCCTCGGCTTCGTCTTTGCCGGGCTCGCCGGCGTCGGCCTCGTGATGGTGGCGGTGGTGCCGGTGCTCTACATCGTGCTGGTCACGATCTCGGTCGGACGCTGACGACGGCGCCGGCCCCTGCATTGGGGCCGGTCCCGGTTTCGCGGTAGTCTGGGTCACCCGGCGGCAAAGACCTTGTCGAGCGCCGCTTCCAGCCGCGCCACCGAAGCGTCGACATCGGCAAGCTTGTCGAGACCGAACAGGCCGAGGCGGAAGCTTTTGTAATCGTCGCCCTCGCCGATCATCAGCGGCACGCCGGCGGCGATCTGCAGCCCGAGGGCGGCGAAGGCCCGGCCGGTCTGCACTTCCGGGTCGGCGGTGTAGGAGACGACGACGCCCGGCGCCTCGAAGCCCTCGGCGGCGACCGAGGCGATGCCGCGCGCCTTCAGCGCGGCCCGCACCCGGCGGCCCTGTTCCCACTGGGCCTCGGCCAGACGGTCGAAGCCGATCTCCTTCGCCTCCAGCATCGCGTCGCGGAAGGCGCGCAGCGCATCCGTCGGCATCGTCGCATGGTAGGCGTGGCCGCCGGCCTCGTAGGCCTCCATGATCGCGAGCCATTTGCCGAGGTCGATGGCGAAGGAGGTGGACCTGGCGGCCTTCGCCCGGTCGCGCGCGCGGGCGTTCATCATCACGAGGCCGGCCGAGGGCTGGGCCGACCAGCCCTTCTGCGGCGCCGAGATCAGCACGTCGACGCCGGTCGCCTGCATGTCGATCCAGATCGTACCAGAGGCGATGCAATCGAGCACGAAGAGCCCGTCATGAGCGTGGACCGCTTCGGCGACGGCGCGCAGGTAATCGTCGGGCAGGATCATGCCCGAGGCGGTCTCGACATGCGGGGCGAAGACGATATCGGGTTTCTCTTCGGCGATCTTCGCCACGACCTCCTCGATCGGCGCGGGGGCAAAGGGCGCGGTCTGCCCGTTGCCGGTGCGCCGGGCCAGCATCACGGTCTCGTCCTCCGGGATCGCGCCCATCTCGAAGATCTGGCTCCACCGGTAGGAGAAGAAGCCGTTGCGGATTACCATCGCGCGGGCGCCGGTGGCGAATTGGCGGGCCACCGCCTCCATCGCGTAGGTGCCGCCGCCCGGCACCAGCACCACGGCGTCGGCCTTGTAGACCTCGCGCAGCACGCCCGAGATGTCGCGCATCACCTGTTGGAAGGCGGCCGACATGTGGTTGAGCGAGCGGTCGGTGAAGACGACGGAAAATTCGAGCAACCCGTCGGGGTCGATGTCGTTGCGCAGCGCGGGCATGGGGTTCCTCCTTGGGTTTGCGCGAAGATGCCCCGGGGCGCGCGCGGGGTGCAAGGCGATTTCGGAGCCGCCGGGCCGATCCGACCCAGACGGGGGCGCTGCCCCTCGCTTTGGGTCGGCGCATTTGGACCAAGATGAGGGCGCAGATCGGGCTTGCCACCGGGGCGGTTTTGCGCTTCGAACGAAGCATGAACGGGTACCGCTTCACACTCGCCGGCGCCGAGCTGGTGCTGCGGCCCTCGGGCGCGCTGTGGTGGCCGGCCGAACGGCTGGTCTGCGTCTCCGATCTGCACCTCGGCCGCTCGGAGCGCTATGCCCGCAACGCCGGTGCGCTGTTGCCGCCCTACGAGGTGCGCGACTCGCTGGCCCGGCTCGAGGCCGATATCGAAGCGACGGCGGCGCAGCGGGTGGTCTGCCTCGGCGACAGTTTCGACGATGCCGCGGCGGCGCGCGGGCTGGACGTGGAGGCGCGGGGCTGGCTCACCCGGCTCAAGGCCGGTCGGGACTGGGTCTGGATCGAGGGCAACCACGATCCGGGGCCGGTGGAGCTCGGCGGCACCCATCTGGCCGAGCTCAGGCTCGGTCCGCTCACCTTTCGTCATATCGCCGAGGCTGGCGCGAAGGGCGAGGTGAGCGGGCATTATCACCCCAAGGTGCGGCTCGCGGGGCGGACGCGGCCCTGCCTCCTGGTAGATGCGGCCCGGGCGATCCTGCCGGCCTATGGCACGTTCACCGGCGGTCTTGCGACCGGGGCCGAGGTTTTGGCGCGGTTGATGGCGGAGGATGCGCTCGCGGTCGCGCTGGGGCCGGTGCCGCGCGCCTTGCCGATGCCGCGATAGGTCTTGCCGCGCCGGGCCCGGGCCGGCAGTCTTCGCGCAGGGAGGAGGCCTCATGACGCAACGCATCCGCATCGCCCACGACGGGCCCGTCGCCACCGTGACCCTCGACCGTCCGGACAAGCTGAACGCGCTCGACCTCGCGATGATCGAGGCGCTGGCTGAGGCGAGCGCGGCGCTCACCACCGAACGCGAGATCCGCGCGGTGGTGCTGACCGGCGCGGGAACGAGCTTTTCGGCCGGGCTCGATACCGCTGCGATGCCCGAGATCGCCCGCTTCGCCCAGGCGACGGGCCTCAGCGCGCGGACCCATGGCGGGGCCAACCTGTTTCAGGCGGCGGCGATGGGCTGGGCCGAGCTGCCGCAGCCGGTGATCGCCGCGGTCGCGGGCCATGCGTTCGGCGGCGGGTTTCAGGTGATGCTCGGGGCGGATATCCGCATCGCCGGGCCGGATGCGCGGTTCTCGATCATGGAGAGCCGCTGGGGGCTGGTGCCCGACATGGGCGGGATGGTGCTGATGCCGCGGCTCGCGCGGGCCGACGTGATCCGGCGGCTGACCTACACGGGCGAAGTGTTCGGGGCCGAGGCGGCGCTGGGCTGGGGTTTCGTGACAGAGATCGCGGAAGATCCGCTGGCGCGGGCGCAGGCCCTGGCGGTCGAGATCGCCGGGCGCTCACCCGATGCGGTGCGCGCGGCGAAGCGGCTCATCCGCGAGACGGCGACGATGTCGGCGGCGGAAACGCTGGCCGCGGAGAGCGCCGCGCAAGCCGCGCTGCTGGGACGGCCGAACCAGATCGAGGCGGTGATGGCCGGGCTCGAGAAGCGGGCGCCAAGGTTCAGCGACTGATCTCCTACGCCTCTATTATTGTACTTTTCGAACTATTCTCGCCGTATTTGGCAAAAATTTTGCCGGAGAACAGTACTTTTCACGCATTTTGTCGAAAGGCCGGCCGGATGACACTGGGTCAGGCGGTCAGGCCCTCCGGCTCCGGCAGCCCGTGCGCCCGCGCCGTGGCGGTGAGCGTGTTGGCGAGCAGGCAGGCGATGGTCATCGGGCCGACGCCGCCCGGCACCGGGGTGATCGCGCCGGCGACCGCCACGCAGCTGTCGAAATCGACATCGCCCACGAGGCGGGCCTTGCCGCCCTCCTCGGCCGGCGGCAGCCGGTTGATGCCGACGTCGATCACCGTCGCGCCGGGCTTGATCCAGTCGCCCTTGACCATCTCGGGCCGGCCCACGGCGGCGACGACGATATCGGCGCGACGCACCACGTCGGGCAGGTCCGCGGTGCGCGAATGCGCCACCGTCACCGTGCAGCTGTCGCGCAGGAGGAGCTGCGCCATCGGCTTGCCGACGATGTTGGAGCGGCCGATCACCACCGCGTTCTTGCCGCTGAGCGACCCGAGTTGGTCGCGCAAAAGCATCAGGCAGCCGAGCGGGGTGCAGGGCACCATCGCCTTCTGGCCGGTGGCGAGCAGCCCCACGTTGGAGATGTGGAAACCGTCGACATCCTTCGCGGGCTCGATCGCCGCCAGCACCTTGGCCTCGTCGATATGCTCGGGCAGCGGCAGCTGCACGAGGATGCCGTTGACCTTGGGGTCGGCGTTGAGCTGTGCCACGAGCGCGAGAAGATCGGCCTCGGGCGTCTCGGCCGGCAGCTTGTGCTCGAACGAGTTCATGCCCGCCTCGACGGTCTGCTTGCCCTTGGAGCGGACGTAGACCTGGCTGGCCGGGTCTTCGCCGACCAGCACCACGGCGAGGCCCGGGGTGATCCCGTGGTCGGCCTTCATCGCCGCCACCTGCTCGGCCACCCGGGCCCGCACGTCGGCCGCGAAGGCCTTGCCGTCGATGATCTTAGCGCTCATGTCCGCCTCCCTTCAGGTATCCGTCTTGGCGTAGCTCTCGCGGTAATGCTGCATCTGCAGCCGCGTGGCCAGCACCGCATTCTTCATCAGCGTCGCCACCGTCACCGGCCCGACGCCTCCGGGCACAGGGGTGAGCCAGCCGGCGACCTCGGCCACGGAGGCGAAATCGACGTCGCCCACAGTCTTGCCGTCGACGCGGTTGATGCCGATGTCGATCACCGCCGCACCGGGGCGGATCATGTCGCCGGTCACCAGCCCCGCCTTGCCGACGGCGACGAAAACCACGTCGGAAGCGCGGCTGTGCATCGCCACCGACCGGGTCATATGGTGGCAGACCGTCACCGTCGCGCCCAGCCCCATCATCAGGAAGGCGATGGGCTTGCCGACGATCTCGGAATGACCGATCACGGTGACATCGAGCCCCTCGATCCTGAGCGGCAGGGTCTTGAGGATCTCGACCGCCGCCACCGCCGTGCAGGGGCCGAGGGCGAGATCGTTGTAGACGATATTGCCGATAGACGCCGGGTGCATGCCCTCGACGTCTTTCAGGGGATGCACCGCCTTCTGCAGCGCCTTGACCGGGATGTGTTCGGGCAGCGGGCGCTGGATGATGATGCCGTTCACCCGCGGATCGTGGTTGAGCCCCTGGAGGATGCCGATGAGCTGTTCGAGCGAGGTTTCGGCCGGGTAGCTGCGCGCCTCGAAGGCGACGCCGGCGTTTTCGGCCTGTTTTTGCTGATTGCGCACGTAGAGCTCGGCGGCGGCGGTATCGCCGACCGAGACCGAGACGAGCCGCGGCGTCCAGCCCTGCCCTGCCAGCTCGCGGGCTTCGGCGGCCACTTCGGCGGTGATCCTGGCGGCGATGGCCTTGCCGTCGATGATCGCGGCTCGGGGCAAACGTTGGTCCATGCGATTCCCTCATGTCCTGCCCGGCAGCGGCGCCGGACAGGAACGGTATGCCGCAGTATACAGTTTAGAACAAGCCCTCCACCTGGCCGCTCTCGGAGAGCCCGATGGTGAGCGCCGCCGGCTTCGAGGGCAGGCCCGGCATGGTCATGATCTCACCGCAGATCACCACGACGAAGCCGGCGCCGGCCGAGAGCCGCACCTCGCGGATCGGCACCGAATGGCCGGTGGGCGCGCCGCGCAGGTTCGGGTCGGTCGAGAAGCTGTACTGGGTCTTGGCCATGCAGACCGGCAGGTTGCCGTAGCCCTGGTCTTCCCAGGCCTTGAGCTGGTCGCGGATCTTCTTGTCGGCCAGCACCTCGTCGGCGCGGTAGATCCGCTTGGCGATGGTCTCGACCTTCTGGAACAGGCCGAGCTCGTCGTCGTAGAGCGGTTGGAACTGGGCGATGTCCTTGTCGGCGATCTCGGCCACACGGGTCGCAAGCTCGGTGATCCCGGCCGAGCCCTGGGCCCAGTGCTTGCACAGGTAGGCTTCGGAGCCCTGCTTGGCGACGTAGTCCTTCACCGCCTGGATCTCGGCCTCGGTGTCGGAGACGAAATGGTTGATCGCGACGACGACAGGGACGCCGAAGCTTTTGACGTTCTCGATATGGCGGCCGAGGTTGGGGCAGCCGGCCTTGACGGCGGCGACGTTTTCGGTCCCGAGATCGGCCTTCTTCACGCCGCCGTTCATCTTCATCGCCCTGACGGTGGCGACGAGCACCACGACGGAGGGCGCGATGCCACCCTTGCGGCACTTGATGTTCATGAACTTCTCGGCGCCGAGGTCGGCCCCGAAGCCGGCTTCGGTCACGACGAAATCGGCGAGCTTCAGCGCGGTGCGGGTGGCCGTCAGCGAGTTGCAGCCATGGGCGATGTT
>JAGRMO010000084.1 GCA_020441205.1 Maritimibacter sp.
GCGGCGATGCTGACCGGCTCGCTCGGCATGCTGCCGTCGGCCTCGCTCGGGGCGCCGATGGAGAACGGGCGGCCGAAGGCGATGTACGAGCCGGTGCACGGCTCGGCGCCGGATATCGCGGGCCAGGACAAGGCCAACCCGATTGCCTGCATCCTCTCGTTCTCGATGGCGCTGCGCTATTCGTTCGATCTGGGCGCCGAGGCCGACCGGCTGGAAGCGGCGATCGAAAAGGTGCTGGCGGACGGGCTTCGGACCGCCGATCTCATGGGTCAGGAAGGGGCGACCCCGGTTTCGACCACCGGGATGGGCGACGCGATCCTGGCCGCGCTCGACGCCTCGCTGTAAGGCGGGCGAACTCGGACGGGGTGTCAAGGTGCTGTAATCGCTACAGATAGCGCTAACGGAACCTTCGCCCGGGCGAACCGGAAAGGGATGGGGGAAACCCCACCCTACACGGCGGGGCGGGGCGTCTGCCCGGACCGGCAAGCCAACTGACAGATCGCGAAGGCCCGCGCCGATCCGGTGCGGGCCTTTTCGCGTCCGTTTCCATTCCAAACACCAGTCAAACTTTGGCCAGATTGCGCAGGCATGACCGGGGGCGATGCAATTGGACGGTCGGAGGTTTCGGCCCCGGGCATGAGCGACAGGCCAGCGTGCCCCCTGCCCGCCCGAAACGTTCGAGCGCAACAAGGAGTGGACGCATGAAATTTTCAAAGATGACCTTTGCCGGCGCCGCGCTGGCGCTGCTTGCGGCGCTGCCGGCCGCGGCCGACAGCTACGCCGAAATGTTTCCCGAGCTTGCGAACGACGCGGAGATGGCGGATGTGAACGAGCTGCTCGCCGGCCTCGACTTTCGCCGCGGCACGGTGAGCCTCGGCGAGGCCAACGCCAGCCTCGACATGGGCGAGAACTACTATTTCCTCGGACCGGTCGACGCGGCCTATGTGCTGGAGACGCTGTGGGAAAACCCGCCGGGCGCGCCGGTGCTGGGCATGGTCTTCCCCACCGACCGCACGCCCCTGCATGACGGCTGGGGCATGGTGCTGGAATACGAGGCGATGGGCTATGTCTCGGACGAGGACGCCGTCGGCTACGATTACGATGCGCTGCTCACCGAGATGCAGGCCGACACGGCGTCGCAGAACGACTGGCGGCTGGAGAACGGCTACGAGAGCATCGAGCTCGTCGGCTGGGCCGAGCCGCCGCGTTACGACCAGGTGGGGCGCAAGCTCTACTGGGCGCAGGAGCTGCGCTTCGGCGACAGCGCGCCCAACACGGTGAACTACGAGATCCGCGCGCTCGGCCGGCACGGGGTGCTGATCATGAACATGGTGGCGTCGATGGACCAGCTCGGCGACGTGCGCGCCGCCGCGCCCGACCTGTTGACGATGGTCGCCTATGACGAGGGCAGCCGCTACAGCGACTTCGACCCGTCGATGGACAAGGTGGCCGCGGTGGGGATCGGCGGGCTGATCGCCGGCAAGGTGGCGGCGAAGGCGGGGCTGCTGGCCGTCGCGCTCGCCTTCCTCAAGAAGGGGTTCATTCTGCTGCTGCTGCCGCTGTTCTGGCTCAAGAACATGTTCACCCGCAAGCCGACCAGCGCCTGACACCTGCCCCTCGGGGACGACGGATCGACCTGCCCGCGCCCGCAAGGGTGCGGGTTTTTTTGCGTCGGGGGTGGACCTAGCGACCGGCGGGCGCAATCAGCCGGGCGGCAAGGAAGGCGCGCAGGCAGCGCTCGGCGTCGCTGCGGATCTGTGCGGCACCGGCGTCGGGGTAGAGCTCGGCGATCACCGCCGCTATGTCGTCAAGCCCAATGGGCTCGGCCAACAGCCGCCAGATCAGCGCGGAGCCCGCGTTGAGGCGGTGGATCGACGTGCCCGCGCCATCGGCAAGGAACCAGTCGTCGCCGGCGCCGGTCTCGGTGAGCCCCGGGGCCTGGGCATAGGCGGTGGCGGGGTCGAAGGCGGGGGGGGCGTCTGCAAGGTGCTGCGGCAGCACCGCGCGGCGATCGAGCGCGGGATCGTCCGTGACATGGGTTGGCGCGAGTGCCGCCAGTTCGGGCGCGGTGTGGAGCAGCTCGGCCGCAGCCTCGAAGCCGGAATAGCTGAGCCGGAAGGTGGGCAGGCCGGCGACGATGGCCTGGGCCGCCTGCAGGATGCCGCCGGCATGGGTGGCGCGGGCGAAGTTTTGCAATATGAGGCGCGCGAGCGCCTCTTCGGGCGCAATCGGGTCGAGCCGTGGGGCGGTGGGCACATCGGCGCGGTCGAGCACGACGATGGCACCGAGCGGCAGCGCCTCGTCGGCGGCGGCGAGCGGCGCGGTGGCGAGGTATTTGTACTGGGCGTTGGCGGGGCCGGGATCGGCGGCGACCCAGGCACGGAAGCCGGGCGAGCTGTCGTCCGGCAGCGGCAGGCGCAGGCGCGGCGCGATGCCGTTGGCGTGGCCCTGCACCAGCCCATCGGGCGGGGCGATCTCGACCTGGACGAAATCATCGGAATAGAGCCTGTGTCCGAGACGGGCGAGCGCCGTGGCCAGGGTGCTCTTGCCGGCGCGCCGGGCGCTCGGGAACAGCACTAGGCGGCCGCCGAACGCGACGCCGGCCGCGTGCAGGCACAGAAATTCCGGGTGCGAACGAATGCGTTCCCACGACAGCTCGGCGACGAAATCGCAGACCGCGTTGACCGGATCGAAGCTGCGCGCGCCGTTGCCGAGATGGGCGTCGAGCTGCCAGTCGCCGTCAGCGAGCGGGCGCAGGGTGACGAAGGGATCGGCGGCGTGGGCGGTGGACCGGGTGGCGGGCCAGGCGCGGACGATTTGCGACAGGAGGGGCAGCAGCACCTCGGCACGTTCGAGCCGGGCGGGGCGCTGAAGGCCCCGGTAGTGGAGGTGGAGCGCGGGCGGGGCGGCGTCGGTTCTGTCGTCGGGCGTGGTCATGGTGGTGGCGCTTCGGCTGGGTCCTGCGTCAGCATACGAAAAAGCCGGCCCGGATGGCGACCCGGGCCGGCGGATTTGTGTCACGCGCGGAGGCGTTACTTCGGCAGCATGCAGGTGCCGGTGGTCTCGTCCCAGGTGCCGCCGACGTCGATCGCTTCGCAGGCGCCTTTGGAATCGCCGCCCCACGAGCCCGAATCGTCGGTGCCCTTCGAATCGTCCGAGCCGCTCGGGCCGCTCGACGCGCTCGGCGTGCTGGGCGTGCTCGAGGAGCTGGACGAGCTCGAGGAGCTGTCGTCGCTCGACGAATCGTCGCTCGACGAGCTGGACGAGCTCGAGGAGCTGGACGAGCTCGACGCATGAGCCGCAGACAGCGTGGTGAGCGCCGGCACGGTGTAGGCGGCGAGCGCGAAGGTGCCGATGCGGGCGAGGGCCTTGCGGCGGTTCAGAACGGTGTCGTCGGTATGATCGGTCACTGGTTCGAGTCCTTTTTCTAACTTCTGGTTCGGGGGGTTACGGTTCGGGTTCACTCTGGCAAGGAAAGCTTTCCTCGACGTGAATCGCATCCTGTCGATCGGGACGGGGTTGACCATCCGCCATTGGTTGATTGGGCCGGTCGACCGGCGTCTAAACCCCAAGTTTATGCGTCGAGTGCGGCCGATTTTTGGCGGTCAATGTCGGTTGCGCGCGTTATTGCTTCCAGAATTGCAACAACCTTTGCATCGGGGCGCGGATTGTTGCTCGCCTCGCGACAACTGGGGGATCGGACCGCTGCGCAGGAAATTGCTCATGACACTGGCGGAAGCGGCCGCCGGCAGGGATGATCGGCGGCGTCGCGGGGTGGCGCGCTGAGCTGTGCACGCGCGATGTTGCACATCCGCGCGAAGTGCGCGAAGCCAGGGACATGAACCTCTACGGCCCTCTCTACGCGATCATCGCCTTCGCACTGTTCGCGACGCATGACGTCGTCATCAAGTTTCTGGGCGGCAGCTATGCGCCGTTCCAGATCATCTTCTTTGCGACGATGTTTTCGTTTCCGCTGGTGACGTTGATGCTGATGAGCGACGCGACCGAGGGGCATCTGCGGCCGGTCCATCCGTGGTGGACGATGGCGCGGACCGCGGCGGCGGTGATCTCGGCCTTCTCGGCGTTCTACGCCTTCTCGGTGCTGCCGCTGGCGCAGACCTATGTGATGCTGTTCGCCTCGCCCTTGCTGATCACGCTGCTGTCGATCCCGATCCTCGGCGAGCGGGTGGGGGTGCACAGGCTCGCCGCCGTCGTCGTCGGGCTCATCGGCGTGATCGTCGTGCTGCGGCCCGGCTCGACGGAGTTCAGCCTCGGACATCTGGCGGGGATCGCGGCCGCGGTGTTCGGCGCGCTCGCCTCGGTGATCATGCGCAAGATCAGCTCGGAAGAGCGCACGGCGGTGCTGATGCTCTACCCGCTGATCGCGAATTTCGTCGTCATGGGGGCGATGCTGCCGTTCTTCTATCACCCGATGCCGATCCAGCATATCGGGCTGCTCGGGCTGGTTTCGGCGCTGGGGTTCGCCGGCGGGCTGCTTCTGATCGCGGCCTATCGCAATGCCGACGCGGCGATCGTCGCGCCTATGCAGTATTCGCAGATCCTCTGGGCCACCGGATACGGGCTCGTGCTGTTCGACGAGCGCGTTGACCGGACGACGGTGATCGGCGCCGGGATCATCATCGCGAGCGGGCTCTACATCGTGCTGCGCGAGACGCGGCTGGGCGCGAAGACGCTGTCGCCGGTGCTGCGGACGCGCTCGCGCGGGGCGACGGCCGCATCGTTCCGAATCTCGCCGCTGTTGCACCGGATGCGGATGCGCGACGGCAAAGGATAGCCCCTTGCCAAGGCTGCGAAGCTAAGCTATCCCGCCCGCCACGGTCGGAGTGTAGCTCAGCCTGGTAGAGCACTGTCTTCGGGAGGCAGGGGTCGGAGGTTCGAATCCTCTCACTCCGACCAGAATCTCCCAAATTCCGCGAGTCGGCGGGCGTCCAAGGGGCGTTTGCCCTTCGTCTACGGGTCATGCCCCGGGGCGAAATCGGCTTTTCCGGTGGTTTGTCGCACGCGGTTCGCCTGCCGAGGCGCATCGGGGGGGGCGGGCCCAAGGGCGCTTTCGACATCGGTCGCACGCTGAACCACAACCGGGGCGGGATGGAGATGCGGTTCGCGGAGCGCCTCAGAGCGGTGGACGACCACGACGGGCGGCACACGGTGCGGGGCCGGTCGCGCAGGCCCCGCTCCGGTCGGGGTCGCCCTGCCCGTGGCCGAGGCTGTAGCCCACCCCCGGGACGGTCGCCCGGCGCGGGGCGGAGGCCTGTGGAAACCTTGCCAAAGGATTAACCGCGGGGGCGGAGTGTTGGCGAAGCCTTCAGTGCCGGACCTGTAGACCCGGGGCCAGTTTCCCACGCATCAGGAGGTCCCATGTCGGACATTTCGCCCCGGCTCGAACTGCCGCTCCTGCAGCCCGCGCAGGCGCAGAAACATGTGACCCACAACGAAGCGCTGAGGATGCTCGACATTCTCGTGCAGCTTACCGTCGAGGAATTCGACGCCACCACGCCGCCGGGCTCGCCCGTCGAGGGGCAGATCTATGCCATCGGCGCGGGCGCGACCGGCGCCTGGTTCGGTACCGCGGGGCTGCTCGCCGTCTATGTCGACGGCGCCTGGCAGTACCACGTGCCGGCACAGGGCTGGGCGGCGACCCGGCGGGGCACGGCGGAGATGCGGATCTTCGACGGCAGCGGATGGACCGGGATCAGCGGCGCGGTGGCCAGCACGGAAGACCTGACCGGCGTCGGCGTGAACGCGGTCTCAGACCTCACCAACCGGCTCTCGGTCTCGGCACCGGCGACGCTGCTGTCGCACGAGGGCTTCGGCCACCAGCTCAAGATCAACAAGGCCGCGGTCGCGGATACCGCCTCGGTGCTGTTCCAGACCGCGTTTTCGGGCCGGGCGGAATTCGGCCTCGCCGGCAACGACGACTTCTCGATCAAGCTTTCCGCCGACGGCAGCACCTGGGACGAGGCGGTGCGGCTCGCGCCCGGCGACAGGCTCTATCACAGCGCAAATGCGGTGGGGACGGTCAACGCCGTGCCGGGAGCCGGGGGCGCGCTGTTCGAGACCCAGACCAATGCCAACGGCACCTATACCCGGTTTGCCGACGGCACCCAGATGTGCTGGAAGAACGATTTCGTCGCGGCCGGGGCGAGCGGCGGGCTCTGGACCTTTCCGGCCGCCTTCGTCGACGCCAATGTCGCGGTGACGGCGACGGCGATCGGGGCGTTCGCGCGGTTCATCACGGTGAACAGCGTGGCCGCGACCGAGGCGCAGTTCAACGGCTATACCCAGCCCGGTGGCACCGAGCTTGCCGATACCCACGTGATGGCGCTCGGCCGCTGGTTCTGAGGCCCGGGCGGGTCCGGGCTGGTTCTTGTGGGTTTGCCGATTTGATGCCAAACACGGGCATCAGCGGGGGAGACCGACATGGCCAAGCTCATCACCATCCTGAACGGGCCGAACCTCAATCTGCTCGGCCAGCGGCAACCCGAGATCTACGGGCGCGAGACGCTGGACGACGTGGCGCGGATGTGCGCCGAGGTGGGCCGCGCGCTGGGGCTCGACAGCGACCTGAGACAATCGAACCACGAGGGCGTGCTGGTGGACTGGATCCACGAGGCGCGGGCCACGAGCGCGGGGATCATCATCAACGCGGGCGCGCTCACCCATACCTCGGTGGCGCTGTTCGACGCGCTCAACACCTTCGAGGGGCCGGTGCTCGAGGTGCATATCTCGAACATCCACAAGCGCGAGGCGTTCCGGCACCATTCCTACATCTCGCCGCGCGCGGACGGCGTGATCGTCGGTTTCGGCGTCGAGGGCTATGCGCTGGCGATGCGGCGGATGGGGACGCTCGTCGGATGACCGACCGCTACGCCGTGTTCGGCAACCCGATCGCACAATCGAAGAGCCCGGAGCTGCATGCGGCCTTTGCCGCGCAGACCGGCGAAGACATGAGCTACGAACGGATCGAGGCGCCGCTGGGCGGGTTCGAGGCGGCGGTGCGGGCGTTCATCGCGGCCGGCGGCAAGGGGCTCAACGTGACCGTGCCGTTCAAGGTCGAGGCCGAGGCGCTGGCGGACGAGGCGCGCGATTCCGCGGCGATCTGCGGGGCGGCGAATTGCCTCAAGATCGAGGACGGGCGGATCGTGGCGGAGAATTTCGACGGCGTCGGGCTGGTGCGCGACATCGCGGTCAATCTCGGGGTCGATCTCAAGGGCAAGCGGGTGCTGATGGCGGGCGCCGGAGGGGCCGCGCGTGGCGCGCTCGAACCGCTGATCGAGGCGGGGGTGGCGGAGATCGTGATCGCCAACCGCGACGTGGCGAAGGCCGAGGCGGTGGCCCGGTTGCTCGGCCCGCGCGGCTCGATCCGCGCCAGCCGCTACGAGGCGCTGGAGCCCGGGTTCGATCTGGTTCTGAACACGACCTCGGCGAGCCTCTCGGGCGCCGAGCCGCCGATTCCGGGCAAGGCTTTCGTGGGCGCGGAACTCGCCTACGAGCTTGCCTATGGCAAGGGCAAGACGCCGTTTCTCGCCCGGGCCGAGCATTACCACGTGGGCCGGATCGCCGACGGGGTCGGGATGCTGGTGGAACAGGCGGCCGAGGCCTTCGCCTGGTGGCGCGGCAAGCGGCCCGACACGGCGCCGGTGATCGCGCAGCTTACGGTGCCGCTCGACTGAGTTTCCGTTCGAGGCCGGCAGCGGCTTCTGCCCGGGACGGTTGATTGAGCGCCCGCCGCCAAATGCTTTCGACCCGTGCGTTCGCGGTTGGCCGCTTGAAATTCGGTCGGGAAACCTCGATCAGATGTTGCCGATTTCCCGGGAATCCGGACCCTGTAACCAAGGCACCCGGTCGGTTTCCTGCGGTGTCGGGACGCGGGGACTGGCGGCAGAGAAAGGCCGGATGAACGCGGGTTCATCCGGCCTTCTGGTGTCGTGCGGCGGTCACCGGTTTCGGGGCCGCTCGGGGCCGGTCAGCCTTTCATCCCGTCCCAGAAATGCTTCACCTTCGAGAAGAAGTTGGAGCTTTCGGGGTTGTTCTCGGCCGACAGCGCTTCGAATTCGTGCAGCAGCTCTTTCTGCCGCGAGGTGAGGTTCACCGGGGTCTCGACCGCGAGCTCGATATACATGTCGCCCGACATGTTACCGCGCAGGGCCGGCATGCCCTTGCCGCGCAGGCGCATCTGGCGGCCCGATTGCGAGCCCGCGGGGATCTTCACGCGGCTCCGCCCGCCGTCGATGGTGGGCACCTCGATATCGCCGCCCATCGCCGCGGTGGTCATCGAGACCGGGACGCGGCAGTGCAGGTTGACGCCTTCGCGGTCGAAGATCTGGTGCTGGGTGACCTCGATGAAGATGTAGAGATCGCCAGACGGACCGCCGCGCATCCCGGCTTCGCCTTCGCCGGCGAGGCGGATGCGGGTGCCGGTCTCGACGCCCGCGGGGATGTTGACGCTGAGCGCGCGGTCCTTCTCGATGCGGCCCTGGCCGTGGCAGGATTTGCACGGGTTCTTGATCGTGTGGCCGGCGCCGTGGCAGGTCGGGCAGGTGCGCTCGACGGTGAAGAATCCCTGCTGGGCGCGGACCTTGCCGAGGCCCGAGCAGGTCGGGCAGGTGGCGGGCTCGGAGCCGCCCTCGGCGCCGGTGCCGTTGCAGGAATTGCAGGTGACCGAGGTGGGGACGTTGATCGTCTTCTGCAGGCCCGAATAGGCCTCTTCGAGGGTCACGCGCAGGTTGTAGCGCAGATCGGAGCCGCGGGTAGCCCGCCGGCCGCCACCGCCCTGGCGTCCGCCCATGAAATCGCCGAACAGATCGTCGAACACGTCGGAAAAGGCGGAGGCGAAATCGCCCTGGCCGCCATAGCCGCCGCCGGGACGCGGGCCACCGCCCATGCCGCCCTCGAAGGCGGCGTGGCCGAAGCGGTCGTAGGCGGCCTTCTTGTCGGCGTCCTTCAGGACGTCGTAGGCCTCGTTGACTTCCTTGAACTGGTTCTCGGCGTCCGGGTTGTCGGCGTTGCGGTCGGGGTGAAGCTCCTTGGCCTTCTTGCGGTAGGCCTTCTTGATCTCTTCGGCCGACGCGCCCTTCGACGTGCCCAGGACTTCGTAATAGTCGCGCTTCGACATGGTTTCGCCCCTTGGGAACGCAGGCGCCGGCCCGTGGGTTCACGGGCCGGCGACAGGCGCGCGGATGTTACTTCCGCTTGTCGTCGTCGAGGTCTTCGAAATCGGCGTCGACGATGTCGTCGTCCACGCCCGACGGACCGCCGTCGTCATCGCTTTCACCGGTCTCGGCTTCCTGTTCGTGCTTGTAGATCGCCTCGCCGAGTTTCATCGCGGCTTCGGTCACGTTCTGGATGCCCGACTTGATGCGGCCGGCGTCGTCCTTCTCGAGCTCGTCCTTGAGCGCGGCGATGGCCAGTTCGATCGCCTCGATCGTGGTCGGATCGACCTTGTCGGAATGCTCCTGCATCGCCTTCTCGGTCGAGTGGATGAGGCTTTCGGCCTGGTTGCGGGCCTCGACCAGTTCGCGACGCGCCTTGTCGGCTTCGGCGTTGTCCTCGGCGTCCTTGACCATCTTCTCGATGTCCTCGTCGGACAGACCGCCCGAGGCCTGGATGGTGATCTTCTGCTCTTTGCCGGTGCCCTTGTCCTTGGCCTGAACGCTGACGATGCCGTTCGCGTCGATGTCGAAGGCGACCTCGATCTGCGGCATGCCGCGCGGGGCCGGCGGGATGTCTTCGAGGTTGAACTGGCCGAGCATCTTGTTG
>JAGRMO010000085.1:0-743 GCA_020441205.1 Maritimibacter sp.
TAGAGGTCGATCGAGACGTGGTCGACGGCGCGGATGCCGCCGAAGGCCTTCTGCATGTTCCGCATTTCGAGGAGCGGGGTTCCGCTGCGGTCAACTTTGTCGGCCATGTCAGCCTCCCGTCCGTTTGCGATAGAAGGTGTCGATCAGCACCGCGATCACCAGCACGAGGCCGACGACGATGTTCTGGAACGGCGCGTCGACGCCGACCATCGCCATGCCCGATTGCAGGCTCTGCATGATGAGCGCGCCGAGGATGGCGCCGTGGATGGTGCCGATGCCGCCGGCGAAGGCGGTGCCGCCGATGACGGCGGCGGCGATCACGCGCAGCTCGTCGAGCGTGCCGATGTCGTTCGAGTGGAAGGTCTGGCGCGACGAGGCGACCACCGCCGAGATCGCCGCCAGCGCGCCCATGATCATGAACAGCTTGACGGTGAGAAAGCGGATGTTGATGCCGGCGAGCGCCGCGGCCTCGGGGTTGCCGCCGGTGGCGAAGATGTAGCGCCCGAGCCGGGTGCGCTTGGCCACGACCATCATCGAGACGGCGATCAGGATCAGAAGCAGCACCGAGATCGGGATGCCGTAGCCCGCGGTATAGCCCTCGGGCATGGTCTCGCCGCGGTCGGCGAACATGCGCGCGAGCCGGGCGTTGGGGATGTCGTAGGAATTGAGGATCCAGACGAAGCCGAGGATCGCGACGGTGCCGATGGCGCCGAGCAGCGCTTCGGCCCAGACCGGCTTGACCG
>JAGRMO010000085.1:810-3491 GCA_020441205.1 Maritimibacter sp.
CCGAACACCCAGCTCCAGGTTTCGCCCAGCGTGCCGTTGATGCCGCCGAAGATCTGGAAGCGTTCGTCGAGCGGGCCGATGGTCTGACCCTTGGTGAGGTACCAGGCGACGTTGCGCCAGATCAGGTAGCCGCCGAGTGTGACGATGAAGGCGGGGATGGTAAGGTAGCCGACCAGCCAGCCGTGCAGCGCGCCCACGAGAAGGCCCGCGAGCAGGCCGGCGATGATCGCCACGGGGGCGATCAGCGGGCTTCCGAGCGGCAGGCCGAGCCAGCCCGGCAGCACCAGGGTCTGGGTCATCGCCATCACCGCCGAGGTGACGGCCAGAACCGCGCCGACCGAGAGGTCGATGTGGCGCATCACGATGACGAAGACCATGCCGGTGGCCATGATCGCGACCGAGACGGTCTGGATCGTCAGGTTGAAGATGTTGCGGGGCGTGAGGAACCGGCCGTCGGTCAGCACATTGAAGATCAGCGCGATCACCACGAAGGCGCCGATCATGCCGAGCAGGCGGGTATCGAGTTCGAGGGTCTGGAAGAAGTTCTTCTTGAGCCGGGTCGGCTCGTTGACGTCGACGCCAGTCGTCTGGTCGGTCATGGCCAGGTCCTTCCTGGTGCGGGCCTGTACGGGCCTGATGCGGGAAATGAACCCTCACCCCGCGCGGGGGTGAGGGCCGAGTCTCGTCAGCCGATCAGGCGATCAGTTGCAGGGGGCCGGGCCGCCCGACACGCCCTGGCACAGGGATTCCTGGGTGATCCAGCCGGCGTCGACGACCACGGACAGGTTGTCCTTGGTGATCGGAACCGGGGCGAGGAAGATCGAGGTCATGGTCGTGCCGGCCGGCGAGGTCCAGTCGCCAGCACCGGCCAGATCGGCCATCGCCGTGCCGCCGGCCATCGCCGAGGCGGCTTCGCCAGCGGCCTTGCCGAGCTCGCGGGCGTCCTTCCAGACCGAGACGGTCTGGGTGCCGAGCGCGACGCGGTTCAGCGCCGCATGGTCGCCGTCCTGACCGGAGACCGGGATGCCTTCCATGCCCTGGGCAGTGAGCGCCGCGACCACGCCACCGGCGGTGCCGTCGTTCGAGGCGACCACGGCGTCGACCTTGTTGTCGTTCGCCGTCAGGATCTGTTCCATGTTGCGCTGGGCGTTGGCCGGCAGCCAGCCGTCGGTGTAGGCTTCGCCGACGATGGTGATGTCGCCCGCGTCGAGCGCGGCCTGCAGCACTTCCTGCTGACCGCCGCGCAGGAAGTCGGCGTTCGGGTCGGTGGGCGAGCCCTTGATCATCACGTAGTTGCCCTTGGGCGCCGCTTCGAGAACGGCACGGGCCTGCATCCGGCCCACTTCGACGTTGTCGAAGGTGAGGTAGAGCGCCCGGTTGTCTTCGATCAGGCGGTCATAGGCGATCACCGGAATGCCTTCGTCGGCCGCGGCCTGGACCGCGGGGATGATGGCCTGGGTGTCCTGGGCGAGGATGATGAGCACGTTGGCGCCCTGGGCGATCAGGCTTTCGACGTCGGCGAGCTGTTTCGAGGCCGAGCTCTGGGCGTCGGCCGAGATGTAGGTGGCACCGGCCGCTTCGAGCGCGCCCTTGATCGCGGCTTCATCGGTCTTCCACCGCTCTTCCTGGAAGTTCGACCAGCTTACGCCGACGGTTTGCGCCAGCGCCGAAGTCGCCATCGTCGCGCCAAGAATGGCGGCGGCGAACAGAGTAGTTTTCTTCATGATATCCTCCCAAAATTCCACCAAAGTCGAATCCCGAAACCCGGGACTCGTCGGTGATGGCGGGAATCTAGCACATTTAATTCGAGCGTCAAAAAATTTCGTAGGGGACCGCGAAAATTGTGATACGTTCGGCCTATCAGGGAGGTGACGGAAGGTGGCGAGGCCAGAAAAAGCGACTGCCGGCGGCGATCCGCGCGAAACGAGTCGCAGCCAGTTCGTCTCGGTGATCCGCGCCGCGGGCCAGATCGCCCGGATCGACATCGCCCAGGCGACCGGGGTGAGCCCGGCGACGGTGACGGCGATCACCGCCGAGCTGATCGCCGCCGGTCTGATCGAGGAGGTGGCGCCGGAGCCGGCGCCGGGCGGGGCGGGGCGCGGACGGCCGCGGGTCTCGCTCAGGGTGCGCGGCGCCTCGCATATCGTTGCCGGCATCAAGGTGTCGTCGGCGACGATCAGCGCGATCCTCGTCGATTTCGACGGCACCACTCTCGGCGAATACGTCGCGCCGATGCCGAAGGCGCAGTTGTCGCCCGAAGACCTGACCGAGCGCGTGGTCGGCACATTGCGGGCCGCGGCCGGCGCGACCGGGCACGAGATCGGCGATCTCTCCGGCCTCGGGGTCGGGCTGTCCGGGGTGATCGACGTGCCGGATGGGCTGGTTCACTGGTCGCCGTCGCTCAACCGGCGCAACGTGGCGCTGCGCGACATGCTCGAAGCCGTGCTGCCGATGCCGGTGTTCCTCGACAACGACGTGAATTCGGTGGCCAAGGCCGAACAGCTGTTCGGCGAAGGCCGCGACGCGCGCGACTTCCTCGTCGTCACCATCGAGCATGGGGTCGGCATGGGGATCGTGATCGACGGGCAGATCTACCGCGGCACCCGCGGCTGCGGCGCCGAGTTCGGCCATACCAAGGTGCATTTCGACGGCGCGCTCTGCCGCTGCGGCCAGCGCGGCTG
>JAGRMO010000086.1:0-131 GCA_020441205.1 Maritimibacter sp.
CAACGTGATGGGCGTGGCCAAGGCAGCGCTCGAGGCGAGCGTGCGCTACCTCGCCGAGGATTTCGGCCCCCAGGGCATCCGCGTGAACGCGATCTCGGCCGGCCCGGTCAAGACGCTGGCCGCCTCCGGCA
>JAGRMO010000086.1:139-5264 GCA_020441205.1 Maritimibacter sp.
CGCTACATCCTCAAATGGAACGAGCTCAATTCGCCGCTGCGCCGCACCGTCACCATCGACGATGTCGGCAATTCGGCGCTCTATCTCATGTCCGACCTCGGCGCCGGGGTCACCGGCGAGACCCATCATGTCGATGCCGGCTACCACGCCATCGGCATGAAGGCGATCGACGCGCCCGACATCGCGCTCGCCACCGGGAGGAAAGAGGAATGACCGACCGCCTGCCGCACGAGAAAGGCTTCCACGTCTCCTGGGACCAGATCCACCGCGACGCCCGCGCGCTCGCCTGGCGGCTCGACCACCGCGGCCCGGGCGAGGGCGGCGCCTGGAAGGCGGTGGTGGCGATCACCCGCGGCGGCATGGCGCCGGCGATGATCGTCGCCCGCGAGCTCGACATCCGCACCGTCGATACGATCAGCGTGAAGAGCTACAACCACCAGGAACAATCCGAACCGGTGGTCATCAAGGCCCCGGACATGCAGATCATGGGCGACGGCGAGGGCGTGCTGATCGTCGACGACCTCGTCGACACCGGCAAGACGCTCGAAGTGGTCCGCAAGCTGATGCCCAAGGCGCATTTCGCCACCGTCTACGCCAAGCCCAAGGGCGAACCGATGGTCGATACCTTCATCACCGGGGTGAGCCAGGACACCTGGATCTTCTTCCCCTGGGACATGGCCCTGCAATACGTCGAGCCCTACCGCGGCAAGGATTGAGCCGTCAGGCCGGGGGCCTGCCCTTCGTGCCGGAGGCTCGCACCAAGCATGACCCGCCCCGGAGTATTTGGACCAAGATGAAGGAGGCGGGATCGGAGCGCCCGGACCCTCGTTATGCTGCCGCCCGATCCCCATGTATTCGCGATGACCCCGCTCAAGGCCCTCAACCTCGCGCTACTCGTGCTGTTCCCCGTCGCCTGGTTCGCCCCGCTGCTCCATGCCGGCATCAACCTGCCGCTGTTCGGCACCGAGGCGATCAGCGTGGTCTCGGGCCTGCAGGCACTGTGGGAGACAGATGTGCTTCTCGCGCTCCTCGTCACCTTCTTCGCGATCTTCGCCCCGATCCTTAAGATCGTCGGCGTCGCGATGATCCAGTTCGGGCTGATGCGCCGCAAGGTGCTGCCGGCGATGGAACTGCTCGGCAAGCTGGCGATGGCCGACATCTTCCTCATCGCGCTCTACATCGTCGTGGTGAAGGGCGTGCATCTCGCCAAGGTCCAGACCGGCTGGGGGCTCTATCTCTTCACCTTCTGCGTGCTGGCCTCGATCTTCCTCAGCCACATGACCAAGAGGCGATCCTGATGGCCAAAGCCCCCAAGACCCCCGCCTTCACCTGCACCGAATGCGGCGCCGCCCATACCAAGTGGTCCGGCCGCTGCGAGGCCTGCGGCGCCTGGAACTCGATCGTCGAAGACACGCCGCTCTCGACCGGACCCGCGTCGAAGACCCTGGGCGCGCTCAAGGGCCGCGCCGTGCCGCTCTCCGACCTCGCCACCGAGGAGGCCCCGCCGCCCCGCGCCCGCTCCGGCGTCGAGGAGTTTGACCGGGTGCTCGGCGGCGGCCTGGTGCCGGCCTCGGCGATCCTCGTGGGCGGCGATCCCGGCATCGGCAAGTCCACCCTGCTCTTGCAGGCCATCGCCCATTTCGCCCGCGCCGGCCTCAAGACGATCTACGTCTCCGGCGAAGAAGCCCGCGCCCAGGTGCGGATGCGCGCCCAAAGGCTCGGCCTCGCCGACGCCCCCGTCGCGCTCGCGGCCGAAACCAACCTGCGCGACATCCTGACCACGCTCGAGGCCGAGAAGCCCCATCTCGTGGTGATCGACTCGATCCAGACCATGTGGGCCGACACGGTCGACTCGGCGCCCGGCTCCGTGAGCCAGGTCCGCGCCGCCGCCCATGAACTCGTCACCTTCGCCAAGAACCGCGGCGTCTCGGTGATCCTCGTCGGCCATGTCACCAAGGAAGGCCAGATCGCCGGCCCGCGCGTCGTCGAGCACATGGTCGACACCGTGCTCTATTTCGAGGGCGAGCGCGGCCACCAGTTCCGAATCCTGCGCGCCGTCAAGAACCGCTTCGGCCCGGCCGACGAGATCGGCGTCTTCGAGATGACCGGCGCGGGCCTCGCCGAGGTCGCCAACCCCTCGGCCCTGTTCCTCTCGGGCCGCGACGAGCCCAGCCCCGGCTCGGTGGTCTTCGCCGGCATCGAGGGCACGCGACCGGTGCTGGTCGAGTTCCAGGCCCTCGTCGCGCCCTCGTCGCTCGCCCAGCCCCGCCGCTCGGTGCTGGGCTGGGATGCAGGCCGGCTCGCGATGATCCTCGCCGTGCTCGAGGCCCGTGCCGGCATCCCCTTCGCCGGCCTCGACGTCTATCTCAATGTCGCCGGCGGCATGCGGGTGTCGGAACCCGCCGCCGATCTCGCCGTCGCCGCCGCGCTCCTGTCGGCCCGCGAAGACGCGGCGCTCCCCCGCGACACCGTGGTTTTCGGCGAAATATCCCTCTCCGGCGCGCTCCGCCCGGTGACCCAGGCCGAAAACAGGTTGAAAGAAGCCGCAAAACTTGGTTTCACATCCGCCATTGCGCCGGCGAAGATCAAGGCCGCCCGGATGGACGGCATGACGCTGCGCACGATGCCCGATCTCATCGCCTTCGTCGGCGAGGTGTTCGGCGCAGGTTGAAGCAAGGCGCGCGAACCAAGAGCAACAGCACGCGCGGGCACAGGCAGGCCACTCGAAAGGGAGCGGAATGGAAGGTTTTACGATTGTCGACGCCATCGTCGCGGTGGTCATCCTGATCTCGGCGATCCTCGCCTATTCCCGCGGCTTCGTGCGCGAGGGCATGTCGATCCTCGGCTGGATCGCCGCCGCGATCCTCGCCTATATCTTCGCCCCGAAGGCGGTGCCGCTGATCAAGGAAATCCCGATCCTGAAGGATTTCATCGCCGATTCGTGCGAGCTGAGCGTGATCGCGGCTTTCGCCGGCGTCCTTGCCGTGGCCCTCGTCGTGGCCTCGATCTTCACCCCGCTGTTCTCGTCCGCGGTCCAGCGCTCGGCACTCTCGGGCGTCGACCAGGCGCTCGGCTTCGTCTTCGGCGTGCTGCGCGGTCTCCTGCTCGTCGCCATCGCGCTGGTGATCTACGACCGCGTCGTCGTCTCGGATTCGGTGCCGATGGTCGACGAAAGCCGCACCGCCAAGATCTTCGCCCGCAGCTCCGACAAGCTCGACGAGACCATTCCCAACAACGCGCCGGAATGGATCGTGGCCCGCTACGAGGCGCTGGTTGGCGTCTGCACCTCGGGCGATGCGGCGGTCACCCCCGCTGAGACGCCCGCCACCGACGCCGCGCCGGCCACCGAAGCCGCGCCCGCCGCGCAATAATCGGGCGAGGCCGGCGCGCGAGGCGTGCGCCGGTCAGTCGCGCCCCTGTGGCACCAGGAGGCCGGTGAGCAACAGCCCGGCCGCGCCGGCGAGATACAGCCAGGCGCCCACCGCGAGGAACTCCGACACCAGCTTCACGGTCGCCCTCAGATCGTTGCCCGACACTTCGAGAAAGTCGATCGGCAGCCCGAGATCGGCCGCGTAGCTCGCGCCCCGCATCAGGCTCACCGCCACCGCCGCCACCGGCAACGCCCCGGTGATAAGCGCGCCCAGCCGGCTCGCGAGCCCCATGAGCGCGAGCAACCCGAACAGCGCGGCGAAGGCAAAGCTCGCGACGAACAGGAGCACCTCGGTCGGAATGTCCGACATCTTGAACCCGTCCGAAGTCACCAGCTTGTAAAGGTCCGGCCCCATCACGCTGGGCGTCGAGCCCTCGGCCAATGGCCCCGAGAACCATGGCAGGAACCACGATACCGCCATCGCCGCGGCAAACAGCGTCACCAGAGTCTTGAACATATCCCATCCCCGTTCACTCTTCGCTGCATTGTTAGCCGCCCGGGGCGTTCGCGCAAGCATCGGGACACGATCCAGTCTGTTGACCCGTTCCCGAACCGCCGCACCCGGTCACAAATCGCGCGCGCGGGGGCAGATCGGCGTGACACTTCTGTGACGAGCCCTTATGTGGGGGCCATCCGCGCCAACAGGATTCCGGACACTGCCATGACCTCCTGCGCCTCGATGCCCCCCGCCCATCCTTTCGACTTCGATGCAGTGCGCGCCGCCGGCGACGACGACAAGCTCAAGGAAGAATGCGGCGTGTTCGGCGTCATCGGCCTCGACCAGGCCGCCAATTTCGTGGCTCTCGGCCTGCACGCGCTGCAGCACCGCGGCCAGGAAGCCGGCGGCATCGTCGCCCACGATCCCCAGGCCGGCTTCAACAACGCCCGCCGCTTCGGCTACGTGCGCGACAATTTCACCAAGCAGAGCCTGATGGACACGCTGCCGGGCGCGCTTGCCATCGGCCATGTGCGCTATTCCACCGCCGGCGCCAAAGGCGCGGCGATCCGCGACGTCCAGCCGTTCTTCGGCGAGTTCTCGATGGGCGGCGCGGCGATCGCGCATAACGGCAACCTCACCAACGCGCTCGAACTGCGCCGCGATCTGATCGAGCGCGGCTCGATCTTCCAGTCCTCGTCGGACACCGAATGCATAATCCACCTGATGGCGCGCTCGATGGGCAAGACCATCCCCGACCGGATGGAAGAGGCGCTGCGAAGGGTCGAGGGCGCCTTCTCGATCGTCGCCATGACCCGGACCAAGCTCATCGGCGTGCGCGATCCGCTGGGCGTGCGCCCGCTGGTGCTGGGCCAGCTCGGCGACGGCTGGGTACTGTCGTCGGAGACCTGCGCCCTCGACATCATCGGCGCCAAGTTCCTGCGCGAGATCGAGCCGGGCGAGATGGTGGTCATCACCGACAAGGGCGTCGAGAGCCGCCGGCCCTTCCGCTCGAAAATGCCGCGGTTCTGCATCTTCGAACATGTCTATTTCTCCCGGCCCGATTCGATCATCTCCGGCCGCTCGGTCTACGAAACCCGCCGCCAGATCGGCGTGGAACTCGCCCGCGAGGCCCATATCGAGGCCGATATCGTCTGCCCGGTGCCCGACTCGGGCACCCCCGCCGCCATCGGCTACGCCGCCGAGAGCGGCATCGAATTCGGCCTCGGCATCACCCGCAACCAGTACATGGGCCGCAC
>JAGRMO010000087.1 GCA_020441205.1 Maritimibacter sp.
GGGGGCGATGGAGAACAAGGGCCTGAACATCTTCAACACCAGCGCAGTGTTGGCGAGCCCCGAGACGGCGACGGATGCCAATTTCGCCCGCATCGAGGGGATCGTCGCGCATGAGTATTTCCACAACTGGACGGGCAACCGGATCACCTGCCGCGACTGGTTCCAGCTCTCGTTGAAAGAGGGGCTCACGGTGTTTCGCGACCAGAGCTTCTCGGCCGACATGCGCTCGCCGGCGTTGCAGCGGATCGAGGATGTGCTGGCGCTGAGGGGCCGGCAATTTCGCGAGGACAACGGCCCGCTCGCCCATCAGGTGCAGCCCGACAGCTTCGTCGAGATCAACAATTTCTACACCGCGACGATCTACGAGAAGGGCGCCGAGGTGATAAGGATGCTGAAGACGCTGGTGGGCGACGAGGGCTACCGGGCGGCGCTCGACCTCTATTTCGACCGGCACGACGGCCAGGCCTGCACCATCGACGACTGGCTCCAGGTGTTCGAGGACGCGACCGGGCGCGATCTCGGCCAGTTCAAGCTGTGGTACAAGCAGGCGGGCACGCCGCGGCTGCATGTCTCGGACGCGTGGGAGGATGGGGTCTACACGCTCAATTTCCGCCAGGAGTTGCCGCCGACCCCTGGGCAGGACGCGAAGCAGCCGATGGTGATCCCGGTGGCGGTGGGGCTCCTGAACCCCAATGGCGACGAGGTGGTGCCGACGCGGGTGCTGGAGGTGACCAAGGCGCGCCAGAGCTTCCGGATGCGCGGGCTCGCCTCGAAGCCGGTGCCGTCGATCCTGCGCGATTTCTCGGCCCCGGTGATCCTGAAGCGCGAGAGCTCGCCTGAGGAACGCGCCTTCCTGCTCGCCCATGACACCGATGCGTTCAACCGCTGGGAAGCGGGACGGACGCTGGCGAAGGAGGTGCTGACGGCGATGGTCACGGGCGGCGAGCCGCCGCTCGCCCTCTATCTCGACGCGCTGGCGGCGGTGCTGCGCGACGACGGGCTCGACCCCGCATTCCGGGCGTTGGCGATCGGGCTGCCGGGCGAGGACGACATGGCGCAGACGCTGGCCGACGCTGGCCGGACGCCGGACCCGGACGCGATCCACGAGGCGCGCGATACGCTGTTGCAGGAGATCGCGGAGCATCTGCAGGACAGCCTGCCGCGGCTCGCGGCCGAGATGGTGGTCGATGCGCCCTACGCGCCCGACCACGCGCAATCGGGCAAGCGGGCGCTGGCGTTGGCGCTGCTCAGGCTCACCACGCGGCTCGACGGCGGGCTCGCGGCGGCGAAGATGTTCGAGCGGGCCGACAACATGACGCTGAGCCTCGGCGCGCTCGGCTGCCTGATCGACGCCGAAAAGGGCGAGGAGGCGCTCGCCGCCTTCGAGGCGCGCTGGAAGGACGACGCGCTGGTGATGGACAAGTGGTTCGCGATGCAGGTGGCGCATGCGGCGCCCGAGAAAGCCGCCGCCGCCGCCGCCCGGCTGACGGCGCATCCGGCCTTCACCATGACCAACCCGAACCGGTTCCGCGCGGTGTTCGGCGCGCTCGCGATGCATCCGGCGGGGTTCCATGCGAAGGACGGCGCGGGCTACCGGCTGCTCGCCGACTGGCTCATCAAGCTCGACGCGAAGAACCCCCAGATCACCGCGCGGATGTGCGCGTCGTACGAGACCTGGCGGCGCTATGACGGCGACCGGCAGGGGATGATGCGCGACCAGCTCGCGCGGATCGGGCGGACCGAGGGACTGAGCCGCGACACCGCCGAGATGGTGGGCCGGATCCTCGGAGACGAGGAATGAGCTACCACTGGCGTCGGTCGGGCCGGCGGCCGGCGGTGCTCGGCGGGCTCGGGCTCGCGCTGGTTCTGTTGGCGGTCGGCTGGGCCTACGGCGCGCCCTGGTACATTCTCGCGCTCTGGGGCAGCGCCACGCTCGGCCTCGCTGCCCTGGTGTGGACCAACCCCCTGGCCGAAGTGCGCCTCGAGGCGGAGCGGCTGTTCGCCACCGACGGGGCGCAGCGGGTCGAGATCGCGCGGGCGCGGATCGCGGCGGTGGAGGTGGCGTCCTGGACGGACGGACCGGACCGCTGGACCGTCACGCTCGAGGACGGAAGCTCGGTCGCCCTGCCCGACTGGGCAAGCCCGCCCAGGGTGGACTTCGCCGCCGCGCTGCGGGCGGCCGGCATCCCGCTCACCGAGCGCTAGGCCGGCAAGGCCCACCGTAAACGAAACGGGGTAGCACATGGGTCACATGTGCTACCCCGATTTCACAGGACCGGAGACGGTCAGCCGGCGCAATAGGGCTGGGCGCGGGTCCAGTTCAGCATGTCGTCGCGTTTGGCGGCCGAATGGAACGGGCCCCAGTCGGCGGCGACGCCGCGCATCCCGGCGGCGACCACACCGTCGCGCGGCACGGTCACGTTCATGATCCGCACGGCGCAGGACAGGTTGGCCTCGCCATCCTTCAGCGCCTCGCCGGTGCCGGCGGCGCAGCCGTAGTTGCGCGCGGTCGCCGGCGCGATCTGCACCAGGCCGAACCAGGAGCCGCCGCCGCCGACGGCGCGCTCGTTCCAGGTGCTTTCGTGCTTGGCCAGGGCCGAGAGCAGCCCGGTCCAGAACGCCTTGCGGCCATCGGCATCGGCTTTCTTGTAGCCCGGGCACCAGGTGTCGATGTCGGCCGGCACGGTGTTGACCAGGTTGCCGCCGTGATTGTCGATCGCCGCCACGGTCGCCTCGGTCCAGCCATCGGAGGCCGGCACCGCATCCCAGCGCATCACCGCCTCGGTCGCCGGGCTCTTCGACGAGAACACGGGATTAATCTCGAACTCGCCACCGGCACAGGCGGAAAGCGCCATCAAACCGGCGATCAAACCAAATTTCTTCATCATATTCTCCGGCCCCCCCGGATGTGTCATCGAGGCTGGAAGACCGGATTTCGGCCCATGTGGCAAGCGCAGCACCCTGCAAACATGCAATTTCGGCAATATCTCGCCGAAATGACCCGGGCAAAGTTTCGCGGTTGTCGCCCATCGGCCACCGTCAGTTTTCCTACCCAAGGCCCGAAATCGGCCCGATTCCTCTGCGAATTTGCACCCGTTACGATTGAATCACTGCCCTCGCCCGGACGTCGTGCCGGCGCGGAGCCGGAGTTTGCGCGCCGATGCCGATCTTTCTCGCCACCCTGGGCCTGCTGGCGGTCGTCGCGATCTGGACCCTGCGTGCGCGCTACATCGCGCGTGACGCGGAGGGTCTCGCCGAGGTGACGCGGGGCGTGCGCACGGCCAGGCAACGGTTCCATGTCGACCGCCGGTCCAGCCGCCACCCGGCCGAAACCATCGACGACCCGGTGATCGCCATCGGCGCGCTGGCGGTCGCCTTCTTCGAACTCGACGATTACCCGTCGCGGGCGCAGAAGGCCGCGCTCGGCTACGGGCTCGCGCAGGAGTTTTCGCTTTCGGCCCGCGAGGCCGAGGATCTGATGTCGCTCGGCCATTGGCTCACCATGGCCTGCAAGGGGCCGGAAGCCGCCATCGCGCGGATCGGCAAGCGGCTCTACCGGCTCGACGGCGGCACGAGCTTCTCGCAGCTCATGGCGTTGATCAAGGAGACCAGCGCGGCCGGCTCGGGCCTCAGCCAGCGCCAGAGCCGTGCGCTCGACGACCTGAGAGGCGTTTTCCGCCTCGCCTGACCAAGCCCGCCCGTGAAGGAGTACCAGTCACATGCCCATCGTTCTCGCGCTTCTCGGCATCCTCACCGCCGCCGCCTTCTGGATCTACCGCATCCGCGGCGCGGCGCAGGCGGCCGAAGAGCTGGCCGACGTCGCCAACGACGTGCGCCTTGCCGCGCGCCGCTTCGGGTTCAAGCGCCGCAGCGGGCAGAACGCGATCGACAGCATCGACGAGCCGCAGGTCGCGGTCGCGGCGATCGCGGTGGCCTTTCTCGAGCTCGACGAGTTGCCGACGCGCGACCAGCAGATCGCGCTCGGGCGCGGGTTGCAGCACGAGCTGCGGGTGAGCCTGGGCGATGCGGAGGAGCTGATGATCCTCGGCCGCTGGCTGATGAAGGAATGCGGCAGCGCCGAGCAGGCGGTGACCCGGCTCGGCCGGCGGCTCTACAAGCTCGATCCGAAGGCGTCGTTCCAGCCGCTGATGGGGGTGGTCAAGGAGGTGGCCAGCGCCGGGGCGGGGCTTTCGGCCAAGCAGAACCAGGCGCTCGACGATCTTCGCCGCGCCTTCCGGATCACCTGACGGGCCTTGCCGGTCTGGCGACCCTGGCCTAGAACGCGGGGGTTACAGACGGAGACCAGGCCCATGCTCGACCATCTCGCCTTCGAGGCCCCGAAGCCCACCCGCATCGCGGGCGCAAAGGAGGATTGGGAGCTGGTGATCGGCATGGAGGTGCATGCCCAGGTTTCCTCGAACGCCAAGCTGTTCTCGGGCGCCTCGACCACCTTCGGCGCCGAGCCGAATTCCAACGTCGCCTTCGTCGACGCGGCGATGCCGGGGATGCTGCCCGTGATCAACGAGTTCTGCGTCGAGCAGGCGGTGCGCACCGGGCTCGGGCTCAAGGCGCATATCAACCTGACCTCGGCCTTTGACCGGAAGAACTATTTCTACCCCGACCTG
>JAGRMO010000088.1 GCA_020441205.1 Maritimibacter sp.
CCTGTTCGTGCCGGAAGTTCTGCAGGCGGCCAATGCGATGAAGGCCGGCATGGCGATCCTGAAGCCGCTGCTTGCCGAGACCGGCGCGCCGACCATCGGCAAGATGGTGATCGGCACGGTCAAGGGCGACATCCACGACATCGGCCAGAACCTGGTGACGATGATGATGGAGGGCGCGGGCTTCGAGGTGAAGAACATCGGCATCAACAACCCGGTCGAGACCTATATCGCGGCGCTCGAGGAGTTCGACGCCGATATCCTCGGGATGTCGGCGCTGCTGACCACGACGATGCCCTACATGAAGGTGGTGATCGACGAGCTCGTCGCCCAGGGCAAGCGCGACAAGTACATCGTGCTGGTGGGCGGCGCGCCGCTCAACGAGGAGTTCGGCCGGGCGATCGGTTCAGACGCCTATTGCCGCGACGCCGCCGTGGCGGTGGAGACGGCGAAGGATTTCATGGCGCGAAAGCACAACCAGCGCGCCGGCTAAGGCCGTTCGGATGTGTGGGGAACGACGCCTTGGGGGCGCTGCCCCCAGACCCCCGAGGTATTTTTGACAAGAAAAAGGGGCGCGCGGGAGCGAGGCTGAGTGGCGCGCAGGCGGCAGAATTATTTTCGGCCGAGGCTTCCTTACGTCCGTGGCCGTCCTATCTTATCGCCATGTCCCGCCCGCGCTTCATCTTCCTCGTGCTGCTCGCCCTCGCCTCCGGCGGGCTCGCCCTGTTCGTCGTGGTCGACGCGGTGATCCACGAAGCGCTGAGCCGCTCGGTGCTCTACGCGGTGTTGCCGCTGGTGATGCTGTTCGCCGTCGCCTGGTCGCGGCTCACCGACAAGCCCGACTGAGCGGGCCACGGCCCGGGAAAGGCAACGATGCCACCTGTGAGATATCTCGCGATCCTTGCGCTCGTCATCGCCGCGGCGGGCGCGAGCCTCTGGATCGGCCGGGCGGTGGCGGGGGCGCTCGGGCTGTCCGGCACGGCCGGCGCGGCGATCCTGCCGCTCGTCGCGGTGTTCGTCCTCGGTCTGCGGGCGCTCGCGGTTATGCGGCGCTGAGCCCTTGTGCGGGCGGCGTCGTGCCCCCATCCTTGGAGGCAGGGAGTTGTCCATGAAGCTCGACAAGCTCGTCCTCATCGTCGTCGTCGTCCTCGGGGCGGCGGTGCTCACAGCCTGGGCCTCGTCCTTGGTGATCGCCGCCCTGGCGGTGCCCTATGCCTGGCTCGCGCTGTTGCCCGCGGCACTTGCCGGCTACATCGCCTGGCGGGTGATCGAAGAACGGCTGGCGAGTGCCGAGGATGACCATTACGACAGGATCGAGAAATGATCGTATTGACCACCGACAGTTTCCCCGGCCGCGAGATCGAGCCGATAGGCATGGTGCGCGGCTCGACCGTGCGCGCGAAGCACATCGGCTCCGACATCGTCGCAAGCTTGCGCAACATCGTCGGCGGCGAGGTGAAGGAATATGCCTCGCTGATGGCGGGCGCGCGCGAACAGGCCTACGACCGGATGGTCGCCGAAGCCGAGCGTCTGGGGGCCGACGCCATCGTGGCCGCGCGGTTCGAAACCTCGAAC
>JAGRMO010000012.1 GCA_020441205.1 Maritimibacter sp.
CTGGATGGCGAGCGCGGTGGAGGGGGTGGTGGTCTCGAAGCCGAGACCGAAGAACACCACCTCTCGGTCGGGATTTCGCCGGGCGAGTTCGAGCGCGTCGAGCGGCGAATAGACCATGCGGATGTCGGCGCCGGCGGCTTTCGCCTGCATCAGAGACAATTTCGAGCCCGGCACCCGCATCGCATCGCCAAAGGTGGTGAAGATCACCTCCGGCCTTTCGGCCAGTTCGATGCATTCATCGACGCGGGCGCGCGGCAGGACGCAGACCGGGCAGCCGGGGCCGTGGATGAACTCGATGCCCTCATGCACCAGCTTGTCGAGCCCGTAGCGAAAGATCGAATGGGTATGGCCGCCGCAGATCTCCATGATGTGGATCGGCCTCGCGCGGGTCGCGCCCAGCGCATCGGCCTTGCGGGCGATGGCGGCCAGAAGCGCCTTCGCGGCGGCGGGATCGCGGAACTCGGAGGCGAATTTCATCGCTGCGGCTCCAGCGCCGCGTCGCCCTCGGCCATCTGCCGCAGCGTCTCCTGCGCCTCGCCGAGATCGTGGAGCGCCTCGAGTGTCTTGGCCGCCTCGGTCTCGTCGATCCGCGCCATGGCGAAGCCGACATGGATCAGCACCCAGCTGCCCACGAGCGCTTCGGGCGGGCCATCGAGCACGCAGGCCACGTTGACCTCGCGCCGGACGCCCGAGACATCGGCCAGCGCCATGGTCCGGCTTGCGTCGGTGATCTCGACGATCTGACCGGGGATACCGAGACACATGGGCGGGCTCCTGTTCTGCGCGAGGCGATGTTGGCGCGAAGCGGGGCGCGCGACAACGATCTATGTCAAGGCGGCGGCGAGCGCATCGAAGACGAGGCGCAGGCGCGGGCTGTTGTGGATCTCGCGGTGGGCGACGAGCCAGACCGGGAAAATGAGCGGCGCGAGATCGGGCAACGCGCGGGCGACTTGCGGGTCGGCATCGCCGATCCGGTCGTCGATGATGCCGAGGCCAAGGCCCTGTTTGACCATCGCCCACATCACCAGGAAATTATCGCAGGAAAGCGCGATGCTGGACATGGTGAGGCCGATGCCGATGGCGTTGAGCCCCTGGATCAGCGCCTCGTCGTTGCCGATGCCGATGAGGCCGGCGCGGCCCAGATCGGCGGGTTTGCGCAAGGCTCCGAGGCTTTCGAGATAGGCCGGCGTTCCGTAGAGCCGGGCGCCCGCGTCGCGCAGGCGCCGGGCGACGAGATCGGGCTCGGTCGGGCGGAAATTGCGGATCGCGATATCGGCCTCGCGGCGCAGAAGGTCGGAGGCGTCGTTGGAGGCGACGATCTCGATGGTGATGCGGGGCTCGGCGGCCTTGAGCCGGGCGAGTATCGGCGGCAGCAACAGGCCCGAATAGGCATCGGAGGCCGAGATCACCACCCGGCCCTCGATGCTCTCGTTCTGGCCGTAGGCGGCGATCGACAGCCGCTGGGCGGCCTCGCCCATGGCGCGGGCGGCGGCGATCAGTTCGTGACCGGCGGGGGTCAGGCGCAGGCCGCGGCCGACGCGTTCGAACAGCACGACGCCCAACTCCTGTTCCAGCGCGTCGACCTGACGGCCGAGGGTGGGCTGGGCGAGGCCGAGAGCGCGGGCGGCGGCGGAGAGCGAGCCTTCCTCGGCGGTGACGAGAAAGGCCCGCGCGCGGTTCCAGTCGAAGGTGATTGTGCGCCAATCCATGCGAATATGCATATCAGATCGACGCAACCGGTCAATTTTCTTGAGATACAGGTCGGGCTAGTCTGACCGCGGCGTTCGGGAGAGAGCGCCCGACAGATCGACCAAACACCCGACACCCCCGGAGCTCCCGAGACCGCCCGCGCCGCCCCGGCGCGGGGCCGGAGCCTCTTTGACCTTGCGAAAGGAATTGAAAATGCACGCCTTTACCAACCCCGGCTCGCGCCGCTATGCCCGGACGACCGGACTGTTCTACCTCTCGGTGGCCGTCATCGGCCCGTTCTCGATCCTCTACGTGCCGTCGTTGTTCGGTGGCGCGACCGACGCCGCCACGGCGCTGGCCAATCTTTCCGACAGGCGCGGGCTGTTCGTCGCCGGTGCCGGGGGCGAAGCGCTCATCATGCTGATCGAGGTGGTGCTCGCGGCGATGCTCTATCAGATGTTCAAACCGGTGAACCCGACGCTATCGGCCATTGCCGGGCTCGCCCGCTTCGCCGAGGCGACGGTGATGGGGGCGATGCTGCTGTTCTCTGCAGCGGCGCTGTCGCTCACCGATCCGGCCCAGGCGGCGTTCGACGCAAGCCAGCGCGCCGGGCTGGCGGCGCTTCTGCTGCATGCGCATGATGCCGGCGTCTGGGTCTGGCAGATCTTCTTTGCCCAGCATCTCGCGCTGCTCGGCCTGCTGGTGGCGCGGTCGGGGGTCTATCCCCGGCTCATCGGCCGGGCGATGACGCTCGGTTCGGTCGGCTACCTGCTCGACACGCTCACCTCGTTCGCCTTCCCCGCATCTGCGGCGCTGGCCGGGGTGACGGCGGTGTTCCTCGTCCTCGTCACACTCGCCGAAGTGAGCTTCGCGCTCTGGCTGGTGTTTCGCGGGCCCCGCCCGGCGGCGGGCTGACCCAGAACCCGGGGCCCTGCCCCAAGTTTTTCACCAATCGAAAGGACATATTCCATGACACGTATCTGCATCATCGGCATTTCGGGCAAGCTCGGCCAGTACATGACCCAGCACGCGCTCGACCGCGGCTTCGACGTGGTCGGCGTCTGCCGCCCGGAAAGCGTCTCTAAACTGGCGAGATTCGAGGGAAGGATCACCGTCTACCCCGGCCGCACCGACGACGCGGCGGTGGTCGCACGGGCGGTGAAGGGCTGCGACGCCGTGCTCACCGTGCTCGCGCCCTGGGGCTACCAGGATTACTCCAGCGGTACCGCGCGGGCGGTGCTGGAGAATGCCGAACCGGGCGCGCGGCTGATCTTTTCCCCTGCGGCTGGCACATCAGCCGCGACGGCCAGGATCGCTACAGCCTGCGCCAGCGGTTCATCTACGGGCTGTTCACCTTCATCGGCTGGGCGACGCGGATGGCCGATATCTCGGACCAGCTGCGCGCGACCGAGATGATCTTTGGCTCCGACACCGCCTGGACGGTGGTGCGCGGCTCGGATCTCGAGGAGGGCGAGAGCGAGGGGCTGCCGACCTGGTCGGCGCATGTGGGCGACCCGGTGCTCGCCTCGAACAAGACCCGGCGGACGGATTTCGCGCTGTTCATGGTGCATGCGGTGACCGACGACCGACTGATCCGCGAGGCGCCGGCCATCGTCAGCCGGATGAGCGCTTCGGCGCGGGCGCATGCACCGGGCAAGACAGCCCCCGCCTGATCCGGCCGCGATCCCACCGGCGAAACTCCGCTGCGGCCCGCCCCGATTGGCGGGCCGCAGCGCGTCAAGCAGATCAAAATGCATATGCCCGTCACACCCTAGGGGCAGAGACCCTAACCCAATTGAATATTGCGAATTATCCGGGCCGATGTTTTGAAAGTGCAAAACCGGTGACTTCGCCACCCCGGGTGGACGGGCTCAACCAAAGACATTCGAACGGCCGTGAGCAGGAGCCGAATCGTTATGCTACTCGAGGACAGCTTCGCTGGGCTGAGCGGGCGCGTGGCGCCGTCGGACCCGCTGGAATCCCAATATGATGCAAGCTGGCGCGTGGCGCTGGCGGGGGCGGCCGCACGGACCGGCGCGCTGCCGCATTTCGCCGCGCGCGAGGCAGGCCCCGGTACCGCCGGACAACTGGGCACCGTGACCCGCAGCCTGCCGGCCGGGATGTTCGAGACCGTCAAGCGCCGCGCGGCCGGGATCGGCGTCGAGCCGGCCGAGTATGTATTCGCCGTCTACCTGATCGTTATCGCCCGGATGACCGGCGCGCCGGGGGCGCTCGCGACCCTTCGGGGGATCGAGGGAATCGCCCATCCGCTGCCGATCTTCGCCGAGGCCGATCCCGAGGCCGATTTTGCCGGTTTCGCCCGCAGCGTGCGCGGGCTGATCGCGGCGGCGCGGCGGCGCGGCCCAATTCCTCCGGCTGCGGTCGGCGCGCTCGCCGGGGCCGCGCCGCGCTTCGGTTTCGTCTGGCGCGAGGGCGCGCCGAAGGATCGGCTCTGGGCGGCGGCGGACGCCGCGCCGCCGCAGATCCT